>JAVCCJ010000009.1 GCA_030765585.1 Candidatus Zapsychrus exili | reverse complement strand
CAATCATGTATTAATTTGTTGTTAAAATTATTAGCCTTTGTTGAGTTGCATGATCGCAAGAAGTCTGAGCATTGGCGAAGTCAAATAAAACACACTGAAATACTTAAATGGATAAAACAAGTTAAATCTCCGGAGACAGAGGATGAAGAGGACGCTGATGAAGATGTTATTCAAGAAGAATTAAAGCTTAAGGTTGAAAAATTAATCGTTGATCCTCAAAATTATCATATGGACACTATTATTGAACTAACACTTAAAGATTTAAATCTTTTGGTTACGTTTTTAATTGACCTGAAAGTATTTAAGCCAGAACAGGATGATAAAATCCAAGCTCTTATTAATTTAATGAGAAATGATCAGGATTTACAAAAGCAGAAAGTATTAATTTTTACGGAGTTTAAGGACACTGCAAATTATATAGAGCGAGAATTAAAGAATGCTGGAATAGACAATGTGGATGAAATCGATAGTTCAGATGGTAGAAATCATGGTGATATTATTGAGAATTTTTCACCTTACTATAATGGCTACTCTTCTCAGTATTTAAAAGAAAACAAGAGAAAAGAAATTAGAGTATTAGTGGCAACTGATATTTTGGCAGAAGGTTTAAACTTGCAAGATGCCTCGTTAATGATTAATTATGATCTTCATTGGAATCCGGTCAGGCTTATGCAAAGGATAGGCCGTGTTGATCGTAGATTTGATGCCGCAGTTGAGGAGAATTTAGTGAAAAGCCATCCTGAGGTTGCTGAGCTTAGGGGGAAAGTAAGATTTTGGAATTTTCTTCCGCCAGATGAATTGAATGATGTTTTGACGCTTTATAAACGAGTTACAGATAAAACATTGAGAATATCTAAGACTCTTGGAATTGAAGGAAGACAGTTGCTTACGCCGGAAGACGACTATGAGTCTTTGAGGGAATTTAACAACATTTATGAAGGGGCTATTACAGTTGAGGAGGAAATGCGGCTGGAATATCAAAGGTTTCTTAGGGATTATCCTGAAATTGCACAAAAATTAAACAATTATCCATTGAGACTCTTTAGTGGAAAAGAAAAACAAGAGATTGAATCTAAACATGTGTTTTTCTGTTATGAACTGCCAAGCAAGAATGCAAACGGAGAATGGCTTATTGAGTCAGGTTATGTACGGTGGTATTTATACAACACAGAAGCTAATGAAGTTACGGAAAATATTAAAAGAATAGTTGATATTGTTCACACACCGCAGGGAACCCCTAGAAAAGTATCGGACGACAAGCTTCAATTAGTCGAAATTAAAGGGAATTTTGAAAAGAAAGTTTTGGATCCATTTTTGCGAGAAATACAAGCTCCCATTGGCATAAAGCCCAGATTAAGAGCGTGGATGGAGATTAGTTAAGATGCCAACAATAGCCAAGGGAATTAAAGATATTAAAAGCTTTAAATCATTGCTTACTTATTTTTGCGATGAATTGAATTGGCCAATAGATCCAGAGTCTAGTGAAGAAGAAATTACATTTGATTATGATCCCGAAGAACTTGGGATTATCAAATCCTCAGATAGCACTTCCATAATAATTAAGCAGTTAAGACCTCCAGCTTCTGATTGGCCTTGGGGAATATTTTATATCGATTTTTCAAAGAATAAGCTTCCAGTAGTTCTTTTGAGGAGCATTTTAAGACAATTTGTTGAGAAAAAAAGAAGACAAAATCCTAATCAACCTGTATGGAAAATGTCAGATTTGATTTTTATATCCTTTTTTGGATCAGGAGAAGAAAAAGGAACTTCCATTGTACATTTTATACAAAAAGAAAAAGGATTGCCTGAAATTAAAGCAATATCTTGGGATCAACATGATACAGATCGACATGTGAAAGCTGTTGAATGCAGCTTGTCCAGACTTGAATGGCCCGCAGATTCTAATGATTCTAAAGAATGGAGACAACAGTGGGAGTCTGCCTTTAAGTTAGAACATCGATATGTTGTCAAAACATCGCCACAGCTCGCAATAGAATTAGCAAGATGTGCTAAAAGAATTAGGCGGCATATTTTAAGTGTATTAGAAATAGAGTTAGAAGATGGACCACTACATAAATTGTATGAAGATTTTAAAAAAGTTTTAATTCATGATTTAACAGAAGACGATTTTGCAGATATGTATGCACAGACGATTTCTTACGGCCTGTTCTCAGCTCGATGTATGGATGATGATGACAACCTTCATATATGGGAAATTGTAAGAAATATTCCAAGAACGAATCCTTTTCTAAAGAATTTATTAAGTCAGTGTTTGAGTTTCCAAGAAGAGAAAGAGGGCAAAATAAGTCTAGATGATCTGGGGATATATGAGTTAGTTGATCTTCTAAATAACACTGATACAACAGCTATTCAGGATGACTTTGGAAAAGAAAAGCCTGGAGAAGACCCAGTTATTCATTTGTATGAAGGATTTATGAGAGAATATGATGCAAAGCAGAAGATTAGGAGAGGTGAATTTTATACTCCAGATGCCGTGGTTTCGTATATAGTTAATTCAGTTGATCATCTTTTAAAAAATGATTTTGGATGCCCAGATGGCTTAGCTGATATTTCAACGTGGGGTGAATTGTTGGAAAAGGGCAAGATTAAAATGCCTGAAGGTATGCGAAAAAATAGTAAAGAAGGAAAAAAACTTGCAAGAGAGCCATTTGTCCAAGTTCTTGATCCTGCTACAGGAACAGGTACTTTTCTTAAACATGTAATACTGAAAATATATGACAATCTTAATCAAAAATGGAGAGAAGAAGGAAGCCTTGCTGAAGAGATTAATGTGCGTTGGAACACATATGTTCCCAAACATTTGTTGCCCAGATTATATGGATTTGAATTAAAAATGGCGCCATATTCTGTTGCTCATATGAAATTGGCAATGACACTTCAAGATACGAGATATGAGTTTAAAGGGCATGAACGATTAAATATTTTTTTAACTAATACACTTGAACCACCCCATAAATACAGTGGGACTTTATTTGCTCAGTTTTTATCTCGGGAAGCTGAAGAATCTAATATTGTGAAAAGTACAGTTCCAATAACAGTTGTTGTTGGAAATCCGCCATATTCAGGGCATTCGGCGAATCTGACTGAACAAACGCGTGCGTTGGTAGGTCGATTCAAATATATTGATGGTGTAAAAATTAAGGAACGTGGGGCGCTTCAGCTGGAGAAAAACTTGCAAGATGATTATATTAAGTTTCTCGCTTTTGCGGAGGACCGATTGAATTTCGCTACTACAGGTATCTGCGGAATGATTTGCAACCATGGCTTTGTTGATAACCCGACGCTCCGCGGAGTTCGCTGGTCTCTTCTTAACAATTTTCGTAAAATTTGGATTTTCGATTTACACGGTAATGTAAATCGAGGAGAAAAAGCAAAAGACGGTTCTAATGATCAGAATGTTTTTGATATTAAAGATACAGGGGTTGCCATATTTATTGGATTAAAAGGAAAAATAAAAAGTACTCCTAACAATAAAATTTTTAAGAATGATCTTTGGGGAGACAGGGAGGATCATAAATATCCATTTCTTCGATCAAACAATTGTAGTAGCCATTCTTGGAAAAATGTTGCATGTGATTCTGAATTATTTCTCTTTCGCACATTATCAGAACAAGGCTTTACTGAATATACATCTTGGCCAAAAATTACAGAAATCTTTAAGTTACATAGTATTGGGATGATTACTGCTCGAGATTCTTATGTCATAGATTTTACACCTGAACCAATATTGGAACGTGCCAAAGCTTTTCGTGATTCTAAACTAAATGACGAAGCAACATGTAAATCACTCGGTATCCCATTGAAGAAGGGTTGGAATATTGCACGAGCACGCGCAAAAATTAAAAGTGTCAAAAATCTAAAAGCCTATATTCAGCAAGTTCTTTATAGGCCTTTTGATATTCGTCCAGTTTTCTATCATGAGTCATTGATTTGGGGTAGGGCATGGCCAGTAATGCAACACATGGTGGATGGAAAAAACCTAGCTCTTATAACTTCACGGATGACGAAAGGCGAAGATTTCCACCATGTTCTTGTAAGTGATACTCTTTCGGAGGTTATACTTCTTTCGTCCAAAACATCGAATAATGCATTTGCATTTCCACTTCATTTGCAATCAAAAAAAACAGATCTGAATTTAGGAGATTTTACGAATTTTACTCCACATTTTCTTGATTTACTTGCAAATAAGTTAAGACTAACAAAGGATAATGTCACCGGAATTCCTCATAGTTTAACGGCTGAAGATATATTTAATTATATTTACTGTGCGCTTCATAGCCCTAGCTATCGGAACCGTTATGTGGAATCATTGAAGATTGACTTTCCTCGGTTACCTCTGACAAGTAGTTTGGAGTTGTTTCAAAAAATGGCGAAGATTGGAAGCGATCTTGTCGATTTACATCTGATGAAATCATCTAAACTCAATAATTATGTAACAAAGTTTATTAGTGGGAAGAGTACCGAGGTTGAAAGAATTTCTTGGTCAAATGATATGGTGTGTATTGACAAAGACAAGTCAGTTGGTTTTAAGGGTGTATCCAGAGAAATTTGGAATTTTTATATTGGTGGCTATCAAGTTTGTGAGAAATGGCTTAAGAGTCGCAAGGGTCGCCAGTTATCTAAGAAAGAAATAGAACATTATCAAAAAATTATTGTCTTGCTGAGCGAAACATCTGGTCTAATGTCCGAGGTAGATAAAATTATTGATACTTATGGTGGTTGGCCAAAAGCCTTTGTGTAAAAAAAAGGATTAATTTACATCAGGCAGTGAACCTGAAGGTCAATGAGTAGAAAGTATTGGAATATAATATGTTAAGTTTTACGAAATAGTCGTTGGCTACCACTGGGCTAACAAAATTTTACGAAACGTTTAATGAGAGTAGCAAAAAAAATGAAAATTTTAGTAATCTCAAAACGCAAACTTTTTCTACAGCTAACAGATTAATAACTTGTTCGATAGTAAAAAGAAAAATTTCAATAGGGTCCATTGATAAAGAATTATCAATTGCTGTTAATATGAATGATGAATTTAGTTTATTAGGAGTTGATTTTTTCAAAGGAGAAAATTAATTATGGAAAGAAAAAGAAAAAGTTTTGCCTACGTGTCAACTAAAGTATATGGTGGAAAACCTGATAATAAAACCCTAGGAATAAGATTTGAACCAAAAGATAAAGATTTAGCTATTAAATTTTCAAGGGCTATATTGCAGGCAGTAGAGCATGGTAAGGGTGTTGATATTACTGTATTTAAATATAAGCCACTAAAAGATGGAACAGTTCGAATTACTGTAACTGCACCCAGATAACTTCTCCCCTTGACAAGTAAACGTTCGTACACTATAATATAATTACTATGTCAGAGGATAAGATTAGTAATAGATTAGAGAAGATAAGGAAGTTTTATCTTAAGAATAACAGGATGCCTAGTTATTCTGAGGTGGCTTCCTTATTTGGCTTTAGGTTTAAAATTTTGCCTACCTTGGTATAGGGCATATTCAATAAGTGCAATAAGTGTAATAAGAGT
>JAVCCJ010000129.1 GCA_030765585.1 Candidatus Zapsychrus exili | reverse complement strand
TGCAGGATTTCACCCTGAGCCTCAACAACGATCTTTTGACCCAAGTCTCCTTTGGCTACTGCCGTCGCGACATTAGCAATATCTCGAACCTGACTAGTTAGATTGCCGGCCAAGATATTCACATTATTGGTTAAATCAAGCCATGTCCCGGCTACTCCGGGAACTTCTGCCTGACCACCAAGCTTTCCTTCTGTTCCCACTTCTTTTGCCACACGGGTAACCTCACTGGAAAACGCATTCAAGTTGTCAACCATTGTATTGACCGTATTCTTCAATTCCAAAACCTCACCCTGTGCCTCAGCTGTAATCTTTTGCCCTAAATCCCCCTTGGCCACAGCCGTAGTCACATTGGCAACATTTCGCACCTGATTAGTTAAATTACTTGCCATCGTGTTTACATTATCAGTAAGGTCTCTCCAGATGCCCGTCACACCTTCCACCTTAGCCTGACCACCTAACTTTCCCTCTGTCCCTACTTCCTTTGCCACTCGGGTAACCTCCCCGCTAAACGACATGAGAATATCAACCATGCCATTATAGGCTTCTGCCAAATCACCGTATATATCTCTATCTCCCTTTCTCAATTTCGTCGTTAAATCACCCTTTCTTACTGACTCAAGCGCTTCTAAAAGTTCTCTTAATTGTTCATCTCCGGCGCCAACAGTTGGTTTTTCCATCACAGCTTGTGGCGCTTCTGTTTCTGTTGAGGTGAACAACGCTTTTCTACCTGGTTTTCTAATAGGTTCTGTCATTTCTATTCCTCCTTATTTGAAAATCTCTGATATTTAATATTCATAACGAATAATCGCTTTTGCTATTTTTTTATATATTCCTCCCACTTTACTAAAAGGAGCATAATGTGAAATAGGGGCACCCTTTATTTGTGATTTAAAAATCTTATTTGAAAATGGTATTGAAAATATTTTGACACTTGGGATATTATTATCAGCTAGAAATCTTTTAACTAATTTCTTAATTTGATTTGTTGGATTATTCTCAAGAATTGAATTCGTATATTCCCTTAAAAAAACCATCATAATGTTTGTCTCTATTCCAAGTTCATCGTGAAGATCTACAACAAGTGTTTTTAAAGTTTCTAAGGTTTCATAGGCAAATACCCCGGAGTCTAATGGAATAATGATGTTCTCTGAAGCAACAATACCGTTAATCATAAGAAGGGTTGAACCTGGGGGGACATCTATCAAAATGTAGTCAAAACAGTCTTCCACATTTTTTAAAGCATCTTTCAATAGGCGCGTATTATTAGCTTGGCCAGCCATAATGGTTTCAGCAGCCAATAAATCTAAAGACGAAGGTGCTAGGTAAACACCCGAATTTGTTTCTAAGGTTACTTCCTCTATTGTCTTTGACCCAAAAAGCACATCATCAATTGAACTTTCGGTCTGGCTTCTGTCTATCCCTAATCCAGATGTGGCATTTCCCTGTGGATCTAAATCTACAACCAGCACTTGCTTTTTCATCTTTGCTAACCATCCAGCTATATTTAGGCAAGATGTTGTTTTACCTGTGCCCCCTTTATGATGAACGAAAGCTATGGTTTTTGTTTTCATGATTTCAACAATATTTTTTTTAAATAGATTTTTCATACTCAACTGCCTTTAAGCTATTCTTCCTCTGAAAGTTTTTTCATGGCACCTTCAAGAGAATATTTTTCTGTATCCACAAATGTTTTTACAACAAGCGCTCTATGAATATCATTCCTAGAATATTTTCTAAATTTTCTGCATCCGCATTGAGCATATATTGGTTGGACCACGCCGAGTTTTTCCCAATAGCGCAGCCTTTCAGGAGTAATACCTGTTTGACGGACTACTTCTGCGGTACCATATTGATTATCTTTGTTATTTTCCATTAATCGTACTTTTCTAGAAAAGCGAGACTTTAGACAATTTTAAAATACATGTAAGGTGCAATTGAAATGACAGTATTTCATCTTTTACTTTTACACCTGTCTTGTATGGTTGGCAATGAGGTAAGAAAGGATAGATAAGAGGTAGAGAATATACTCTTTTATGCATAAAAGAGTATTGGACTACATTTGGTGAGTATCAAAGGTTCTGCAGAAAACTACTAAGATTTTCTTTTTTATTAGAAATGTTTAATTTTTTTCTTATATTTTGGCGGTGTTTTACGATAGTACCTAAGGAAAGATTTAAAACTTGAGATATTTCTTTTGATGATAAATTGCTTTTAATCATGCCGCAAAGTTCAATCTCCCTTGGCGTAAGCCTAGTATTTAAATGTGTTATTTTCCGACCGAAAGAAGAAACCAGATCATTAAGATTTTTCTCGACTAAATCAATGAGTTTGGCTGAGGCTCCTTGTTTTTTGAGTTTATTTAGCGTAGGCATCAAAAGTTCTTCTACATTTATTGAAATATTTTCTTTATTTTTCGTCTTCGTCCTTTCCATGTATTCTACCATCTCCTGAAGGGCTATGTTCTTTTGCTCTAATGCTAACTTTTGTTCACTCAAAATATTCTCAGCCTTTTTGCGTTTAGTAATGTCTCTTCCGTATAAATTCACATAATTCTTGCCTGCTGCCGGAGCAATCACGAATGAAAAAGTTTTACCATTAACTTCTTCTTCTTCTTCTTCTTCTTCTTTAAGCTTAAAAGCCTCCTCAATTAAATGATACCATCGCTCTGGAATTTTTTCTCCGACTTTAGAATTCCATCTATCAAGTACTGGAAGACCTGACTTATTGCAATATAAGACTATGCCATCTTTTCTAATGCGTAACATTGGATTTGGATTCTCGGATGGAAACTTTGCCAAGTTCTTTATTTCCTCTTCCTTCTTCTTGCGCTCGGTGATATCGATATTGGTACCGATCATTCGCAAGGGTGAACCATCAGCAGCGTGTTCTACAACTTTCCCGCGACCTAAAACCCATATATAACCACCTGTTTTAGTACGCAGTCGATATTCAATCTCAAATTGCACGTACTCCTTATTTAAAATTTCTTTTATAATTTTAAATACCCTATCGCGATCATCAGGATGAATTGCTTTTTCCCATTCGATTTGAACCGAAGAAAACTCATCCGGGTCATATCCTAACATCGTTGCATGGCGGGGATTTCTGTATGTTTGATTGTTTACAATATTCCAGTCCCACAGAGCATCATTTGTTGCCTCCATCGTTAGTCTGAATTTTTTTCCGCATTGGCGTATATCCTCCTCAAACACCTTGCGTTCGGTGATGTCTCGCGCTATGGCTACCATATAATCTTCCTGTTGTAATGAAACATGTTTTACATTTACTTCGACGGGATATGTGGTGCCGTCTTTTCGTTTATGACACCCCTCCAGGAATACAGAACCTTTTCTTTTTACTTCTTTTACATGTTTCTTCCATGAAAAATTGTCAGGCAATATTGCATCTAAATCAGTAACTTTCATTTGTAAAAGCTCATTTCGCGCATATCCAGTTAAATCGCATGCTGTTTTATTCACATCAAGAAATTCTCCATGTAGAGGATCAATTATATAGAGACTGTCGTTCGACTGGTCAACTAACGTATGAAATTTCTGCAATTTTTCTTCCGCCTGCTTGCGCTCGGTGATATTACGAGCTGTGGTATAAACAATACCATCTATCGAAGATGTGGCCTGCCATTCAAGTATTTTATATGTACCGTCTTTGCATCTAAATCGATTAATAAAATTTGCGACTGAATGGCCCTTCAACTGCCTCTCAACTTCCTTGCTTATCCCTTCCTTATCATCGGGGTGCACGAGTTTAGCCCAGCCTAATATAAGAATCTCTCCCACCTTATAACCCAGAACTTTCTCAAAAGAGGGATTGACTTTCAGGAACTTTCCTTCGGGAGTACAAAGAGCTAGCATGTCCGGAGAGAGTTTAAATATCTGCTCAAATTCTTGTTCTGACTTCTTCAGCTTTGCGACGTCTCTATTTTTTAGAGCCATTTTTTCTTTCATCGTTTATCGTCTCTGGTTAAAACAAAAAAAGCCCAGTTATTAATATTTTAACTGGGCAAAATTAAGAAATGATCTTATTAATATGTGATCTCATAAATATTCTTTGACTGTAGTCTATATTATAAGGGAAGCTCATATATAAATAATCTACTCCTTATTAATTATAAAGTAAACATATCATTTATGTTATGAGAAAATTCATAATATCAAAATAATGACTTTTGTAAATAGGCAAAGGTGCTTTTCAACTGACACTTTTTGCTATTTATAAACATTTAACCCCGAGCCATTTTCTTATGAAATCTATCTCGAGAATATCTAAATCTTTTCTGAATCTGATTTTTATTATCCTGATCTTCAACATTACTTAAAAAAGCTTCACATTTATTAGTTGTTATTCCTAATACATTAGCCATTTCATACATCGTTTCTCTTTCTTTGAAGGCTTTCTTAACAAAAAAACTGAGGTTGTGCCAGATTTGTGCCAACTATTTGTCAAAATCCATCTAAATTCATCAAAATACATAGCAATTATAATATTTTAAAAGTAGGGTTACAACATCGAGTAGGGGCTTAGGGTAATTAAATATCAATTATGATAAGTAGGGGCAATAAAAAAGGCAACCCAAATTAATGAGTTGCCTAAACCATTTTCCGCTTAATCAAATATCTTAATTATTTCTTTTCTAAAACAACTCTGATATTCTCAGCTGGAAAGAGATATGTCCAAAACCTCTCATACTCCAGTGGAAATTTATTAGCTAAGCTCCTTATTCCCAATCTTCTGAATCTTCTATGGAATGTTATCTCTTGTAAATCAACAACATAATCTGCTTTATCAAACAATTCGCGAAATATAAAATAAGAATAAAAGAATTTATGCTGTGGTTGAGAATAAGCTACATAATTAGAAAAATGTGGAGTTTCAATATAAAGAAAACTATGTGGTTTAAGTATTCTGTGGCATTCTTTTATGAATCCTTCAGGGTCGTCTAAATGCTCAATTATATGCCTTGCAAAAACACCATCTATACTGTTTGGCTCAAAAGGATATGGATATTTACTTAAATCATGCAAAACATCTGGCTTGACATTGGGGTCCACATCTACCCCTATCGCTCCCTCAACACGCTCAGTCTTACATCCAAGGTCAAGATACTTCTTGCTTTTACTAGGCACTGCTAAATTATGATAATTAAATTTATTCTTCTTTTTAAACATTTTTATCTTACCCATTTGAAAAGTGTTTTTACTAATTTAAGAATAAATTATAGCACCCAATAGCTTTGGTGTAAAGGATTGCGTGTTAGTATTATAATTTATGTATGAGAGATGATTATGCTGTAGTTAGGAAGTTCTCCAAAAAACTTAGAGAATTGAGGAAGAAAAACGGATTAACGCAGGAGAAGCTTGCGGAAATTGCAGATATTTCTTATAAAAATATTCAATACCTTGAATCTAAAAACCCTACCTGTCCAAGCCTAATTACATTAAATAAGCTCGCAAAAGCCTTTAAAATAACCCTGCCTAAACTATTAGATTTTAAATAAAATCTTTTCCTCCATCATTATGTCTTAACATACTTCTTACTAACTATATCTTTAAGAACCTTTAATATTATTTTAGCCTAATTAATTTCTTCTTTTTCTCTTAATCTATTTCAATAACATAAGCCCTGCATATGGCCTTCTAATAGTTCTCTAGAAGGACTTTTTTACTCATATCAAAGCCTTCTTCAATCTAACTATTTTAAAAACTCTTAAATTTTTAATGTAACACATTAAAACACCTGTTTTAAGTAAGAAAACACCAAAAAGTATCTCTTATCTTGCCTTACGGATTACAACCTCTTCGCCTTACGGATTTTACCTTACGGATTACAACCTCTTCGCCTTACGGATTTTATTCGCCTTACGGCTTCTACCGCTTCCCTTTTTAAACTGATAGTCTCGTAAATATTGCGAACTTTAGCTGCCCTCTCTTGGGCTGTGAGAATAACATTTTTAAAGCCTTACGCTTGCGCTTTGTCAAGGGCACCGCTTCGCTAGACCCCCTTGACAACGGCTAAAAAAATGTAGAATTTTCTTTTGCCAAGAGAGGGAAGTTTTTTAGCGGACGGCTCAAAAGTCCGAAATAAACAGTCAGCTGAAAGGAAAATTCCAGTTTACCAAGATTAAAACCTGAAAAGTGACAGCAAACTGCCTCTTCCTTCTTACTCTCAAAAAAGGGGAGTGAAATTAATCACTCCCCTTTTACTGTAACTTAAATGGATAATAGCCGTTCCCGCTCTAACTAATAATAGTATATAGCGCACAAATGGCTAATCAAGAAGAACTAACACCACTCATTGTCCGACTATTCGCATTATTCAGAAGATGGTCTCTTGCGTCTTGTTTGAAGATTAGCATTCTCTTCTTTATAAGCTTTCCTAAATTCAACACTTTTCTGAATTTCTGATTCTATATGCTAATCGATGGTTTCAGGAATAAATTTATACTTTCTCTTATTTAATTCTCCATTCTTTTCCAAAACCTCTTTTTCAACAGCAATAGCTAAATCTCTTGTTGCACTTGTTGGCGAAATATTATTATGAATTCTAAGATAATCCCCTCTATTAAATTCTTTATCTTTAAAATGTTCTTTAGCCAAATCTAATCTGATTTCTGTCTGCTGATTTGATGGTCTAACTTTCTTGGTCAGCTCAAGAGCAGCCTCTTTAATAATCTCAAGCATATACTTAATAAATGCAGTAGACTCGCCCTGTTTTGTTGACTCTTGAAGTGCCTCATAATATTCCATTTGACGGCGCCGGATAATTGTCTCTATCGGAATATAAGCAAAAATCTCACGATAATTATATAACATAACAGATTGCCATAATCTCCCAATACGTCCGTTGCCGTCAATAAATGGGTGTATAAATTCAAATTCATAATGAAATATGCTTGACTTAATTAATGGGGTAAGGTCTTTCTCTTCCTTCATAAACGAGAAAAGATTATTCATTAATTCAGGAACCATTGTAAATTTAGGCGCCATATGTATAATTTTGCCTTCGCCTCCAACTCCAACATTAACCTTTCTTAGTTTGCCGGGATTATCAACCAAACCGTCCATTAAAACTTTATGAGCATTAAGTAATGATTCTAAGCTCTCTGGTTCATACTTATCTAAGAGATCGTAAGCTTTGATAGCATTTTTTACCTCTAAAATATCCTTTTTAGGCCCAACAACCTTTTTATTGTTTATAATATCAGTGACTTGGTCAACGCTTAATGTGTTGCCTTCAATAGCAAGGCTTGAATGAATAGTCACAATCTTAGTATGTTTCCTAAGTTGGGGCTTTGGGGTTGGCAAAGCCAACCCCTCGTATTTCCCCAACATAAGAAATATATCTTCACATAACTTTAATATTTCTTTTGTAATTGTATATGGTGGATTCATGCAAAAACCCCTTCTTGTTAAACCATCATTGTTAAACAAACATTGTTTAACAAAAGCATAACATAGAAAAACATAAAATACAAGATTTAATGCTTCCCTATCTCCTGGCCTAACAACACAATAATTTCTTTAATAGCTTCCAATGAATCTTTTGCATCTTTCAAGTTTATATCTTGATTTCCATATAATTGCTGTAAAACAGTATTAAGAAAGCTATCAATACAATTACAGATAGTGTTCTTTTAGTCATAATAGAAGCTTCTTAAAAAAATGACAAATTTTTCTCTTAAATGTAAGAATCAAGAATTATACTAAAATAGTGCTATAACGGTGCTATTTAATAAGCTTTTGATAATCCATGCAACAATCAGGCATTTTAGTAGTGCAAGAATGGTGCTATGTAATTTCTTTCTAGCGCTAAATACAGGCCTAAAAACATTTTTTTGCTTAGCACATCTTAGCACCATTCTAGCACCACCTATGCGTAAATGGCTGACTGACAGTTAGTTCCTTTTAAAATAATTTAAATTTGTCGTCGAACAAATTGGATGGAATCAAAGAAATGGAACTTTGTGACAGTCAGATTAAAAAAATCAATTTTCAGATGATTTTATAAGCTGATTTTTTGTTAAAAATTTATTGCCAGAAAACTTTTGATGAAATGTTTTTTACTAAAAATGGGGTTGTGCTAAAACGGTGTTTTAAGAGGACATAAAAAGTGTCAAAAAGTGGTAGTTTATAACATTGGTTTTTTGTTGTAACTTATTGGTAATAGACGCATTTGCAAGAAACAGAAGGGTTTACAACTCTTGGTCAGATGCGATTAGCAGTGAGCTCCATTCAACCACTCTGGCACCTCTCCAAAATTTTCGAAGAAAATTTTGGAGAGGTCTCGCCATTCATCAAAGATGAACGGCGGACTCTCCAATTACTTCTTAATACTTATTATATGTTTAATTTTGCGCCTACCAGAAGTACTCTTGTAATATTCTTCGCGCCTTCTAGCTTCTACAATATTATCAAATTCTTCCATATATAAAATATCATATGGCACAAATTTCTTACTATATACAACTTTACCTAAATTATGTTCTTTAAAACGCCTATCCATGTTAGACGTACTACCAACATATGTATGCAACCTATCCTTACTAATCAATATATACGTGCAACACAAATCATTTCCTCTTCTTTAACAAAATTGAACCTATTTTATACCAGATATTCTTAGTACTGTAAAGAGCGAAGTGTTTATCTTTTTGTCTTAAAAAACTTTTTCATCAAATTAGAGCATTCTTCAGCTAAAACTCCTCCAAACACATCCACCCTATGATTCAACTGTTTATTCTCGACAATATTCATTACTGATCCGCACGCTCCTGCTTTAGAATCGGCAGCGCCAAAATAAAGATTTTTTATTCTAGCTAAAACAAGCGCTCCGGCACACATACTACAAGGTTCAATGGTTACATACATACTACAATTTTCAAGCCACTTAGAAGATAAACAACTTGTGGCTTGCGTTATAGCTATCATTTCAGCATGTGCAGTAGGATCCTTTAACATCTCAACCTGATTATGGGCTTTTGCAATTATCTTGCCCTCAAACACTACTACAGTGCCAACAGGAACCTCATCCTTGTCTCTTGCCTGCTTTGCTTGCTTTAAAGCCTCTTGCATAAAAAAAACATGTTGCATGTCTAAAGTATCTGTCATTTATGGAAATCCAAAGAAATTACTTACTTTTTACATTTAGTTTTACATCTAGGAAGAAACATCTGCACAACAGTACCTTTTCTTAATGTGCTACTTACAAAGATTTCTCCATTATAAGCTTTTATAATAGAATGGACAATTGAAAGCCCAAGTCCAGAAGTTTTTTCTGCTGAACCGTATTTTGTAGTAAAAAATGGATCAAAGATGCGAGATAGCTCTTCTTTTGGAATACCAACACCTTGATCAGAACATTCCACAAGAATAGCATTTTTATTTTTTTGGTAAGAAGTTTTTATTATAGCTTTTCCTCCTGCGGGCATAGCTTGAACAGCATTAGTAAGAACATTTACAATAATCTGATTGAACTCAACCTGTCCAATTACTGCCATTGGTATTTTCTTGGTCAAATTCAATTTTAGCTTAACACCAGCCTCTTCAATATGATGCTTAGATATATTTACAGTTTCTTCAATAATCTCATTTACATTACAACAACCTTCTTTTAGTCCAACTTTTCTTTTGTTCAAACTAAGTAGCTTTTCTGTTACCTCAAAACATTTCTTTGATTGATCTCTTACAACTTTTAAAGTATCAATAATATCCCTAAACTCTTTAAAGCCTACATATTCAAAATCTCTTTTCCCATATTTCTTTATCAACTTTTGACATTGATCAAAGACTCCTTTTAGGGGGTGTTGTACCTCATAAGTTGTGCCAGCTATAACATCGCGAAGCGCCTTCATTTTTTCAGACTCTCGCACAAGTTCCTCGAGATGTTTACGCCTGCTTATATCTCTAATAATAACGTGTACGTTGACAACTTTTCCCTTTTTTAAAATAGGAGATGCTGTAAATTCAACAGGGACAGAAACGCCATCCTTGTCTACAAGGTTTATCTCTTCTGCAATTACAGGTATACCTCGTTTGACTTTTCTAAAAAAGCCTAAGGATTTTAACAAAGAATCTTTTGCAACAAACTTTATAAAATTAGACCCCTTTGACTTACTCAAAGAAACTTTTGTAAATCCTTCAGATGCTTTATTAGCATAAACAATACTTCCCTCAGAATCGAAAGTTACTATGCCATCTCTGGCTTGCTCGCTAAGAGTTGAATGAAGTTCTTCGGACTCTTTAAGCTTTTCTTGAATTTCCAGTCTTTCTGTAATATCACGAGCAACCGATAAAATATACTCTTCTGTTGCATACTTCATATAAGTAGCAGTCACATCAATTGAGCGTATATTTTTGCCCTTTACAATTCTTTCCACAATATAAGATACCGGCTTTTTCTTTTTCTTTATTTCGATAAAAGCTGTCTCTTTCCACTTCTTCTCGCTAATTTTATTTTTTAAAAATTTTACTACACTCTTACCTATAATCTTCTCCTTTAAGTACCCCAAACCTTTTGCAGCAGCATTATTTATATGCACAATCTTTCCATCTTTATTTATAACCATAACTTCATCGCCTATGCGATCTAATATAGTGTTGCAAAGTTCTAATTCTTTAGGAAAAGGACTAAGAGGGGGAATTTTATTTCTAGAGAGGCTGTTTTTCATAAAACGCTTATCCAATTAAATATATTTTATAAACGCGCCCGGGAGGACTCGAACCTCCAACCTTCTGTTCCGTAGACAGATGCTCTATCCAATTGAGCCACAGGCGCATAAAAATTCTTAAACTGCTGCTAATTTTATAGCAGATTTACGAAACACTGTAAAGGGGCTTTTGTAGGATTTTAATTTGGTAGGATATGCTAAATTTATAATATTATTTATAAATTTATTCTTTTTAATAGGTCTTCGCGGTCCATTCCCATAGACGCTACTGCATTGTTTGAGTTTCTAGCATAAGCCTGACAAAACGCTCCAACTTCCTTCATTGTTATAATGTTACGCTCATCTAGCTTCTTAAGCAAAAATGTTCTTAACATATGCTCTTTAATTATATCTTTTGGCGTCAAGCCTGACTGTTGACTTAATCTATCCCTGTAAACCGTACTAGGATTAATCTGTCTCATGCTAAGAGCGTCATAATCGTATTTATACACCTGTGAAAGCAATATCTTTACCTGCTCCATTCCGCTTGTTTCGCTTACCTCATCAATCACTCGGAAAATTCTATCCTTAACATGATATCTCTTAAGAACAATAAAAACATCTATCAAATTAATCAACATCTCTGGGATATTCATAGGTTCGTTTTGAAGCCTTATAATAGCTTCTCTTGAAGTTAAAGCATGAATTGTTCCCATACAATACTTACCAACATTACAGGCTGTTACCATATCCTTCGCTTCCTCGCCACGAACCTCACCTACGATTATTCTTTCTGGTCTCATGCGCAAAGCATTCTTTACAAGATCAGCCATGGTCAATTCATCATC
Source organism: Candidatus Zapsychrus exili (assembly GCA_030765585.1). GTDB lineage: Bacteria > Omnitrophota > Gorgyraeia > Zapsychrales > Zapsychraceae > Zapsychrus > Zapsychrus exili. The sequence goes on along the minus strand of JAVCCJ010000129.1, from coordinate 4,495 downwards.
GCTCTCGAGCCTTGAGCAACTTTCTTCTAAAAATGTATTTAACTCAAGCGTGTCTTCAATTACAACAATACGGTCTGCACTTGGTATAAAACTAAGCAGCGAATTTAATAGCGTTGTTTTACCAACCCCTGGTCCGCCTGCTATCATTATATTAGCTGGTCTTATAGCCAGACCTTCTAAATAAATCCACAACTGAGCAGCAACTTCATGCGACATAGTTCCAAGCCTAATAAGATCTATTATACTTAAAGGTGTGACCTTTGCTTTTGTTATCGTAATTTGCGGGCCAAATGTTGAAAGCGCGATATTAACTCTTCCTTCAAGATTTGGTAATTCCAAATTCATTATTTTAGTAAGATTGCTTCTTCCAGAAAAAAGCAATAGCTTTCTTACGAAAAGATCTACCTCTTTTTGACTTGAGAAACTTTTATTTGTAGAGACAAAACCTTTTTGACTATGATGCATATAGATAGGTTTCAAATTATTTACAGTAACATCCTCTACATTCATATCGCATAATATTTCGGTAACTATTCCGTAGGAAAGAAAATCCTGAACGAAGATAACTCTGTTTGATTCTTTAGATAACTCGCTTTTAATATCTGAAAATTCCTCACCTTCAAATATTTCATTAAGGGCATTTGTAACAAGATCTTCCTTATCTTTCTGGGGTTGAAGAAGAGTCATCTTTCCCAAAAGAGCATTAACTATTCTATCTTCTAATTCTAAAAGTCTTATTTTATCCATATCTTGTGACATACCTTACGTTTACGTTTTTTATACTTTAACATCGTTTAATACTGTTGTAAACCGATTTTGGCTATTGAAAAAATATAAACTATTTATTGTTTTGAGGTTTAGTTGTAACAATAACAGCTTTGTTAAGGTCTAAATATTTGCTTGCAACTCTTTTAACATCTTTTGATGTAACATTTTCAATATTCTGGTCATGATTCTTATAGTTATCAAATCCCAATCCGTATAATTCATCCAAATTGCTTCTAAAGCTTAATGCAGAATTTACCTGATGACCAGATTTAAATGATCCTTTTATATATTCTTTTATATTTGTTAACTCTAGCAGATTTACCTCTTCTTCTTGTATTTTTCTTATTTCGTTCTCAATAAGCCCTTTTACATCTTCCACTTCCTCTTTCGACGTAATAGCGTACAAATAAACAAATCCTAAATCTTTGCTTGGAATAAAACCACCTCCCAAAGAATACGCCTTTCCCATCTTATCTCTAATATTTGAAAATATTCTTCCGTTAAAAGATGCACCCAATATATTTGATAGCACCTTAAGGGCCCAACGATCTTTGCTTTCAAAACTGCTGCCCTGAAAACCGAACATAACCATAGACTGTTCTTTATCTTCAAATACTTCCTTATAAACAGCCTTCTTTATCTCTTCTGCTTTACCCGCTTTTAAATCAACATTTTTATACTTAATACTTCCAAATGTATCGTCGATAAGTTTTAAGGCATCGTCCTCTTTAATATCTCCAAAAATAGATATAACAATATTGCCAGGCGTTAATAAGCTATTATGAAAGTCTATCAAGTCTTTTTGCTTTATCATATCTATAGACTCCAGGCTTCCTTCTATTTCATTTTTAAGCGCATGTCCTTTAAATAAATTTTTCTTAAGCTCCTTTGACGTTATATAAAAAATACTATCCTGCTTTCTCATAATACTTGCCCTAGATGTTTCTTTCAATTTATCCAATTCTTCCTGCTTAAATATCGGATTTTTAACAACATCTTCCAAAAGATCAAATGCCTCTTTAAAATCGGAAGATATGCACTCAAGGGAGATGCCAAAACTATTTACTCCAGAAAAACCGCCTATTCTAATGCCTAATGACTCAGCAAACATAGATATTTCTTCAGCAGTCTTTGTTTTTGTTCCCTTCGTGAACATAGTAGCTGTTAAATTTGATAAGCCTTCTAGTCCTTTAGGCTCTTGATTAAGTCCCCCCTCTGAAGCTATTAACATAGACACTATTTTTGAAGGATGATCTTCTTTTATAAGAACTGTTATTCCATTCTTTAATTTATGTTTTTTTATATCGCTTGATTGCGCTTCTTCAATCTTAACATCGTCTTTTTCTTTTGGCTTTGTTCTCATTACAATTGTTGTCAATCTATCATCTCTAAAATATTTATTTGCCATACTCTTTATATCATCTAACGAAATGCTATCTATATGCTCAGAATACTTTTTAGAAAATTTATAATCTCCTGTAAATACCTCATCAAGCGCTGATGATAGAGCTACCTGATATGGCCATTGCCTATCTAAAACATAACTACTTATCATTCTTTTTTTAGCTCTATTTAAATCTTCTTCAGTAATGCCGCCCTCTTTAGCCATATCAATCTGTTTTAAAATCTCTTGTCTTGCTCTATCTATATTTTCATCGCTAAGTGATGCCTGTATCTCAAAAAAGCCTCTGCCATAAGGAGTATAATTATACGCAGAAACAGAATATACTAAACCCTGCTTCTTAAAAATATCTAAATATAGACGTGAGCTTTCGCCTTGACCTAAAATAGTGGCGAGCACATCTAGAGCATACAAATCTTTATGCAACAAACCTGTGCCTGAATACATCATAACTAACCTTGCGACATCTGTCGGATAGCTTGTCTCATAGTATCTCTGACTTATCTGTTCTGGCTCCTCTGGCAAATTTCTAATAGTGTCTAAGCACCTTTCAAATTCCCCAAAATATTTTTCAACCTTTTCAATCACATCATTCTCTTTTATTCCTCCAGCAATCGAAAGAACTATATTATTCGGAGAATAGAAAGTCTTATAATACTCTAAAAGATTCTCTCTTGAGACTTTAGACAAAAGATTCTCATATCCTATAATAGGATGCTTGTAGGGATGCACTATGTACTCGTTACTAAATGCTATGTCGTCTAATATCCAATCAGGATTATCAGTATGCTTTCTTATTTCAGCTATTACCACTTCTCTTTCTTTTTCTAATTCTTCTAAATCAAATGATGAATTCATCAACATATCAGACAATATATCCAAAGCCTTATCTACATGCTCAGAACCAATGGTTATAGTATATTTTGTTAAATCTTTATTTGTTGATGCATTTATAGTACCCCCCAAAGCTCCTACCTCAGAAGCTATCTGACCCACTTTGCGGTTATCTGTGCCCTTAAAAAGCATGTGTTCTAAAAAATGTGATATCCCACTTCCTAAAAGCTTCCCTTCTGTAGCAGAACCTGTTTTGACAACAGCATACAGCGAAGCTACCTCTTTTGAAGGCATTTCACTTATTAATACTGTAAGGCCATTTTCTAATATATGTTTTGAAGTTTTTATCTCACTTGAAAAAGATAAAGAAGAAATCGATACTAAGAACACTATTGATAACAAAAAGATAATTGTTTTTTTCATAATATTATTGTTCGCCTTGTTTATGTTTTTCTAAAAGTTTTCTTATGTCATTATCTGCATTACGGGCTATTTGAGAACATATAAAAATAAGCAATGAAAACTGCCAGCAGTCTTCAGGACCTGCAATAAGTCCTGACTTCACATTCTCTTGTTTGTTAAGATCTTCTTTATAGCTTTTAATAGCAGCGGATAATTTTCCTTCGAATACATCTAATGAATGTGTTTTATTATCATAACGTAAAGATGGTATGCTTACGCCACGTACCAATAAGAAGTTTATAAGCGAATTTTGATTAACGGTATCTTCTGCATCAAAATCAAATCCTTCAAATTGAGGATTATGAGGCGGGACTATAAGCGACGGTTTTTCGACCACTACCTCGCCCTTTCTGACTATTGTATCGCCAATGTTTATAGTTGACTCAGACAATAAGATATATGGGACATGCGTCTCTGAATTAACTCCAAGAGCCTGTATGCGAGATCTTATTATTTCAGTATTTTTTAATGCTTTGTTCCAGAATTTTTCAATATCCATAGTAACTCTTTTAACTTAAACTGCTCTCTCTTCTTTGAAATGAGGCCATTGATTTCCGCCAGTTTTGCAAGCAAAACTGGCGGAGGAGGAGAGATTCTACTCGCTTTCGCTCGCAGGATGCAATTTTATCTAAAAATTAAATGAATAATTGCATACGAATAAATTCTCATCTCTTCTCCGAAGCAAAGCGGTATCGATAGTCACATTCGAGCATTAGAAAAACTATCAATCCCGTTAATCCGTTTGTAATGCAAAATTAACGATATTGGCAACTTCCGCTAAATCTAAATAGGTTGCCAATCTCCGCCAATTTTATATTATAAAAATGGCGGAGGAGGAGAGATTCGAACTCTCGAGCCATCTTGCGACAGCCACACGCTTTCCAAGCGTGCTCTTTCAACCACTCAGACACCCCTCCGAATAAAATTTCATAGAAATTTTATGAGGATCTCGAACAAACGTGAGAGATCTTTAATTATATTGATTTCTCATCGCTTTGCTCCTCGAAATGAATTATTTTTCAAATAATT
>JAVCCJ010000057.1 GCA_030765585.1 Candidatus Zapsychrus exili | reverse complement strand
GCTAATTGTCGGCTGATTTCTTCACGCTCAATAAAAGTTAATCTAGTATATTTAGCCATAAGCAACTCCTTTCCCCGTTATTATAACAGGTAAAGTGTTGCGCTAGAGGCTTGAACTTACACGTTTTTAGATAAATTGTTGCAATTAATAGGGTTGTGGCAGAAGTGTCCTTAAAAGCAAGGCAAAAGGCCTGCCAGTAAATAGCCAGAACGTCCCCACAGATAGATAAAAAAAAGATTAAAGATATTGTAATGCTGTTAAAAAGTTGTATATTGCTTAAGTAAATACGAAAGGAGTCTTTAATGACAGATTTAGCTGATCAAATTAAAAATATACCTAATTTAAAATTTTCTCGAAGAGGTAAAGTTCGTGAAATTTACGAATATCAAGATAAGTTGCTTATGGTGGCATCTGATAGAATATCTTGTTTTGATGTTGTTTTGCCTACAGCCATTCCACAAAAGGGAACAATTCTAACAAAGTTATCTGAATATTGGTTTGATTTTATCAAAGATATAATTCCTAATCATTTAATTACAGCGAACGTGGATGAGTTTCCTCAAGAATTGTTGGTGGCTAAAGAGGCATTGAAGGGTCGCTGTATGCTAACAAAAAAGGCTCAACCCCTAGCGTTTGAATGTGTAGTTAGAGGTTATTTGTCTGGTTCTGGGTGGGCAGAGTATAAAGAAAGTCAAACAGTATGTGGAGAAAAATTACCTGAAGGGTTATGTGAGTCAGATAAATTGCCGAACACTATTTTTACTCCTGCAACAAAAGAAGAAGAAGGGCATGACATGAATGTCTCTTACGATTATATGCTAAATGAAATTGGAGAAGAAACAGCATCTTTTTTAAGGGATACTAGTATAGCTATTTACGAAAAGGCAGCCCAGTATGCAGAGACAAAAGGTATCATTATAGCAGATACAAAATTTGAATTTGGTTGGTTTGAGGGTAAGATTATTTTAATTGATGAAGTATTAACTCCTGATTCGTCTCGTTTTTGGCCGAAAGACCAGTATGCGCCAGGTCAATCTCAGCCAAGTTTTGACAAACAATATGTTCGTGACTATTTGTTGATTTTAGATTGGGATAAAACTTATCCTGGTCCAGATTTACCTGATGAAATTGTTAAAAAGACATATGATAAATATCATTCAGCTTTCAAATTGATAACAGGAAAAGATATTTAAATTCTTCAGTTTTCCCCTTCAAAGAACAATATGAAATGCTTGGCATTTACAATAGAACTTAGCATCCAAAACAAATATCTTGACAGATTGTATTTTAGAGTATATATTTGTTAATGACAATCATTATCAATAGGAGAAAATATGCCAAACAAGGATGGAGCAGGACCACGATGGATGCACGGAAAATTTAAGTGTTGTGGCTATCGAATGACAAAGCCGAGAGAAGCGATACTTGATGTTCTTGGAAATACACAGGAGCATTTAAGCGCCGAAGATATTTATTTGGCTGTGCATAAATTTTATCCAAATATTGGATTGACTACCGTATATAGAAATTTAGAAATGCTTGTAAATATGGGAATGGTCGTCAAGTTTGACTTTGGAGAGGGAAGATCTAAATATGAGCTTTCTGACAATTATAGTGGAAAGGGCCATCATCATCATTTAGTTTGCAAAAAGTGTTATAAGGTTATTGATTATTCTGATTTTATGAAAGATGAAGTTAAGTTCTTAAAAAATACGGAAGATGGATTATCTAAAAAGTATGAGTTTAACATTACGGACCATTTAATTCAGTTTTTTGGTATTTGCAAAAAATGTAGTACAAAATAAATTTTTTTATTATTTAATGATAATGGTTGTCATTAACATTAAGGAAAGGAGGTGCGAAATGCCAGGTGGAGATAGAACTGGGCCTATAGGAATGGGTTCAATTACAGGTCGTAGGGCAGGATATTGCTCTGGATTTTCAGCGGCAGGTTATTCTAATATTTTATCAGGTCGGAGCGTTGCCAGAGGTAGTGGCAGTAGAGGTTTCCGAAGAGGTATTGGGTGTGGCATGGGGTTTCGTTGGATAAATTCTAATATTTATAGTCCTACGCTCTCATCGCAAGAAGAAACAAAGTTGTTAAAAACGCAATCTTCTTCAATGCAGAATGAGATTAAAATAATTAACGCTAGGATTAAAGAGTTAGAACCTAATGATTCTTCTGTAGCTTAAGAAAATAAATGAATAATAAAAACGATTGATGGGAGTAGGTTTTAGATTTCTACTCCCATCAAATTATAAATTTGGAGGTTAATTTTGAAAGTTGCTATTTCAACAGACAATGACTATGTATCTGCTCATTTTGGTAGATGTCCATCCTTTACGATTGTTGATATTGAAGATGGAAAAGTAATAAAACAAGATATCATTGAAAACCCAGGACATCAGCCAGGACTTATTCCAGGATTTTTAAACGAAAAAGGCGCACAATGCATCATTACTGGGGGCATGGGGATGCGCGCTACCGGATTTTTTCAAGAATACGGAATGGAAACTATTGTTGGTATAGAAGGAAAAATAAGTGATGTTATAAGGAAGTTAGAAGAAGGGACTTTAAAAGGTGGAGAAAGTTTTTGTAAGCCAGGCGGTGGCAAAGGCTATGGTTTGGATAAAACAGTTTGCGATCATCCAAATGAAGAGGTTTGCGAACATGATGGAGGTGAAAAATGAATATCTGTATAACATCTGAAGGAAATAATTTAGATTCTAAGGTGGATCAGCGTTTTGGTCGTTGTCAGTATTTTATTTTTGTTGATACTGATACTTCTCAATTTGAAGCAGTTCAAAATCAAAATGTGAATGGTATGGGAGGCGTTGGTGTTCAGTCAGGACAACTTGTGGCTGAAAAACAAATAAAAACTCTACTTACTGGAAAAGTTGGGCCTAATGCATCTCAGACTTTAGAATCAGCAGGGATTGAAGTTATCCTTGATGTTCGAGGAACTGTTAAAGAAGCCTTAGATAGTTTTAATAACGGGGAGTTTAAATCAACAAAGGGTCCAAATGCTGAAGAAAAATCAGGTTTAATTTAGAGCATCTTATGGGCAATAAATTTTGCGCGATGTGATTAATTATTTAAAATTTGGTTTAATAATTACGAGGTAATGATGGATAAAAACATTTTAGAAAACCATCAACAGTATTGTGCCAGAATAAAATTATTTAAAAGTTTTGGATATGATATTGATGAGGAAAGATATTTTATAATTAAAAATGTTCAACCGATTGAAGGAAGAATACTAGAACTTGGCACTGGAAAGGGGCATTTTGCAGTTGCTTTAGTGAAAAGTGGATATCAATTTACTACAGTAGATATATCTGAAGAGGAGCAAAAGTTTGCCAAAATGAATATTCAGTATTTGGGATTATTAGATAAAGTAAACTTTGTTGTTGCTGATGCTCAACATTTACACTTTGCTGATGCCAGTTTCGATGTTTCTTTTGGCATTAATTTAATTCATCATTTAAGTCAACCGCTAAAAGTTATTGATGAATTCTTAAGAGTTATTGCTTTAAATGGAAAGATTGTTATAAGCGATTTTAATAAAGAGGGTTTTAAAATTATTAAGGAGTTGCACAAAAGTGAAGGAAGAGATCACAGCTCAGGTCATTGTACTCTAAATGAGGTAGTGGAGTATATAACGGTCAAGGGATATCAAGTAGAGAAATTTAGTTCAAAGTGTCAGGAATTAATAATAATACGTAAATGAGGTAATTAGATAATGATACTTTCTGTAGCTAGCGGAAAAGGTGGAACAGGAAAAACAACTATAGCTGTAAACTTAGCTTTGTCATTAAGTAATGTTCAGCTGATGGACTGCGATGTTGAGGAACCTAATGCTGCTTTGTTTTTAAACCCTGTCATAGTTGAGAAAAAGAATGCATTTATTCCAGTCCCTGTTATCGATAAAGAAAAATGTACATATTGCGGTAAATGTCGTGAGGTATGTGAATATAATGCTATTGCCGTAATTCCTCAAACAGACAAAAGTAAAGGTAATATTTTGCTTTTTCCTAATTTTTGTCACGGATGCGGAGCGTGTCAGTATTTGTGTCCACAGGGCGCTATTACAGAAATGAATAGGGAAATTGGCATTATAGAGTTTGGTGAAAAAGATAATATTCAATTTGTTCATGGAAAATTAAATATCGGTGAGGCAATGGCTCCGCCAGTTATACGTCAAGTTAAACAGCACATTAATCCAACAAGAACGGTTATTATTGACGTGCCGCCAGGGACATCATGCCCCGTTATTACTGCTGTTGGAGGAACTGACTTTTGTGTTCTTGTGACAGAGCCAACACCATTTGGTCTAAATGATCTTCAATTAGCAGTTGAAGCTATGCGTAAATTAGATATTCTTTTTGGTGTTGTGATAAATCGATGTGATTTAGGCGATGATAAAACTGAGAATTATTGCAATGAAGAAAATATTCCAGTATTAATGAAGATTCCTTTTAGCGAAGAGATTGCCAAAAGTTATTCAAAGGGAGAGTCTATAGTTGAATTATTTCCAGAGTATAAAACTAAGTTTATAAGTCTTTTTGATGAAATTAAAAAGCAAGTTCAGGTAAAAACATGAAACAAATTTTAATTATTAGTGGAAAAGGTGGAACAGGAAAGACCATTTTAACTGGTGCGTTTGCCGCTTTGGTAAAGAATAAAGTGATGGTTGATTGTGATGTTGACGCAGCAGATCTACATCTTTTATTGTCTCCTACAGTAAAAGAGAAAAATGAGTTTAGAAGCGGAAAGACTGCGGTTATTGATAAAGATAAGTGTGCTCAATGTAGAAGATGCATTGAATTGTGCCGATATAAAGCAATTTCTGATGAATTTATCGTAGATCCTATTGCGTGTGAGGGGTGTTCATTTTGTAGTCATGTTTGCCCTGCACAAGCAATAGAGATGCAGGAAAATGAGTCAGGCGAATGGTATATATCTGATACCCGGTTCGGATCGTTTGTTCATGCGAGGCTTGGAATAGCTGAAGAGAATTCGGGGAAGTTAGTTTCGCTTGTCAGACAACAAGCTAAGGAATTAGCAGAAAAACAAAATTGTGAATATGTAATAATTGATGGTCCGCCAGGAATTGGATGTCCAGTTATTGCTTCTTTGTCGGGGGTTAGTTGCACTTTGGTTGTTACTGAGCCAACCTTATCTGGGTTACATGATGCGAAACGTGTTATTGAAGTTGCTCAACATTTTAAAGTTCCAGTTAAGCTTGTTGTTAATAAATATACTTTAAATTTAGGGATGACTGAACAAATTGAAAAATATTGTGCAGAAAACAATATTTCTGTTGTAGGCAAAATCCCTTTTGATAAGACGGTTGTAGAAGCAATGGTACAAGGCAAGACAATATTAGAACATGCAAACGGCAAGTATGATGGATTAATAAATAATATTTGGAAAGAATTATTATGAGAACGTATTTAGATTGTATACCTTGTTTTATAAAAAGTGCGCTTGAAATGGCACGGCTTGTTGACGACAATGAAATTATTCATAAAGAGATACTTAATGAGATTTCTCAGATTATTCCAAAGATTTCATTAGAATGTTCGCCTCCTGAAATGTCTCGCATAATTCATAAAGTTATGGAGAGAAGATACGGGAATAAAGATATCTATAAAAGTATTAAAAAAGAGAGTAATCGTAAGGCGCTAGCTTTGTACCCAAGACTTAAAGAAGAAGTTTGGTCTTCTGAGGAAAAACTTTTAACGGCAGTTGAAATTGCTATTGCAGGTAATGTTATTGATTATGCGGCTAATAATAGTTTGAATATTGAAGAGGAACTTGAAAAATTATTTACAAACGATTTTGCTCATATTAACAAAACTATTTTTGATTATGAGAAGTTTAAATATGAATTAAAGGATGCTAAGAAAATTTTATATTTAGCAGACAATGCTGGTGAAATTGTTTTTGACAGGGTTTTTATAGAAGAAATTCCTGAAGATAAAGCTATTATTCTTGCTGTAAGGGATAAGCCGGTTCTCAACGATGCTCTTATTGAGGATGCTCAAGAATGCGGGCTTGATAAAAGAACTAAAATTATGTCAAGTGGAGTTGATGCTCCTGGAACAGTTTTAAAATATTGTTCTAAAGAATTCTTGAAAGTTTATAAAGATGCAGATTTGATTATTAGCAAGGGGCAGGGAAATTATGAGGCATTGAGTCAAGAGAAAGAAAATATATATTTTTTATTTAGGGCAAAGTGTCCAGTAATTGCTAAATATGCTGGGGTAGAATTAGGTGATATTGTTTTAAAAAGGGTTTAGATATGAGTTTATTTGATATCAGAATATTTCCAGATAAAGTTTTAGAACAGAAATGTATGCCATTAGAAAAAGTAACTACGGATGATGTAAAAATCTTAAATGATATGGTTTCTACAATGCATCATTGTAAAGGCATTGGGCTAGTCGCTCCTTAGGTAGGGATTCTTAAGCAATTAATTGTTGCAGACATTGGAGAAGGCGCAATGAAGATAGCTAACCCAGAAATTATTAATAAAAAATATATTGATAAGATGAAAGAAAGATGTTTGAGTCTTCCGGGTATAGAAGTTGAGGTTGAGCGACCGTTTGAAATAGTTGTTATCGGGTTTGATGAAAACAATGAAAAAATTGAATTAAAGACTAACGGTTTATTGGCAAAAGTAATTCAGCATGAAGTGGATCATTTAAATGGTAAGTTAATAATAGATCATTCTAATATTATTGAGAATATTATATAACAACAGAAACAAAAGGAAAATAGACGATGGATGTTAAGGTATTATTTAATAGTGAAAGTATACGAAAAGATTTATCTGCTGGTTGGGGATTGTCATTTTTAATTGATAATCGAATTATATTTGATACAGGAGGGAAAGGTGATTATTTGCTGAATAATATTAATAAATTAGAAATCGATATTTCACTTATTGAAGATATTGTAATTTCACATGATCATTGGGATCATCCAGGTGGATTATGGGATATCCTTGCAAAAACTTCAGATATAAATGTTTTTTCATCTTCTGGATTTGGATCTGTTTTTAAGCGCAAAATATTAGAGTCTTCAGCAAAATTAAAAGAAGTTACTCATTTTATGCGAGTTAATATAGGGGTTTATTCTAGCGGAGAGATTGTTGGAACCTATAAAGGCAAAAACATATCAGAACAATCTTTAATTGTTAAGACAGAAAAAGGATTTTCAGTTATTACTGGTTGTGCTCATCCTGGGATTATTAAAATACTTGAAAAAGTTAAGTCGCAGTTAAGCATCAAGAAATTTTATGCTGTTTTGGGAGGATTTCATTTGAAGAATCATTCAAATAAAGAAATTAAGCAGATTGTTGAAGAATTTGTAAAATTAAAAGTCAACAAGGTAGGCGCAACTCATTGTAGCGGAATAGATGCAGAAAATATTTTTAAGGAAAAGTATAGAGATAATTTTCTTGATATGAAAGCAGGGCAAGTAATAACTGTATAAAATATATAAAGGAGTAAAAAGAAATGAAAATAGGAGTTGTGATTTCAAGCAATGATGTTGAAACAAGCTGGAATGCTCTTCGTTATGCGAATTTTTGCCTATCTCAAAAAGATGAGGTAAAAATTTTTTTTATGGGCAAAGGTGTTGAATATCAAAAAATAAGTACAGATAAGTTTAATACGGTTCAACAGGCAGAGAAATTTATGAAAGATGGGGGAGCGATTCTTGCTTGTGGTAGCTGTATTAAATCTCGCGAACAGGAAGAATCTGAAATCAGGGCTTCCACCCAGTCAGGGCCAGAAGATGCCCTAATTCCCGTGAGGGCAACTAGAAATATAGCTGAAACGGAAATGTGCCCAATTTCAACGATGAAGGATATGTATGATATTACTAAAGAAAGCGATAAACTGGTGACATTTTAATATGAATAATGAATTTTACTCTCACTTAATAGAACAGAGATTGTTAAATGAGCCTTTATCAAGGAAAGACGCTCATGTTATCTTATCTTCTAAGGAGATTGAATTGTTGCCATTGCTTAATACGGCTTATGAGGTTCGTAAGAAATATTTTGGTAGAGAAGTAACTATTCATGTTATTAATAATGTGCAAAATGGACAGTGCACAGAAGATTGCAAATATTGTGTTCAATCAGCAGAGGCGGATACTCAAATAAATGAATATTCCATGAAGTCTGATGAACAAATTATGGCTGAAGCTAAGCAGGCCTATGAAGGTGGAGCGCATAGATATTGTATGGTTTTCTCCGGACGTTCAATGTCGTTAGAGCGGGCACGTTATTTAGCTGAATTGATTCAAAGAATTAAGTCAACTTATTCTATTCAGGTTTGCGTTTCTCATGGTTTTTTGGATAAAGAAAAAGCTCAAATTTTAAAAGAAGCAGGGCTTGATAGATTGAATCATAATTTAAATACTTCAAGTCGTTATTATTCTGATATTTGTAGTACGCATAATTATGAAGATAGAGTTAAAACTTTAAAAGAAGCTCATAATGCAAATTTACACGTATGTTCTGGCGTTATTATTGGTATGGGAGAAACGGCAGATGATATTTATGATATGGTCTGTTCTACAAGAAAGTTAAAGGTTGAGTCTATTCCTATTAATTTTTATTTACCTAACAAAGGAGTGTCTTTAGAAGTAAAATTAGACTTATCTCCTGAATATTGCTTAAGAGTGCTTTGTCTGTTTAGATTGATGAATCCTGACTCGGAAATACGTTTAGCCGCAGGTCGAGAAGTTTATTTAAAAGAAATGCAGTCTTTGGCACTTTATCCAGCGAATTCATTATTCATTAATGGGTATTTAAATACGAGAGGAGAGTCTAGATTAGAAACGTATAAAATGATTAAAAATGCAGGATTCTCTATAGTTTCTGATTTTTCGTTAGACGAGTTGATTGAAAAAGAAAAGCATTTGCAGACAGTTAGAGCACAAAATAATAATGAAATACCTCAACACATTATAAGATCTATAACTCAAAAGAAATATATTGGAAGAATGAATGACCCAGACGGGTCAGCGCATATTAAAGGACCTTGCGGAGACGAAATGGAATTTTATCTTACAATTAATGAAGATGTCATTAAGGACATTAAGTTTTATACAAGAGGTTGTTTTTTTACATATGCCTGTGGGACAATGACGTCTCATTTAGCATTTGGTAAGACTATCCAAGAAGTTTTGCAAATATCGCCAGGAAAAATTATTAAGGAATTAAGATATTTGCCAAAAGATCATTGCCATTGTGCGATATTGGCTGTAAGCACGCTTTATAAATCTATTGCCGATTATTGGTTAAAAAGATAAAGGGGTTTTAAAAATGAAAGTAGTAGTTGTGGGAGCATCAAACAAAGTACATCGCTATTCTTATAAAGCCGTGATGTTTTTAAAAGAAAAGGGGCATGAGGTTTATCCTATTCATAAGAAAATTAAGGATATTGAAGGAATTAAAGTCTATGATTCAATTAAAGAAATTGCGGAGTCCATTGATATAGTCACTTTGTATGTTAACGCTGCTATATCAAATTTGATTCGAGATGATCTTATTGCCAAGAAACCTAAAAGGATTATTTTTAATCCCGGAGCGGAAAATTTTAATTTAGAGAATAAGGCGAAAGAAGAGGGCATTGAAACAGTTAATGCCTGTACCCTAGTTATGTTAAAAACAGGTCAGTTTTAAAAATGTCACTATTGGTTAAAGGTGAAAAAGTCATAATGGGGAATGATTTTGTATATTATTTAAGTGAATTAAGATTGCCAGTAAGGAGTAAAAATGAACCAAGATTCGCAGAAAAATAAAAAGAAAGCAAGTTTTGTCCCTATTGGTCCTTGTGGTGAACACAATTGTCCTATATGTATTTTTACTAAATCTCAAGCACCAGGGAATCCATATGATTTAAAAGATTGCTTAAAATATAATTCTAGAAAAGGTTTGAGGAGTACGAAAAGGAAGCAAAAATAATTTTTCTTATGATTGATAATATTTCAATAAATCTCATCAAAAATCTGCAGCCCGTTATAAATATTAATTTATAATCTTATTCGGGAGGGGACAAGCCCCTCCCCTACCAAACAGCATAAAAGTTTTTGTTTTGGATGTTAAACGCCGTTGTAAGGTTTTTGCCTACTTTTTTTAAAAAAAGTAGGTGGTGCGTCCCTACCATATAGGGACAAGATGAAACGCTTAGTGTTTCTAAATGAAGCGGTAACGCTTAAGAGTGCAATATAAATGTTTGGCATTTCAATGCTAAGCGTTTTATCATCCTAATAATGTTATTTACTAATATAAATATTTATACTAGAATAACCTTCTAAGTAAGTCCTGCCAAAATTTCTTAGTTATAATTTAAAACGTTTAAAACATTTTTAGGATTATTTAATTATGGAAGACTCAAAAAGACTAGAAGAGTTAAAGAAAACAATAGCAGAATTAAAATCTTAGAGGTTTGTGGAAGGCCGGCATATGGAAGATAAAAGCGATAAAAAGAATTGTTGGGAATTTAAGAAATGTGGAAGAGAACCGGGTGGAGATAAGACTGAAAGTCTTGGAGTTTGTCCGGCTGCATCTGAAGAAAGCGTAGAAGGTATCAATAACGGAAAGAATGCTGGAAGATGTTGTTGGGTTGTTGCTGGAACATTTTGTGGAGGAGAAAAACAAGGTATATTCTCAAAGAAGTTATTTAATTGTATTAAGTGTGAGTTTTATGAGTATGTTCAAGAACAAGAGGATAGTAAGTTTTCATTTTTAAATGAAGCGTTAAAGAAATTAGGAAGAGAACAATCAAACGAAGCAGAGCAAGATAAAGGAAAAGATATTTAGGAAGTTTTAATTTATTATATATAATTTAGCCCTTCAGCAAAATGCAGAAGGGTTTTTTAGAAAGAGAAGAGATGATGAAAATAGGAATAATTGGCCTTCCACAAGTTGGCAAAAAAACTTTATTTGAAATATTAACAGGACAAAATTTATCCGACGAAGGATATTCTTCCGGGCAAGATATTAAGCAAGGGTCTGCGCTCGTAAGAGATAATCGTTTTGATAGATTGGTCGATATGTATAAACCTGCCAAAGAATCCCCTGCAAAAATTGATGTAGTCTTGCTCCCTAAGTTTGATAAAGAAACAGTATCAAGCGGAGAATTTGCAAAAAGCTTAGAAAAGTGTGATGCATTGTGTCACATCGTTCGCGCATTTGAAGATGAGTCTGTTTTTCATGAAGAGGGAAGCGTGGATGCTTTAAGAGATATTGAGAATGTTTTTACAGAGCTTATTCTAAGAGATCTTATGCTGGTTGAAAAACGAATTGAGAACATAGACCTTGATACAAAAAAAGGTGTTGCTTCAAACATTCAAGTTAAAGAGAAAGAGATTCTTCTTTTAATGAAAGACTTGCTTGATAAAAACCTTCCGCTAACTAATCTTGATATATCAGACGAAGATAAAAAGATTATGTCTACATACAACTTTATGACTAGAAAGACTGTGTTGGTGGTTTTAAATGTTGCAGATGATAAGCTCTCAGATCAATCTTTGATAAAAAATGTAGAAGAAAAATATTCTGATTACAATGTAAAAGTAATGCAGATATCAGCAAAGATAGAAGCAGAGCTTGCATTGTTAGAGACACAAGAAAGAGAAGAATTCTTAAAAGATTTAAATATTGAAGAATCTGCTTTAAATAGGCTAAGCTCACTTTATTTTGACGCATTAGGTTTGATTTCTTTCTTCACTGTTGGAGAAACAGAGGTTCATCAATGGACAACTCGTAAAGGTTCTTCTGCGCCAAAGGCTGCGGGGTCAATTCATTCTGATATGGAGCGAGGGTTTATTCGTGCAGAGATATTTAAGTGCAATGATTTGTTTGAACTTGGCGGCGAGCCTGAATTAAAAGAAGCTGGCAAATGGATGTTAAAAGGAAAAGATTATATCGTAGAAGATGGTGACATAATGTTTATACGTTTTAATGTTTAATGAGAGGTAGAGTACAAGCATGCTGTCATTCCTGTGAAGCTGTCAAGCGGAGACAGTAATCTCTTAAACAATTGCGAAGTAGTAGTTCTTAAAAGCGGAGATCCCTGCCCGTAAAGGGACGTGGTCTCAACGGGACTTTACGTGCCTTCGCAGGGATGACAAAAAAGTCGCAGGGATGACAAATCTTTATGAAACTTTTCAAAAACCTTCCACTACATAAAAAAACTTTCTTACATACAGTAGCCATTGTTATTATATGCCTTTGGGTTTCCTGGTATTTTTTTAAAGGAGTAGGAAACTCTTCTTATCCTTGGTATTTTAGATTTGGCAATGATATTGATTCTGTATTTGCTGTCGAATCAGCTTCGTTAATCAATGACGGAGATCCTGCCACGCACGTTTTTTATCCCGCTATTACTCATTACAACATTTATGGCTTTGCAATGAAGGTAGCAGCAACAGTAAACAGTGATTATAAACAATTATTACATCTAAAGGATGCAACAAGCATAAGAGATGTCTTAAATATAGTAGAGCGAGCAACGTATATTTGTCGTATGGGCGCGTTTTTTATTGCAATTTTATTTTCCATTCTTATGTACGGCGTATTTTATCGCTTAACTAAAAGCAAGTTGTTTGGCTTTATGTGGACGTTTATATTGATTACATCAGAACGTGTTATTTATCATGTGTCTGTTGTAAGGCCTGAGACATTAAGTCTGCTATTCTTTTTTATTGCCTTTTATTTTACCTTTAGTTTTTTACAAAAAAACAAATTATCAGTTCTTAAATATTTTAGATTCTTTATTTTTAGTGGATGTTTCTTTGGGCTGTCTATCTTTTCAAAGGTTCAAATAGCTCCTGCGATTTTCTTCTATATTCTCTTTATGTTTTATTATCTATTTTCCTCAAATGATATAAAAAGTGATAGTGAACGAAGCACTAAGAGTTTGTTTCCTTGCCTTTTTGTTTCAATTTTAAACATTCTTATATTCCCTTGGTGGTCTGTCAGAAGACCAGACCATGTTGATTATGCGTATATACCGAAGATGTCTAGGTATATATATTCTTGGCTTTATGGCCCAGCACCTTTGAGGGATAGCTTTATCACTATTCCTTTGACTATTTTAATATCGTTGCTTGTTGCGTCAGTTGTTTTCTTTGTTTTGTGCAAGATAAAGAAAAGCGGTCTGGTTGCAAAACTTTATTCGCTAGTATTGTTTATTAATTTATTGATATTAGGCGGAATTGTATCTATATATCTTGTTTGTATTCCAGCGGCGGCATCGTTTAAGGGATATTTAAATAATACGCAAAACTTTGTTTATGCAACATTTTCAAATTTTTATTTTACCGGAATTATGAAGAACAAGGTATTGGCGCTTAATAATTTTATTGAAATATATAAAGAATTAAAGTCGGTTCCAGTATTTATTTTCAATTTATTTATCGTCGAGCTAGTTGTTTTAATGGTGTCAATGTGGCGGCTTTTAGTAAAGAAAACGAAAGAGAAAAAGAGATATCTATTCTCGCTATTCTTGCTTTTTGTCGGACTTTGTTTTAGTTTTGCGTCCTCTATGAGGTATACAGAAATACATCATTGGTATTCTATTTATGCGATTTGTTTTTATATTCTTAGCGCTGCACACCTTTTATTTACAGAGCTAAATGGTGCAAACTTTATGCAGGGGCAAAAAGTAAAGACATGGTTTAAGGTAATTGTTTTAAGCTTGTTTTGTTTGCATATTGTAGGGGTTGCGGTTCGCTTTATTAAGCTAGATAAACATATAATAGGAACTCAGAGATATTTAGAAGAATATAATCATTGCAGATGGTTGTCGTATCCATTCTGGCAGCAAGCTGATAGAAATATTTATTATTCTAAAGAAAACGAAGCTATTTGCAAAAAGGGAAGAGCAGGTGTTTTTGGAGCGAATACTGATGAAGTGATAGCAGTTATATCTAAAGAGCAAGATAACGCTAAGCTAATAACTGATGAAGGTAGAATAGGGGAGATAAATAAATTTGCCATAAGTTACATTACTAATTTTAAGGCAAGATCATATTTTTATAATTATTTTATTAGTTTGGGCGATTTATACATTAATAGCGGTGACTTAAATAGTGCTTTTGCCAGTTATAACAAAGCTGTAGTCTTGTTTCCTTATTTGCCTGAGGTTTATATAAAAATGGCAAATTTATTTGCTATGGCTAATCGCTATGAAGAGACCCTATCTAATGTAAAATCTGCAAAAATGTATGGCGCAAAGATTGATCCCAAGTTATTGAAGCAAATAAAAGATAAAATAGATAGATAAGTATTAATACTAATACTTAATTAAGTTAAAAAAAATACTTTTAATATATAGAAATTGATGATATCTTAATATCCTCAAGATTTAATTCGATTTAATTCAATTCAACATTTTCCTATGATTAATATTGGTATAATTGGCTGTGGTTACTGGGGGCCGAATCTTTTAAGAAATTTGTCGGATTGTAGAGACTGTGTGGTCAAACAAGTCTCAGAACTCGATGACTCCCGTATAAGTTATATCAATAAAAAGTATCCTGATATAAAAACAACTAAAGATCATAAGGATTTGTTCTGCGATGATATAGATGCAATTGTTATCGCAACTCCCGCATCCACACATTACAGCCTTGCAAAACAGGTAATTGAGAATAAAAAACATGTTTTAGTGGAAAAGCCGCTTGCCATGAGCACCAAAGAGGCAGAGGAGCTTGTTGCCTTATCTAAAAAGAACAATTGCAAATTAATGGTAGGACACACATTTGAGTATAATGGAGCAGTACAAGAACTTAAAAGACAGATAGAAAAGGGCACAGTAGGAAAACCATATTACTTTTATTCAAGAAGACTTAATTTTGGAATAGTAAGAAAAGATATAAATGTTCTATGGAATTTGGCACCACATGACATATCTATTTTGCTTTATTTAATAGGCAGTATGCCAACTATGGTGTCTGCTCGCGGTTATGATTTTATCCAAAAGGGTATTGAAGATATTTCTTTTGTTGTTATGCATTTTCCTGGGGACATTGTTGCGCATATTCAGGTCAGCTGGCTTGATCCAAGTAAGGTAAGAAAGATGACAGTGGTTGGAAGCGAGAAAATGATAATATATGACGATATGGCAGATTCAAAAATACAGATTTATGATAAGGGTATAAAGAAACAAAATATTTCTGATTCGCTAGGGCCATTTGATGATTTTGGAAAATATCAATTAATTAAGTCTGCAGGGGATGTGACATTTCCTAAGATTGATTTTGTAGAGCCCTTAAAAGAAGAATGTAATCATTTTGTGGATTGTATAAATAATAATAAAGAGCCTCTGACTAATGGTGAAGATGGTCTTAAAGTGGTAAAGATTCTAGAAGCAGCGCAAGAATCAATGAAGAGAAATGGGGAGAATATAAAATTATGATTAAGTTCGTAGACCTTAAAAGACAATACCTTTCAATAAAAGAAGAAATCGATACGGCGATAGCAGATTGCCTTGATAATGCATCATTTATAAGTGGAGCTCGTGTTAAAAAGCTAGAAGAAGATTTTTCTAGCATTTCAGGAGCTAAGTTTGGAATAGCGGCTAGTAGCGGCACAACAGCGCTTCATTTAGCGCTCGAGGCTTTAGGCGTCAAAGAGGGTGACGAGGTTATCACTGTCGCAAATACGTTTATCGCAACAACAGAAGCTATAGCGCAAACAAAGGCGACTATACGCTTAGTTGATATAGATGCTAAGACATACAATATTGATGTCAGTAAAATAGAAGCGGCGATAACAGATAAGACTAAGGTGCTTATGCCTGTTCATTTATATGGACAGCCTTGTGATATTGATGCGATTATGAATCTTGCTAAAAAGTATAACTTGAAAGTTATTTTTGATGCAGCTCAAGGACATATGTCAGAATATAAAGGACAGCCTATTGGAAAGTTTGGCGATATAGTTTGCTTTAGTTTTTATCCTGGAAAAAATTTAGGAGCTTATGGCGACGCTGGAATGGTTATAACCAACAATGAAGAGCTTGCTAATAAAATGAGGAAGCTGGCTAATCATGGGCGAATAGATAAATACAGACATGATATGAATGGTTATAATTATAGAATGGATGAAATACAGGCTGCTATTTTAAATGTGAAATTAAAACATCTTCCAGAGTGGACTAAAAATAGACAAAAAAATGCTGCGAAATATAATGAGTTACTAAAAGATTCTGGTATCGTTACTCCTTTTGAAGCAGACAATGCAGATCATGTTTATCATCTTTATATTGTGAGGGTGAGTAATCGTGATGAGTTAAGAGAGAAGTTGTCTGAAGCTGGAATTGAGTCTGGTATACATTATCCTATCCCAATTCATTTTCAAGATGTTTATGCGAACTTAGGATATAAAAAAGGAGACTTTCCTTTGACAGAAGAATATAGCGAACAGATTTTATCTCTTCCTATGTTTGCAGAATTAGAAGACGAGGAAATAGAAAAAATAGTTGATGTATTAAAACAAGAGGCAAAAACTGGATGCTCGATGCTCGATGCTAGATGCTAGATGATATTGTTTAAGTTTTTATCGAGTATCTAGTATCTAGAACCTAGTATTTAATAAAAATTAATTATGTATAGAGATAATAAAATAGCAGTTGTTATTCCGGCTTATAATGAGCAAAAACTTATTAAGCCTACATTGGAAAATATTCCAGATATAGTCGACAAGGTCTATGTAGTAGATGATGCAAGCAAGGATAATATGGTATCTGTTGTAAAAGAGCTTGCAGAGCGTGATAGCCGTATCGAACTTATCAAGCATGATAAGAATCAGGGCCCAGGGCAGGCAATTATAACAGGATATTTAAAGGCATCTAAAGAAGGATATGATATTTCTGTTGTTATTGGCGGAGATTCTCAAATGTCTTTAGATGAGATCAATGGTTTTCTAGATCCGCTTATTGATAAACAAGCTGACTATGTAAAGGGCAATAGATTTTTCTTTTGGGAAAAGACCAGAGAAAAGATGCCTAGGATAAGAATTTTTGGCAACATTATTATTACAGCATTAACCAAGATCGCATCTGGATATTACAAGATTATGGATGTTGTCGACGGATATACAGCTATTACCAAAAGAGCGATAGATATAATCGATTGGGACAAAGCCTGGAAAAGATATGGATATCCAATGGATTTTCTTATAAGACTCAATGCATATGGTCTGCGCGTTCGTGACGTTCCTCGCGCTCCAATCTATTTAAAAGGCGAAAGACAATCTCAGATAAAAGGTTTTAGATATGCATTAAGAGTGTCTCCTATGCTTATTAAAGGATTCTTTTGGCGTATGTTTTTTAAATATGTTTATATGGATTTTCATCCTCTAGTGTTCTTTTATTTTCTAGGGATGATTTTATTTCCGCTAGGAATGATTTTAGGATTTAACTTGTTGTATTTAGAATATTTCGCTGGTGGCGCAACAGGGCCTAAATCAATACTATGTGCGATGATGGTCATTACAGGCTTACAGTTTTTGTTGTTTGGAATGTGGTTTGACATGGAAGTAAGTAAATGAGGACATAACTTACGCGACTAAAAGAAGTGTAAGTTATAAGTCCGAATTTATCCCGACTTCATAAAGTGAATGTCGAGATCTAGATTTAGTATTTGAATTTATCCCTGCGAAGGCACGTAAAGTTTCGTTGGGATTACGTCCCTTTACGGACAAGGGATCTGTTAGGAGATTCCGGTATTGTTGCGCAAACCGGAATGACAGAATATATAAATATGGAAATGAATCCCCCCACAAAAAAAATATTATTTTTTCTAAACCATCCTGCGCATTATCATCTTTTCAAAAACGTAATAATTAATCTAAAAAGACAAAAATATGATATCTCTATTGTTATTGTCAAGAAAGATATTTTAGAAGATTTGCTTTTAGAGGAAGGATGGGAATATACAAATATATTTCCTGAAGGTAGACGAAGCAAACGAATGCCGCATTATTTAGCACTAGCAGTATATTTAATTAAGACATGGTTTCGTTTATTTAAGTATTTAAAAAAGAATAAAGCTGATTTAATGATAGGTTCAGAAAGAAGCATTGTCCATGTAGGGGCAGTTATGGGAATACCTTCTTTATATGTTTGTGAAGATGATACGGTTGCGACCCCTGAGAACTATATTACTTATCCTTTTGCTACAAAAGTTATAATTCCTAATTGTTGCGATTTAAAGTTATGGAAAAATAAAAAAATAACATATGAAGGCTACCATGAGCTAGCTTATTTGCATCCGAGATACTTTACTCCTGATAAACAAATAGTTGAACAATTTAATCCTGAAGGGACAAGATATTTTGTATTGCGCTTAGTCGAGTTTTCTGCAAGTCATGATAAGGGTAAAAAGGGAATCAGCGACGATCTTGCTAGGCAAATTATTGATAAGTTAAAAGGTTATGGAAAGGTTTTTATCACCTCAGAAAGGCCATTACTAGAGGAATTTGAGCAGTATAGATTGAATGTTAATCCAAAAGATATTTTTCATGTTTTAAGTTTCGCAGATCTTTTCATTGGAGACAGCCAGACAATGACGCTCGAGGCTGCAATTTTAGGAACGCCTGCAATTAGGTTTAATGATTTTGTTGGAATACATAGTGTGTTTAAGAAGTTAGAAGATATGTATGGGCTCTTATTTGACATAAGCCCTTCAAAGCCCCAAGAGCTTCTTAGCAAGATAGATGAGCTTTTAAAGAATGACAATCTTAAAAGCCAGTGGAGAAATAAAAAGAAAATCCTATTGGTTGAAACAATTGATGTAGCTAGTTTTATTACTGAAGTTATAAAATACTATACTGTAAAAAATTAAGGTAGTTTGTCATTGCGAGGAGCGACATGACGTGGCAATCCCATATATAATGATAAGGTTGCATCTGTATGAGATTGCCACACTCGGCTAATGCCTCGTTCGCAATGACAATGTAGATTTCGAGTTTTTTAAAAAGAGAAGAACACTTATGTGCGGAATATCAGGTATATTCAATAATAAAAATATTAAAAAGTCTGAGATTGACATAGTTAAGTCTATGAACTTTATACAAAGGCATCGTGGTCCTGATGATGAGGGAATGTATATTTCAGAAAAGTGTGTTTTAGGCCACAGAAGATTGTCGATAATCGATTTATCTAAAGATGGCCATCAGCCTTTTTGTTCTTCCGACGGAAGATATAGCCTTGTATTTAATGGAGAGATTTATAATTATATCGAGCTAAGAGAAGAGCTAAAACAAAAAGGCGTAGAGTTTAGAACTAAGACAGATACCGAGGTGCTCCTAAAGTGTTATCAAGCCTATGGTAAGGATTGTTTGTCTAAGCTAAATGGAATGTTTGCCTTTGCGATTTATGATAAGGATCAAGACTCGCTCTTTTTAGCAAGAGATAGAGTGGGAATTAAGCCTTTGTATTATATTTGTTCTCGTTCAAAGTTATATTTTGCCTCTGAGATAAAATCTTTTCGTGCGATTCCAGATTTGAAAAGCTCTCTTAATAAACAGGTAGTGTTTGATTATTTTGTTTTTAACAGAACAAATTTATATGATGAAACATTTTTAAATGAGATTAAGAAAGTTCCAAAAGGGCATTATGGTGTTTTTGATAAGGATGGGCTTAATTTAACAAAATGGTGGAGTCCAGAGGAATTTGTTAGTAATCAAAATAATGAATCACAAGAGCAGATTTTAAAGGACATTGAGGAGATATTGGTTTCTTCTGTAAAGCTTAGGTTAAGAAGCGATGTTACTGTCGGGTCTTGTTTAAGTGGAGGATTAGATTCATCAATTATCTTAGGTATTTTATCTCAGCATAAATTAATTGATGAAAACTACTCTACATTTACTGCGAGTTTTCCTGGATTTTTAAAAGACGAGAGTTCCTTTATAGAGGCTTTGGGAAAAACTTATGATTTTAAGAATTATAAGATATTGCCGAGGCTTGATGCTGCGTTTGAATCCTTAGATAAGTTTGTGTACGCTCAAGATGAGCCATGTCTTTCTGCATCTTATTATGCGCAGTATGAAGTTATGAAGAAAGCTAAAGAAGAGGGAGTGACTGTTCTTTTAGACGGACAGGGCGGAGATGAGAACTTTGCAGGCTATCAATATTTACATGGATTTTATTTGTATGGTTTACTTAAAAGAAAACAATATAAAGAATTTATGAATGGTTTTGTTAGTCTTATTGTAAGAAAGCAAAACGTTAAGTCATATCAGGCTTTGCTTTATAAGCTTCTTCCAAGAACGCTTAAGAAATACGCGCTTCTTAGTAGCTCACAATATTTAAACAAAGAGTTTTTTGATTATCATGTTGATAGGAGTATAGTTTTTAATAAATTTATGGAAGCTGATAATTTAAATGCAAGCCTTGCGCAACATTTTCAATATAAATTAGAACATTTGCTTAATTCTGAAGACAAGAATTCTATGGCATTCTCCGTGGAGGCGCGAGTGCCTTATCTTGATCATCGTCTGATTGAGTATGTATTAGGCGTGTCTGAGAAACTTAAGATAAGTAAAGGTGAGACAAAATATCTACAGAAGAAGGCTTTGGGAAAATATACGATATCTGAGATATTAAACAGAAAAGATAAGGTTGGATTTGATGCTCCTCAAGATGCTTGGATGAAGCAAAAGAGTTGGCAAAAGTTAGCGGTTGATAGTTATGAAGATTTGTCAGATGCATTGCCGGAAATATTTAAGAGAAATAAGTTTCATTGCACTAATGCAGGTGATAGATGGAAGTTGATACAGCTGTCAAAATGGAAGAAAGTATTTTTAAATTAATGAGAAAGAGATTAGGAATGTATGCAATTTAGTTGGATTAAAAAGAAAAAGCAAAAAGAATATAAGAAGATTTTAATTTTGGGTCATTCTAACATCGGAGATGTTTGTTATGACCTTATGTTTTTACAGCCTCTTCGTGAGAAATTTCCTAATGCAAAAATTACATTTTTAACTTCTATTAGAGCTCGTGATATTGTCCAAGCGTGTGCAGGGGTAGATGATGTAATAACTATGGATAAGGTAAGAAAGAACGAAAAGTTTTTTAGAACGTTTCTTATTTTTAAACTGATAAAAGAAAGATTTGATCTTGTTGTGGTGCTTAAGAGTACGCTTATGTATGTTTTTTTAGGGGTGACGTCTATTTGGAGCATACAGAATTATTTGACAAGGAATAAAATCGTTAAAGAGTCGAGGCATATTGCATCTATATATTTAGATTTTTTGCGCTCCAAAGCAATACCTGTTGCAGAGAAATATTCTTTTTATACGTATAAAAAGAATAACGAATTTTATTCAATTGACTTTCTGAAATCTAAAGGGATAGAGTCAACAGAGAAAATTATCGGGATTATACCTGCTGCTGCTTGGCCCTTGAAAAATTGGCCTGTTAATAAGTGGAATGAATTGGCAGAAGAGTTAACAGATAAGCATGGATTAAGAATAGTTAGCTTTAGCAAGAGTTGCAATGATTCATTTGCATCTTTTGTAATCAAAAATCTTTCGCCTAAAATAACAATTATCGACGATGTTACATTAAGACAAGCGTTGGATCTAATTTTGTGTTGCCATGTTGTTGTTGGGTCTGATACTGGACTTTTGCACTTAGCTAGTTGTAGCGGGCGTCAGTCTATTAGTTTGTATGGCGCAACACATAGCGATTATATTTATCCATATTATCATAAAGAAAATGTTTTGCGTTCTGAGACATCACTCGATTGTGCTCCTTGTTATCCTGGAAACAATCCTTGCGAAAAAATTACAAAATTTCGTGTAGGACAATGTATGGATGTTATTTTAGTTAAAGATGTTCTAGACTTGATTGTGCTTAAATCAAAAAAAGATTGTGTGGTGAATCAGTAAGCCAACACCTAAACCAACACCGGGTGTTGGTTTGTGGTTTATTGATATTTAGAATAGATATTAAGAAGTTTATTGACGGATATTTCAGTAGCATGGTATTTAGAAACCCATATTTTTTGTTTCTCTCCGAGATCGTAATCTCCAAAACATTTTAAAATATTTTCTTCATTTGTTTCTGGCATGGGAAGGGGTTCTGCGTAGCTATCATTGTAAGCAAATGGAAAAAGAGTTGGTATGCCTAGCGCCATAGACTCTAGTTCGCATACTCTTATAGTGCCGTCTTGACTTCCACCTATAATAAGTTGGTATTTTAAGAGCTCTTGGTTTACGTCGTCTTTCTTAAAAGGCTTAATGAAGCTTATGTTCGCGGGGGCTATACCTTTATAATAGTCGGCGTCAGGGCCATCATCTATTATGTCAAAGTTAAAGTTTAGATTTTCTACTTCTAAGAATATTTTCTCAATTTCTTTTATTTTATAGAGTGTTGTAAATATTAATATTTTGTTCTTATGTTTTTTTGTCTCTGGTTTATCAGAGGGAATATCTATTGGGTTAGGCAGGTATATTTTCTCTCCCTTAAACCACTCCATATTCTTTTTTAAGTCTGGAGTGCTGTACAAAAGGACCTTTGCTTTAGATGCTACAAATCGCTGAACAAGCTTGTGTATAAAAGAGATGGGTCTGGTGTCGCATCCGTGAGCATGTAATATAATAGGTTTTTTGGGGTTTTGAACGGCGAGCGCGATTGATCCTAAATTAAGAAGATAGTGGCTGTGTATTACATCAAAAGTCTTTAAGTCTACGTTGCACAGTTTAAGCTCATCTATTTTATTTTTAGAGGATAGTATCCAGTTTTTGTTTTTTGTTTGATTGAAATCTAGCTTTTTCTTTGATAGAAGAGTAGTCTCAATGCCGCGTGATTGTAGCTCTTGGCATAAAGAGTATGAAATAAAGGCTATGTCTCCAATGTGTAGGATTTTCATATGATATTAATTTTAGTTCTTTCTTAATTAATTTATAAAAGAAAGAACCCGATTATAGGGTCATTCCTTAATTTTTTTGATATATTTATATTTTAGTTGTATTTTGTTAATTTACAATATATTTACTAGCTTAAATAGGAAGGGCCCTCTAAAGTCAACTTTTTACTTGTTAAGTGTGCGTAAATTACCTAGAATTTGATAATAAGATATAATGGAGGAGATATGATAAAACGATTATTTAAAACTATTGGATCTAAGAAATTCCTGTCTGTTTGTATTTTGTGTGCGATAGGCTTGTATGCGCTTCTTTGCTTTACGCATTATTTTAATCAAAGACCTTTATGGAATGATGAGGCCTGCATATTTGATAATGTAAAATCTTTAAGTACAAAAGAAGTTTTTAGTGTTCCGCTAAAGTCATTTCAGGTTTTTCCGAGGGCCTATTTATTTGTTATACAAAAAGTCTCTAGTCCCTTCGGGTATCATCTTTTGTCTTTACGGTTTTTATCTTTTGTTTTTATGCTTTTAGCATTCTTTGCTTGGCAGAAAATAGCGAAGAACGAGATAAAAGATATCAGAGAGCGTTTTATATTTACATTGTCGTGGGCAGCGTCAGGACTTCTTATATATTATTCGGCAGAATTAAAGCAGTATTCTCTAGATGTTTTGGTTGCGGCGGTGTATTTATTGTTTTTGTATAATCAGGACAATATTAAACATGACAAAATCCGCTATGTTGCGTGTTTAATACTCTTGCCGTTTTTAGGATTGTTTTCATATCCTTCTTTTATGTTTATGATGATTCCACTTTATAATTTGGTTCTCGACAGCAAGAAGGATAAAGATAATGTCAAATTTGTTTTTATATATTTGGCATCTTTTATAGTCGTGTTTTTAACCTCCTATTTCTTTGATATGAGGTTGCGTGACACAGCCGTGCTTACAAGCGGATGGGGAGATTATTTTGTTTCCTTTAAATCCGCACGAGCGTTTCTTTCAAGTTTTGGAGAGGGGATAAGCAATCTTTTCTCAAGATTCTTTGCTGAGAAGCCAAGGTACATAAAGTCTGTTGTAAGATGTTTTGTTGTGATAGGTTTTGTTAATCTGTTTCATAGCTTTTTTACAAACATTAAAAGAGAAGATTATTATTTAAAGTCGGTCAAGACAATTGGTTTTGTTCTTTTTATTGAATTGTTTATATTGGGTGTTTTAAAGAAATATCCTTTTACTGTGCCAAGGACTTCATTATTTTTTGCACCAGTTGTTTTGTACTTAACTATTGATGGCATACAAAAATTAAAAAATATTAATATATATCTTTATAGGATTATTTATTTTCTTTATATTTTGTTTTTAATTTATATGGTAGTTGGGCTATCTCGTAACATATTTCTAGGAGATTTGGGCGGAATGCCAACCCTTTGGCGCCAATATTGACAAATTGTTTAAAATAAAATCTTACTTGATATAAAAGAAGACTATATATATAATACCCCCACAAACATTCAAGCTTGATTAACAAACCATAAATATGTTTTTAATAAGGAGGCTTTATGGCGGTAGTACACGTAACAGATGCAAATTTTGAAGCAGAGATAGTTAAATCAGATTTACCTGTATTGGTAGATTTTTGGGCAGAATGGTGCGGACCGTGCAAAATGATCAGTCCTATAATTGAAGAGGTATCTGTCGAATTAGAAGGAAAAGCAAAGGTTGCAAAAATAAATATTGATGATGCACAAGGTCTAGCATCTAATTTTAATGTAATGTCTATACCTACGCTTATTATTTTTAAAGGTGGGGTTCCTGTAGACCAAGTAGTTGGAGCTGTATCCAAAGATCAGCTTATTGACAAGATAAATACAATTTTGTAATCAAGGAAGTTAATAAAAAGAGATACATATTATGTTAATACAATTTTGTAAATCAAAAATAGCTCATGGGTTTATAACAGAGTCAGAACTTCTTTACGAAGGAAGCATAACTGTCGACGAGACTTTGCTTGCCGCAGTTGGAATAATCCCAGGAGAAAAAGTAGAAGTTTTAAATATAAATAATGGAAACAGATTCCAAACTTATACAATTGCCGGTAAGTCAGGGTCAGGTCAGATCTGTCTTAACGGTCCTGCCGCACGTCAAGGTCTTGTTGGAGATCAAATTATAATCTTAAGTTATTGTTTAGTTGACCCAAAAGAGGCTGTTGATATTAAACCTAAAATTATTCATTTAGATGACAAAAACAAAATTAAAAGTCAGGCTTGATGGAGATCCTTGCCTAAGAGTAAAATCTACTGCAGTAGATGAGATTGGCCCTTCTGAGCGCATACTCGTTAGTTTAATGATAGAAACTATGTACAACGAGGGTGGTGTTGGGCTAGCTGCGTCTCAAATTGGAATTAATAAACGAATCTTTGTTATTGATATTGGAGACGGACCTCTTGTGTTTATTAATCCTGAGATGATAAAAGCAACTGGATCAGAATGTCTTGAAGAGGGATGTTTAAGCGTTCCGGGTGTAGAAATTAATATAACTCGCCCTAAGAAAATTCTTGTTAAATATTTAGATTTGTCTTCAGAGGTTTTGCAGAAAAGTTTTGATGATCTTTTGGCAAGAGCATTTATGCACGAACTAGACCATTTGGACGGCAAACTCATTGTTGATTACGCTACAAAAGAAGAAGAAATAAAATTTAAAGAACAGCTTAATGCTATTCATAAAAAGGTAAAGTCTTAAGTGTCTTTAGGTAATTTAGACAATTTAGTCCTACCAAGTTGGTTTAAGCAAAGAATTCCTAAGAAATCCAAGATTGATTGGGTTGATGATATTTTAAAAGATTTAAACATTAACACCGTTTGCAAGAGCGCTAGTTGTCCAAACTCAGGAAATTGCTGGGAGCGTGGCACAGCTACTTTTATGATTTTAGGAGATGTTTGCAGTCGTTGTTGCAGATTTTGCGGAGTTGTTTCAGGTGAGCCGTTACCTATTGATTTAGATGAACCTAATAATGTTGCATTAGCATCTAAGAGATTAAAGCTGTCGTACGTTGTTGTAACGTCTGTGACAAGGGATGATCTTGATGACGGAGGTGCTAGCCAGTTTAAGAGAACAGTGTTGGCAATTAAATCTCTTTTGCCAGAGGCTAAAGTGGAGATATTAATTCCGGACTTTCTTGGCAACAAGACAAGTTTAGAGGTGGTGTCAAAAACACAGGCAGATGTTATTGGACACAATATAGAAACCGTAGAAAGAATATTTTCGAGCGTTAGGTCACAAGCAGAATATCATCGCTCACTAGATGTTTTAAGAGCTTTGAAAGAAGCATCTTCTGACTATTCTGTTAAGTCTAGTTTTATGGTTGGGCTGGGTGAAACTCAGGATGAAGTCTTTAGTTTGCTGAAAGATTTGCTAGGTGTTGGTTGCGATATTTTATCTATTGGACAATATCTCGCGCCAAGCAAGACAGAAAGACACGTAAGGGTTAATCGTTTTGTTTCGCCAGAAGAATTTGATTTGTACAGAGAAGAAGGATTGAGGATGGGATTTAAGTCTGTTGTAAGCGGACCCTTGGTAAGGAGCTCTTTTATGGCAGAAGAATCTTATTTAACAGCAATCAGTAACAAGTAACTAGTGTAATGTTCTTTGCTTGCCACTGTTAGCTGGCAACTGGTTACTTATAAAACATGGAGATATTTTATGCAGCTGGGTGAAAAAACAAAAAATGTTTTATCTTTTTTTATGCGCATTGCGTGCAGTGCTTTACTTTTATTTTATTTGTTTAAGCAAATAGATATCGAAGGCACAATAAATGTTATTAAGTCAGCTAATATGATTTATATATTATATGCAGGCATAGTCTTTTTATTTATAAATGTATTTCTACTTTATAGGTGGGTAATTTATATTAGAGCGCTTGATTTGTCGGTGAAATTATCAAGTGTTACGAGATATTTTCTTGCAGGATTATTTGGGAACCTTTTTCTTCCGAGCGCCATTGGAGGAGACCTTATAAAAATAATAGGACTCTGCAAAAACAGTGATAAAAAACCAACGGTTGTTGCATCTGTTTTACTTGATCGTTTAAGCGGTTTTATTGCAATTGTTTTGGTTGCCATTACCGCATTTACTTTAGGGTATAATGTTATTGACGACAAAACACTTTTATTTCCTATAGTTATATTAGGTATTGTATTTTTTGGATTTATAACGGTTTTATTTAATGAAAGAGCTTATTCTTTTGCTTGTAAGATATTTAATAAATTTCCAAAGATAAAGAATAATCTTATGGAATTACATTACGATATCGCTTTGCTTAAGAATAAAAAAAGAGAAGGGTGGAAGGCCATTGCGCTTTCTTGCCTTTGTCAGGTAATTTTTTCTTTTACCTTTTATTTAACAGCAAAGGCTTTGCACCAAGATATAAACATTATTTATTTTCTTATATTTGTTCCTTTGATTTGCGTAGCCGGAGCATTGCCTTCTATTGGTGGGCTTGGAGCAAGAGAGGCAGGAGCTGCTTTCTTGTTTGCTAAGATTGGTGTCGAGTCGGGAATAGCCGTAAGTATCTCTTTGGTCAACTTTTTGTTTATGGTAATTGTTGGTATTATAGGTGGAATCATTTATGCCCTAGGAAGCTTTAAGAAAGACTCTTAGAGTACTTCGAAACTATTCTAAATTATTGGAGGTAATTTTCTCGTGTCACTACAATTTCTTCTAGACGGATATAATATAACTAATCAAATGCATTTTTCTGCGAAAGATAGCCTTGAAGATCAGAGAAATAATTTAGTTAATTTTATAAGAACAAAACGCCCTTGCGGTAGCACAAGAAATAATGTAACTATTATTTTTGATGGCAAGAGTGGTATTAGCAGCAGAAGAGAAACAGATATTCAGGTCGTGTTTCCGTCTAGCATATCTGCAGATGACAAGATAAAGAAAATAGTAGAAGAGTCAAGTCTTAAGAAAAATATTGTAGTTGTTACAGATGATAGAGATATTCAACATTATGTTAGCGCGCTTGGTGCAAAAGTAATGAAAGTAAGCGAGTTTTTGAGAAGTAACAAAAGTTTATCTAAAGATAGAGGGAAAGTTCAAAACAATAAAGAGAAGTCAAAGAATATATCTAAGGAAGTAGAGTTTAAAATCAATTCTGAATTAGAACGAATTTGGTTGGATGAATAGTGGAGAATAATAATGAGGCAGCCTGAAAGTCCTATTGTTGAGTTTATTTCTAAAATAGGGCGCGCTCTTTGTTTTTTAGGAGAGATTCTCGGAAATATTGCAAGCGGACGAATTCGCTTTAAAGAGGTTGTCAGAGAAAGTTACGAGCAAGGCCTGCAGTCTGTAATAATTATCATTCTTACTTCTTTTGCATCAGGTGCTGTTCTTGCTTTGCAGGGTTATGTTGTCCTCTCTAGATTAGGGGCAAAAGAGTATATTGCACAATTAGTTGCTTTATCATTGCTACGTGAAATGAGCCCAGTATTTACTGCAATTATTTTCTCTGCTAAGGCTGGTGCACGTATTGCGGCAGAGTTAGGTGCGATGAATGTAAATGATCAGATATTAGCGACTAGAACATTAGGCGTCGATCCAATGGAGTATTTAGTTACTCCAAAATTTATTGCATGTTTTCTTGTTCTTCCGATTTTAACAATTATTTCAGAGGTCGTTGGAATATTTGGTGGATATTTTATTGGTGTATATGAGGCAAATATCCCAGGATTTTCGTATATGAGTCATACTATCAATTCCATTCGTTATGTAGATTTCTTAAGTGGTTTTGCTAAGGTATTTTTCTTTTCTGTTTTAATCGGATGGATTTGTTGCTATCAAGGATTTTTTACTAGAGGAGGTTCTTCGGGAGTAGGCAAATTTACAACAAGAGCCGTTGCTTTTTCTATTATCTTTGTAATTTTATCTAATGCTCTTTTAACAAAAATTATTTTAACTATTTGGCAATAGCGAAGGAGATATGTTTTGCATATAAATATATTTAAGAAAATAATTATTATTTTTTGTTTAGTTTTCATTGTCGGGTGCCAAAGCACAAAAGGAAATTTTGGCAAATTTCAAAGTTATGATGTTCCAAATTCTGAAGCCGTATGGATAATAAATGGCGATCCTATTGAGTTTGAAGATGAGTTGTGGTTTCCTTATGATGGTACTGAAAGCCTGCTTGATTCTGAAGTTTATATTTTGGGCGTTTATAATGGTGTGCAATTCTTTGCAGATAAAACTGATGTCCGTCCATATAGTCGTCTATATACAAAATTTGGAAAGAATAAATTTCGTTTTTTTGAAAAAGCTTCGCAACCTTAAAAGATTTTTTAGACGATAAGAAAGAGAAGAATAATGATAAAGGTTTCAAACTTATCTAAGAGATTTTTAGATCAAACTGTTTTAGACGATATAAGTTTTGATGTTAGCAAGGGAGAAATTGTTGTAATCTTAGGTGAGAGTGGGGTAGGAAAAAGTGTTCTTTTAAAACATTTGATAGGTCTAATTACTCCTGATAGCGGAAGTGTTTATATAGATAATATAGATATAACAAAATTATCTGAGAAGAGGCTTTTAAAGGTAAGAAAAAATATAGGATATCTTTTTCAAGAAGGCGCTTTGTATGATTTTATGAATGTTTTTGAGAACCTAGCTTTTCCTCTTGTTGAACATACTTCGCTAGATAATGAGACTATAAAAAATAAGATATCTAGTATTTTAAAAATGGTTGATTTAGAGGGTATTGAAAAGAAATATCCATCTGAATTAAGCGGAGGAATGAAAAAACGCGTTGGTTTAGCACGTGCTATTATTCTTGATTCAAAGATATTGTTTTGTGACGAACCCACGAGTGGATTAGACCCTATTAGAAGCAGAGATATTTCAGATTTGATAAGAAGTATAGTGAAGAGATTAGATTGCGCTTGCGTGATAACATCGCACGACATTAAAAATTCTTTTCGTATTGCAGATAGGTTGATTTTAATAAAAAATGGTAAAATAGCTGCTATTGGTTCAAAAGAATCAATTGAAAGTTCAGACAATAAATTTGTTCAGGAGTTTATTAGTTAAATAAGGAAATGTTGAGGTAATAATATGAGACAAAGAAGATCTAATAAGGCGTTTTTTACGGGAATGTTTTTTATACTTGGACTTTTCTTGATTCTTACTGTGATTTTTACAATTGGAGAAAATCAAGGTCTTATAAAGCCAAAGTTTAAAGTAGAGGTATTGTTTGGTGATGTAGGAGGTTTGATTGAGGGTGCACCAGTTAGACTGGCTGGCGTTTTTGTTGGGTCAGTCAATCATATTAATTTTTTAAAAGAAGAATACAAAGGGAAAAGAGTAAAAGTTGCTCTTAGCATTTTCTCGGAATATAGAAATCAATTAGACAAAAGTGCTAGGTTTGTTATTGTGACCGATGGAATATTAGGAGAAAAGTTGGTTGTAATTGATGTAGACGGTCAAGGCAAGCCTTTAGATTTAGATGAGCCAATTATGGGAGAAGAGCCCATGGATGTTCAAGATTTGGCAGAAGTTTTCTCTGAGGCTGCAGAATCTTTTACCAAAACATCTGACGAGTTAAGTAAAATTAATTTTAAGGATTTGTCAGTTGCCTTAGAAGACACCGCAAAGTCTCTGGTCAAGACATCGGAGGGAGTAAATGTTATATTAGGAGAGTTAAGTTATATAACAAAGAAAACCAAACGATTATTAGATAGAATAGAGCAAAGAATAATTGATGGCAATTTGTTTAAAGTTTTCTAGCGAAAGGAAAAACATATGTTTATATTTAGTAACCTTTTTATAGCAGTAGCAAAAATAGTTGATGTTATATTAACTGTATATTATTGGCTTATTCTTATACGTGTGTTGATTAGCTGGGTTAATCCTGATCCATACAATGCTATAGTACAGTTTCTTTATAGAATGACTGATCCTGTGTTGCAGCGAATAAGAAAAGTTTTGCCTCCTATGGGTATAGATATATCGCCTATTCTTGCTTTTCTTGCAATTATTTTCTTAAGGGCGTTTTTGGTAACAACACTTATGGATATTGGGTTAAGGCTAAGATAAATGTTGAGATCCCGAAATATGTTGGGTATGGAATAAATTCGGGATTATAACTTATGTTCGCTTCGCTTCGTAAATTATACACTCATTTAAATTAACTCTTGCAAAATCTAAGCCAAAAGTATAAGATTGCTGAACAAAAAGATTAAAGAATATTTTTAGGGAGAATGCTTAATGTTTGACAAAATGAAACAATTGATGGAAATGAAAAAGCAGGCTGATCAGATCAAGCGCAAGCTAGATGTTACAGATGCAGATGTAAATGAGGTTTCTGGAGTTAAAATAACTATAAATGGTTCACAATGTTTTAAATCTATAGAAATTGATGATAGTCTTATTACTATAGAAAATAAAAAGAATTTACAGGACAGCATACTTAAAAGCTTAAATGCAGCAATAAAAGCGTCTCAAAGTTTAGCAGCTTCTGAAATGAAGGGAATGTTACCAGGGTTTCCTGGTTTATAATTTGGAATAAGAATCCCAATATTTTAAGGGATAGAAATCGAAAGGAGTAAGTTTTATGCCGTATGATCAAACACTAGATGTTGCATCTTTTAAAGAATCAAAAGAGTTCGAAGACACAAGAGTTACAGTAGGAGTCTTTTCCTATAATGATGGACCTAAAAAACTTCAGCTTTCTAGAGAAAACAGAAACCAAGAAGGCGAATGGAGATTTGCAAAGTTAGGACGTATGACTAAAGATGAAGTGACTGAAGTATCGCCACTTATCGCAAAAGCATCTGAAAGTATGTAATTATATTTAAATTATTTAGGGGCACGCACCCAAAGGTGTTTGTCCCTAATTTTTTTGCATCGGGATTTCATAAGTTTATTGTTTCAATGCTGATTGCACAGATTAAATACAGATTACTTAGGTTTTTATTGTATTTTAATTTAAAAAACCTATTTTTTTGTTTTAAAGGAGAATAAAAATGGCTGATGAAGTTTATTTAACAAGAGCTGGTTATAAAAAGTTAAGTGATGAGTTAGAAAAGCTTAGAAAAGATCGCATTAAGATATCAAGAGCAATCGAAGAGGCAAGACTGCAAGGCGATATTTCTGAGAATGCAGAATACGATGCTGCAAAAGAAGCACAAGCTCATAATGTTTATCAAATAGCTGAAGCAGAAAATAATTTAGGTAGTGTGGTTATTATTGAGGATCAAGATATTCCATCAGATAAAATCTATATTGGAGCAATTGTAACTCTAAAAGATTTAAAGACTGATGAAAAGCTTAAGTATATGATGGTGTCTCCTGAGGAAGCAAGTCATGAGGAGAATAAGTTATCTATGAGGTCTCCTGTTGGCGCAGGCTTGATGGGCCACGCAAAAGGCGAAGAAATAGAAATTGATGGTCCAGCAGGTTCTTTGAAGTATAAAGTTTTAAAGATAGAAAGACCTAAATAAAGATATTTAATAATTGGGTAATAATAGATGGGGACTGTCCTCATTTTATTTTACCGACACTCAGAGTCAGATTTTGTTTTTTTATTCTTGTTTATCAAATACACACAAGTTCACCCATAGGACTATGGAAGGCAACACAGAAAAAAGAATTCGGGTTAAAGTGTTCTTAAGCCACCAGGCTATTGCAAAATGTGTGTTTGTTAGGTAGTAGGCAGTAAGTATTAGAAAATATATAAAGAGGAAACACGGTATAATTATAAAGTTGGAATCAAAACATTTTTTTAGGCTAAGTAGCATACTTAGAAATAATACTATCCAGAATCCATTCCATTTAAAGGTTACAGGTTCTATGCAATAAAAGAAAAGAATGGCTTGTAGCCTCTCAAAGCTTGCGGGATGCTTGGCCGAGATAAGCCCATTTATAAAAGTTAAATTTTCTGGAGCATAAAATACTTTAAATATAATGGCAGGAATAAGAGATATTGCCGCAGCTAAGAAGAAATAGGTTATTACTTGTTTTCTATCTTTAATAGTATTTTTAAAGAATATAAACGGTAGAAATAATAATAGAATAATCGCGCTCGTCACAAATCCTTCACTTTTAGTGAAACTCAAAAATCCTATAAATATACCAGCCAAAAGAGCAATATTTTTGCAGTTTTTAAGTTTAACGATTATAAGACAATAAAATATAGCAAGAAGGTAGAAGCCTACGAGCAAATCAGAATATTGGCTTGTAGAAAGTTTTATAAATACAGGCAAAGAGAGAACCGATATAACAGGTATTAAGTAAGAGTCTGTTCTGACGAGTTCTTTTATTGTAGAAAATAAAAGACCAATCAGCATAATAGAAAATATTATTGATGTTAATATTGGTGTTATTTGTGGGGCATTTTTAGTGAATGACCAACCCCATACATTTATAAATGGCAAGAATAAAGGATAATGTGGGCTAGTGCGCCATAGCACAGGATCAAATATATTTTGCCAATTCTCCGACCCCAGCAGCAGAGTTTTAGATTTAAAGTTCCATACTGTCCAAGCATCCCAACCACCTTCAGGATAAAGATGCGACATATAAACTACCGGAGATAAGAAAATAATAAATATTGTCGCTTTAATGAAGTCCATTTTTTTTAGACTCTTCAAAGGATTTATAATTTCTTTTTTATTGATTACAAAATCTAAAATAAGAAGAGACAATATTAGGATATTCGTTGATACAACAAAATAGATATTTAATTTGTTAAATAAGATGAAGCTTAGAAATGTAATTTGGGAGCTTATGCCTAGACCTAAGCCAGCGCTTAAAAACATGAAAGTAGAAGAAGGTATGCTCATTTCATTTTTAAGTAGAAATCTTAGCGAGAAATATCCGACGAGAAATGAAATTATGTATGGTATTAGGCTTGATATAAAAGTCATAGGATTCTTTTGTCGTTTACTTGGTAGTCGAGCTTACTGCTAGTATTATTCCAAATTTATTCTTTTTAAAAGGCTTGGCTTTGATTTTTTTCATTTTGTCAAATGCGACTTCTTTTGAGGAACAATCAAAAAGTACATATTTATGATTAAGGTTAGACACATCTATAATAGTAGGCGCTAAGACAAACTGGGCTTGTGATAGTTGTTTGTTATTTATTGGATCGTTAAGATTTTTGTCTGTGTAATATCCTATTTTCTTTGTATCTTTTAGAATGTTTTCTAATCATGAAGATATATATCCAATAAATTGGTTCTTTAAGATAGGTTTTATTTTTTGGTATTTGCTTAGGTCTTTTCCTATTGCAATACAATTTAAGATCAAAACAATGCATAGACCAATAGTAAGTACTATTTGTGGAAGCGAAAAAGAGGAGAGTAGTTTTTTATAAAGCTTAAGCATATTTGAGATTAATGTCGTTTTGTTGGATTGATTGCTTAAAGTTATTCTATTATAAAGTAATACAAATTCAACCTAAATCCTTAATACTAGGCTTGCCCTTGGTTTTAAGGTGTGTTCTCTTTAGGAATTAGCCGTAAGCTCGAATCTCTTTTACATTGCAAAATGCCTTTAAAACAGTATAATACTTTAATATTAATTTAGTTATTAATAAATATTGATAGAAAAGAGGTGTTGCTTTGATTAACGTAGGTATTATTGGATGTGGCCATTGGGGACCGAATCATGTAAGAATTTTTTCTCAATTATCTAATTCAGAGTCTTTGATGTGCGCAGACTTAGATGAAAAGCGTCTTGCGATTATTAAGGGGATATTTCCTGAAATCATAGCAACAACTGATTATAAAGATATTTTAAATAACGCTGATATAGATGCTGTTTGTATCGCAGCTCCAACAAATATACATTTTAAACTGACTAAAGAAGCATTAGAGGCTGGTAAGCATGTTTTGTGCGAGAAGCCTTTGACTCTTGATTCGGATGAGTGTCATGTTCTTAATAAATTAGCTAAAGAAAAAAACAAAGTACTTATGGTCGGTCACATATTTGTTTTTAATGCTGGTATTACTTGGATTAAGAAATATATTGAGTCAGGTGAATTGGGAAAAATTCATTCAGCTTATGCTATTAGAACAAATTTAGGTCCATTCCGTTATGATGTAAACGCACTGTGGGATTTAGCTCCGCATGATATTTCAATATTTAATTATCTATTTGATAATTCTCCTATAAATGTGTCAGCTCGCGGGCAGAAGTGTTTAGGGAATTCATTAGAGGATGTAGCTTTTGCAACACTTGAATATCCTGACAATTTACTTGCTAACATTCACGTAAGTTGGCTTGATCCAAAGAAAGTAAGGCAAATAACAATTGTAGGTGAGAAGAAGATGCTTGTATGGGATGATTTAGACAATATCGGACCTATCAAACTTTATGATAAATATGCCGAGAGAACAGCTACTTTTTACGAAACATATGGCGAATTTCAACTTCTATCAAAAGAGGGAAGCATTACAATACCTAACATAGGTTTTAATGAACCTTTAAAAGCGCAGGCTAAGTATTTTATCGATTGTGTTGAAAATGGAGATAGCCCAGATTTATCAGATGCACAAAAAGGAGCCGATGTTGTTAAGACACTTTGTGCCATACAGCAATCTATAGAAAATAAAGGTGTTTGTGTAGATTTATAAGGAAATAGAAAATGGATAAAACAAATAATACTTATGTTTTTATAGATAGTCAAAATCTTAATTTAGGCATTAAGGGCTGCGGATGGACATTGGATTTTAAGCGTTTTTATATTTATTTAAAAGATAAATATAAGATTAAAAAAGCGTTTTTGTTTATTGGATACATGGCAGGAAACGAATCTTTGTATACATATTTGCAGATGGCAGGGTATATTGTTATTTTTAAACCAACATTAGAAATTAAAAAAGATGGGAAAATTTTTAGAAAGGGAAATGTTGATGCAGAATTAGTGTTGCATTCAATGATTCACTTTGATGACTATAATAAGGCAATGATAGTATCTGGTGATGGTGATTTTTATTGTTTAATTGAATATCTTGAAGAGAAAAAGAAATTGGGTCATGTGCTTATTCCTAATCCTAGGAAATATTCATCTCTTTTAAGAAAGTATAGGAAATATTTTTTATATATTAATGAATTGGAAAGAAAGATAGGAAAAAGGTAAAAAAATAGGGCAAGAGTATCTAAAGGACGAACCTTTAGCATGCCTGCCCATCGTGATATTTAAAGGATACCCTATAAACTCATAGTTGTCAATAAATATATTTTAATTTGGATGTAGATTTAAGATATATTATTAAATTTTTTATTATAAAGGGAAGTGTATGGATTATTTTAAACATGAAAAAGCATTGGTAGATGATGGAGCACAAATAGGTAAAGGCACAAGAGTGTGGGCTAATACGCATATACAATCAGGTGCTATTATAGGAGAGGATTGTAATATTTGTGATGGATCTTTTGTTGAAAAAGGTGCTGTTGTGGGTAACAAAGTAACTATAAAACACAATGTGTCTATTTTTGACGGAGTAGTGATTGAGGATAGCGCCTTTATAGGATCGAACATAGCGTTTATTAATGACAGATACCCTCGTAGTCATTTTGAAGATGGATGGAAACTAGAGAAAACAATAATAAAAGAAGGCGCAAGCTTAGGTGCTAATGCTGTTGTGCTTTGTGGATTAACAGTAGGGGAGCATGCTTTTGTCGGCGCAGGTAGTGTTGTTACAAAAGATGTTGAGCCATATTCTTTAGTATTTGGAAATCCTGCGAAGTTTAAGGGATATGCTTGTCTTTGTGGCGGAAAACTAGATGATAATTTGACTTGCAAGTGTAAGAAAAAATATAAAAGACAAGAAAAAGGGTTAGAAATTGATGAATAAGGTTCTAGTTTGTCCAGTTGCTTTTAATGAAAATGTTAAGTTAAAAAATGTTATTGAAAGATTTCTAAAAAGCAAATCAAGAGATGTGGTTGATTATTTGGTAATTGATGACGCGTCGGACGATGGCACGACAGAAGTGATAGAAAGCTATCTTAAACAAGGCGTAACCACAATAAAGCATGAAAAAAGAAGTGGTGTCGGGGCTGCTATTAAGACAGCTATCAGGTATGCAAAAGAAAAAGGTTACGAAGTTTTAGTAATTATGGCAGGAAATGATAAAGATAATCCTGATGAGATTTCGCAGCTTATAGATCCTATTTTAAATGATGGTTGTGATTTTGTTCAAGGTTCTCGCTATAAGTCAGAAAAAGGCACAGGAAGAAATATTCCTTTTTATAGAAAGATAGCAACTAGGTTGCATCCGGCAATGATGTCTTTATTTGCGGGAAGAAAACTTACAGATACAACAAATGGGTTTAGGGCTATTAGGCTTTCAATTTTTGATAATGATAACATAGACATAGAGCAGCCATGGCTTGATAAGTATGAGTTAGAACCATATCTTATTTATAAAGCAATTGCTTTAGGCTATAAGTACAAGGAAGCGGCTGTTACAAAATTTTACCCACCTAAGGAATTAGGCTATACAAAGATGAAGCCTTTCGTCGGATGGTGGAGTATATTAAGACCAGTATTTTTACTGGGGTTTAGGATAAAAAAATGAGATTATATGGTAAAAATTCAGTAATGGAGCGTTTAAGATTTAATCCGGGAAGTGTTAGGAAAATATTTCTAGAGCAGGGACAAAATGGTCTTGCAGCTATTCACAAGAAAGCTCGGCAGCGAAATATTCAGATAGTTTCTATTATGCCATCAAAAATGATGAAGCTTGCAAGAAATAAAAACACGCAAGGAGTATTGGCTAATGTTGATGAGTATACTTATGTAGATTATTCTGAGCTAATTAATATTTCTATAAAAAGAAAAAAGACTCTTTTGTTTTTAGACGGGATAACTGATCCACAAAATTTAGGAGCCATTATAAGAACCGCTGCTTGTTTAGGAAACTTTTCAATAGTTATTCCTAAACATGATTCTGTTGAAGTAACAGAAACGGTTCTTAGAATAGCGTCTGGCGCAGATAATTATGTGGGCATTTCAAAGGTTTCTAATTTGGTGAATGCTATAAAGATAGCAAAAGATGAAAAGTTTTCTATCTTAGGGACAATAGTAAGTAGAGAGGGCGAGTCTTTATTTGATATAGAGCTTCCAAAACATTTAGGGGTGGTCATAGGCTCAGAGCAAAAAGGAATAAGAAATGTCGTAAAAAAATATTTAGACCAAGAAGTATTTATTCCTATGCAATATGATACGCTGTCTTTTAACGTTGCACATGCAACAACAATATTATGTTATGAAATCGCAAAACAAAAAAATAAACAATAAGAAGACAAAAGAAGAAGTCGCTGTAAATTTATTTGCTGAGGCGGGATTGCTTAAGCATGTAAAAAGAAGCGGGTGGTGGGTTGCTGGCATAAAGGACCCTGAAAGTGTTTCTGAACATTCATCTAGGTGTGCAATTATGGCGTATTATATTGCACATGCAGAAGGAGTTGATCCATATAAATCAGTTATGATGGCGCTTTTTAATGATATTCATGAGGCAAGAATAAATGATTTGCATAAAATGGGGCATTATTATATTGATTTTAAGAAGGCAGAAAGAAAAGTGTTTGATGATCAGGTTAAAGATCTAGAAGGTGGCATTAAAAAAGAAATGATATCTTTTCGTGATGATTATGATGCGCAAAAAACGAATGAAAGCATAGTTGCTAGAGATGCTGATATTCTAGAATGTCTGCTACAGGCAAAAGAATATTATGATAGTGGACATAAAAAAGCTGAGAAATTTTTTAAAAAAGCCCCAGATTATTTAGAGACAAAGACAGCTAAAAAACTTTGGAAAACAATAAAAAAGTGGGATAGTAGTCGTTGGTGGGAAGATGTTGTTAAATTTGAAAGATGAAAAAAGCTACTCCTTTTAATCCTCCGTTAAGAATTTTTATTATAAATCTAATTGTTATTTTTCTGTTTTCAGGTTGTACTACATTTTATAACCCCGCAACTGGAAAAAAAGAGTTTATTGCAATATCTACCTATGAAGAGGTAAAGATGGGGGAAGATATCCATAATAAGCTAAAAAAGAAGTTTAAGTTTTCAAAAGATAAAGAAAAGTTAGATAAACTTCAAAAAATAGGCGAAAGAGTTGTCCTCGTATCAGATAGACAAGATTATAAATATAATTTCTTTTTAGTAAATAACGATGAATTAAACGCGTTTACTACGCCTGGCGGTAACATTTATG
Organism: Candidatus Zapsychrus exili; assembly: GCA_030765585.1. Taxonomy (GTDB): domain Bacteria; phylum Omnitrophota; class Gorgyraeia; order Zapsychrales; family Zapsychraceae; genus Zapsychrus; species Zapsychrus exili. The sequence continues at coordinate 703 of JAVCCJ010000057.1, read as the reverse complement.
TCAATACTGGCATTATAGATAAATTAACTACGGATGATCAAATAGCATCTGTCATAGCTCATGAAGTAGCACATTGCGCCGCAAGACATACTGTTAAAAAGTTTCAGGTATCTTTAGGGTATGATTTTGTCGGAGACTTTATTTTTAACAATGTCCAAATGTCAAACATGACAAAGCAAGTAGCTTCCTTAGGGGCAGATTTTGTTGTAAACATAATCTTTTCTGCATATAGTCGTAAAGATGAGTACGAGGCAGATAAAATCGGTATTAAGTATTTATATTTGTCTGGGTATAATCCAAGCGCAATAGTAGAGGTTCTTGATATATTATTAAAAGAATCAAAAGGATTTAGGGGTTTTTTGGTATTAAGAAGTCATCCGTATCTTGAAGATAGGATAAAAGTTGCTAGAAGTGAAATGAAAGTAGTTAAAAGTAGATATAAATAATTTCTTAAGCGATAAACAAAGTATTTCTCTTTATAGTTTAACATTAGAAAAATAGTGATAAAATAAGCTTGTTATGGAACGTATAGGTATTGCAGCAAGTAAGATGTCTAAGGGTAATTTTCTCCTTTACAATTGCTATGTTGTATTAATTTCTTCTTTATTTTCTTTTTTTATTTTTGTGCTAACAGGCGCAACGGTATTCTTTGCCCTTGTTGTTATCTCTTATTTGGGTGTCGGAATTATGGGTCTTGATTTTG
>JAVCCJ010000119.1 GCA_030765585.1 Candidatus Zapsychrus exili | reverse complement strand
TTATGTATAACGCCTGTGTAGAACAAAATATGTTCTGTTGTAGTTGTTTTACCAGCATCAATATGATCTATGATTCCAGTATTTCTGACGTCTTGTAATTGAGTAACTTCCATAATATCTATATATTTCCTTTTACCACTTTAAATGTGAAAATGCCTTATTTGCTTATGCCATCTTATGTGTATCATCTCGCTTTTTAACAGCAGCACCTTCTCCTTTATAAGCTGCTAACAATTCTTCCGCCAGCTTAATTTTCATTGGTCTACCTTTTTTCTTTTTAGCAAAATCTCTGATCCATCTCATCGCAAGCGCATTACTACGATTCATTGGAACTTCAATAGGAACTTGATAAGTAGCACCACCAACACGTCTTGCTTTAACTTCTAATCTAGGGCGAACATTATCCATAGCTTTGTTAAAAATCTTTAAACCGTCTTTTTCCCCTGTCTTTTCTTCTAAAATTTCAAGTGCGCCATAAACAATACTTTCTGCAACAGTTTTCTTTCCTTCCAACATAATATTGTTTATAAACTTCGAAACAAGACTACTATTATATTTTGGTTCAGGTAACAGTTCTCTTTTTTCTGCGCTTCTTCTTCTCATCTGTCTTATTTACCCTCTGCTTTCTTTGTTCCATATTTTGAACGAGATCTTTTTCTTTTATCAACGCCTGCAGTATCCAATGCTCCACGAACAATATGATATCTAACTCCAGGCAAATCCTTAACTCTTCCACCTCTTACTAAAACAATTGAATGTTCTTGTAAGTTATGTCCTTCTCCTGGGATATATGAAGTAACCTCAAACTTATTTGATAAGCGCACTCTAGCTATTTTACGTAGCGCAGAGTTTGGTTTCTTTGGCGTCATCGTCTTTACTTGAAGACACACTCCGCGACGGAATGGACAATTCTGTAAAGCTGGAGACTTACCCTTCTTTTTCTTGTTGATCCTGCTCTTCCTGATCAGCTGCTGTATCGTCGGCATATTTCACCATTTCTATTTTATTGTATTTTTTTAAACCTGTTCCTGCAGGAATTAAATGTCCCACAATAACGTTTTCTTTTAACCCGCGAAGGAGGTCGACTTTACCAGAAGATGCGGCTTCTGTCAAGACCCTAGTTGTTTCTTGAAAACTTGCTGAAGAAATGAAACTTTCAGTAGTTAAAGAAACCTTAGTAATACCTAGTAAAAGTGGGGTTGCTTGAGCTGGTTTACCCTTCTTTTTCATAACCTCTTCGTTGGCTTTTTTAAAAGTGTTTCTATTGATTTGCTCGCCGACCAAGAAGTCAGTATCTCCGCCATCCTCTATCTTAACTTTCTTAAGCATTTGAGAAATAATAAGCTCAATATGTTTATCATTGATACGTACACCTTGTAGACGATAAACCTCTTGAACTTCATTTAACAAATACTCTTGTAAAACTTTATCACCACAAACTCTTAAAATATCATGAGGAACAACTGGCCCATCTGTAAGTTGTTGCCCAGCAAATACTCTATCCCCTTTGTAAACATTAGGATGTTTTCCGTGAGGAATAGTATATTCTGATGACATGTCTGTAGCACTTTTTACAATAATAGTTCTACGTCCTTTTTTATCTTCACCAAATTCAACTGTTCCATCAATCTCGCTAATAACAGCTGGATCTTTTGGTTTTCTTGCTTCAAATAATTCTGCTACTCGAGGAAGACCACCAGTAATATCACGTGTCTTTCCTGCAGATCTAGGAATCTTTGCAATTAAATCACCAGCGTTTACCAATTGCTTGTCTTTAACAAGAATATGTGCTCCTATCGGAATAGAATAAATTCCAACAATCTCTTGTGCGTCGTCGGTAATAATCATCTGTGGATGATATTCTTGCTTATGCTCGACGATAACTCTTTCGGTAACGCCCGTTATAGGATTCTTTTCTTCCTGAACAGTAACGTCTGGAATCAAATCTTCAGAATTAACGAAACCCTTAACTTCTGTAATAATAGGAACTGTATACGGATCCCATGTAACAAATATTTTATCTTTTTTAACATTTCCTCCGTCAGGAACTTTAATGGATGCTCCTTGAGGAAGTGTATATCTATCAAATTCTCGTCCGAATTCATTGTTAATACTAATAGAACCGTTACGATTAAGAACAATAAATTCATTTCCTTTAGCAACAACTCTTAGCTGATGATATTTTGCAATTCCATCATTTTTAGATTTGTAAAAAGACTGCTCAACAGAACGAGAAGCAGTACCACCAATATGGAAAGTACGCATAGTAAGCTGAGTACCAGGCTCACCAATACTTTGTGCTGCAATAACTCCAACAGCCTCTCCTATTTCAACTAATCTACGAGTTGCTAGATTTCGTCCATAACATTTAATACATACGCCACGTTCAGATTCACAAGTAAGAACACTTCTTATACGAACCTTTTCAATTCCAAGATGCTCAATAAACTCCGCTTTCTCTTCTGTAATAACTTCGCCAGCTTCTACAACTCTTTGATCTGTAACAATATCAACTATGCTATCTAATGCAACACGGCCTGTAATTCTTTCTCTTAAACTAACAACAAGCTCATCACCCTCAACAATAGCTGCAACTGTAATTCCACTAAGAGTTCTACAATCTTCTTCTATTACAACACTTTCTTGAGCAACGTCAACAAGACGACGAGTCAAGTAACCTGCGTCAGCTGTCTTTAAAGCTGTATCAGCTAAACCTTTTCTAGCACCATGAGTCGAGATAAAATATTCAAGCACTGTAAGACCCTCACGGAAACTTGCAGTAATTGGATTCTCAATAATTTCACCTGATGGCTTTGCCATAAGACCACGCATACCTGAAAGCTGTCTAATTTGAAGACGTGAGCCTCTTGCGCCTGAATCAGCCATAATAAATACTGGATTAAAAGAATCCATTCTCTTGAAAACAAGATCTGATATAGCCTCCGTTGTATGAGTCCAAACGTCGATAACCTTGTTATATCTTTCTCTTTGAGTAATGATACCTTTCAAATATTGATCTTCAACTTTACTAATTTCATGATTAGAATTTTTAAGAATATCTACTTTTTCTTTAGGTATAGTTAAATCTGTTATTCCAATAGAAATACCAGCTAAAGTTGCTCTAGCGAAACCTAATGTTTTTAAATCATCTAACAAATTAACAGTTTTATATTGTCCAAATCTTTTATAACAATCCGAGATAACAGCTCCAATTTTCTTTTTATCTAATAATTCATTAACAAAACCATAATCTTGAGGCAATTTTTCATTAAACAAAACTCTTCCAACCGTTGTTTCTATTACAATTGGCTTATTATCTTCTTCTTCGCTTTTTCCGCCCACATTCATTGCTTTTTCTTGAGAAATAACTAATGATGGTTTTTCTTCTCCCCAAACAGGAATCTCAAGTCTTAACTTAATTCTGTCATGAAGAGTTATTAAGCCGTCATTATGGGCGATAACAACTTCTTCTTGTGATGCAAAAATACGATTATTTTCTTTGTTCTCATCTACATCTTCTTTTGTTAAATAATAAAGGCCTAAAACAACATCCTGAGATGGCGACATAACAGGCCTTCCATCAGCTGGAGAAAATAAATTATTTATAGATAACAATTCTAACCTACATTCCATTTGAGCCTCTAATGATAAAGGCAAATGGACAGCCATTTGATCTCCGTCGAAGTCAGCGTTAAAAGCAGCACAAACAAGCGGATGCAATTTTATAGCTTTTCCTTCAACAAGTGTAGGATAAAATGCTTGAATACTTAAACGATGAAGGGTTGGAGCACGATTTAGCATTACAGGATGATCTTTTATTACTTCATCTAAAATATCCCAAACTTCAACCTTAGCTTTTTCAACCATTCTCTTGGCGCCCTTAATAGTATGAACAAAACCTTTTTCACGAAGTTTTCTAATAATAAAAGGCTCAAACAACTCTAACGCCATCTTTTTTGGTAATCCGCATTGATGTAGCTTTAGTTCAGGGCCAACGACAATAACAGAACGTCCTGAATAATCAACACGCTTACCTAGCAAGTTCATTCTAAATCTTCCTTGCTTTCCTTTAAGCATATCAGATAAAGATTTTAAAGGTCTATTTCCTGATCCAAGAACTGGACGACCATGTCTTCCATTATCAAGTAATGCATCAACAGCTTCTTGAAGCATACGTTTTTCGTTTCTACAAATAATTTCTGGAGCATTAAGATCCATCAATTTCTTTAAACGATTATTACGATTGATAACACGACGATAAAGGTCGTTAAGATCAGAAGTAGCAAAACGTCCACCTTCTAATGGCACAAGTGGTCTTAAGTCTGGTGGAATTACAGGAAGTACATCTAGAACCATCCACTCAGCTGAATTATCCGAACCTCTAAAATCTTCAATTATTTTTAAAGTCTTAGCAATTTTTTTAGCATTTGTTCCTGCTGGATTTGCTTTGTCTAAATCTTTTCTTAATTTCTTACAAAGAGCATTAAGATCTAAATCTTTTAAGATTTCTTTTATTGCATCAGCACCAATCTTTGCCTTAAATCCTCCTCCGTACTTGACCAACGCATTCTGATATTCTTCTTCAGACAAGAATTGTCTATTTTTAAGGCTAGTATCACCTGCATCTATAACTATATACTCTTCGTAATAAATAAGCTTTTCTAGGTCTCTTAAACCTATCTCTAATAAAGCAGCTAATCTGCTAGGTACAGCTTTATAAAACCAAATATGAGTTACAGGACATGCTAAATCAATATGACCCATTCTTTCACGACGAACAGAAGATCGAGTCACTGTAACACCGCATCTATCACAAGTTATGCCTTTGAACTTAATGCCCTTATATTTTCCGCAATTACATTCCCAATCACGTACAGGACCAAAAATCTTTTCACAGAAAAGACCATCCTTTTCAGGCTTAAGAGTCCTATAATTAAGCGTTTCTGCTTTCTTTATAATGCCGCAAGACCAAGAGTTTATAACCTCTGCTGATGCTATCTGAATAGTTATTCTATCTTGACTTTCTATATCGACTTTTTTCTTAATCATATTTTTTCCTTATAATAACTTTTTAGCTTGCTTGACGGTTTTAACAGATGATTTTATGCCTTCTGAAGAATTAGCTTTTACCATTTTTACATCTAGACATAAACCTTGTAGTTCCTTAATCAAAACATTAAATGACTCTGGAGTTCCAGGCTCTAACTTTTGCTGCCCTTTTACTATAGCTTCGTACATTCTACTTCTGCCTGCTACGTCATCACTTTTAACCGTGAAAATTTCTTGAAGTGTATAAGCTGCTCCATATGCTTCAAGAGCCCAAACTTCCATTTCACCAAAACGCTGACCACCAAAATGAGCTTTACCACCCAATGGTTGCTGCGTAACAAGAGAATATGGTCCTATTGAACGAGCATGAATTTTCTCGTCAACAAGATGATTTAGTTTAAGCATATATATATAACCTACGGTAACCTTTTGATCAAAAGGTCTACCAGTATATCCATCAAAAACAGTAGTCTTGCCGTTTTCCGGTAATCCTGCCTCTTTTAAAGAATCCCAGATTTCTTTTTCACTAGCTCCATTAAATACAGGAGTGGCTGAATTAAATCCAAGAGATTTAGCCGCCCAACCCAAATGCGTTTCTAAAAGCTGTCCAACGTTCATACGAGAAGGAACTCCTAAAGGATTCAAAACTATATCTACAGCAGTTCCATCTTCTAAAAATGGCATATCTTCTGCTGGTAATATTCTAGACACGATACCTTTGTTTCCATGGCGTCCTGCCATCTTATCCCCTTCAGAAACTTTTCTCTTTGTTGCAACATAAACAACAACTCTTTTTAACACTCCGGCAGGCAACTCGTCACCCTTTTTAACTCTTTCTATTTCTCTCTCTTGATCTTCTGTCAATTCGGCAAACTTATCTTCATAAAACCCAAACATTTCTCTTTCTTCTGATTCTTCTTCTAGATCACTTAACTTAATTTTATCCAATTTATTTTTTCCAACACCTAGAAGCTTACATAATTTCTTTTCTCTCTCATCTTCAAGAAAAATATGCTCTTGCACATAATAAGCTTTTATCTTTTCAACTGCTTCTTGCTCTTTTTTCTTGTCGACCTTTGTTTTTCTTCCTCTTTCACTACGTTGAAAAGTTTCTGTATTAACTACAACTCCTTCAACTCCAGGAGTAAGCGTCATTGATGTATCACGAATATCCGCAGCTTTTTCTCCAAAAATTGCTCTTAACAATCTTTCTTCGGGAGAAAGTTCTTTTTCACTCTTAGGAGTTACTTTACCAATTAAAATATCTCCTGGCTTAACCTCAGCTCCTATACGAATAATTCCATCATCATTTAAATTAACTAAAGCTTCTTCACTTACATTAGGAATATCACGAGTGATTTCTTCATTTCCTAATCTTGTCTCACGACACTCAAGTTCAAATTTTTCTACATGAATTGAAGTAAATACATCTTCTTTAACTAATTTTTCATTAATTAGAATAGCATCCTCAAAGTTATATCCTCTCCAAGGCATAAACGCAACCAATACATTACGACCCAAAGAAAGTTTTCCGTTCTTTGTTGCAATGCCGTCAGCAATTATTTGTCCTTTTTGAACTTTTTCACCAACTTTAACTAATGGACTTTGATGTATACATGTATTTGCGTTTGTTCTTTGGTAATTCTTTAAAGGATAAACTGTATCATTTATAACTATTTCACGAGCATCTACTTTTTTAACTGTTCCCGATTGCCCTGAAATGATAACTACACCTGAATCTCTGGCAACTTTTTCTTCCATGCCTGTTCCAACTAAAGGTACCTCTGGTATCATAAGTGGAACTGCTTGGCGTTGCATATTAGATCCCATTAGAGCTCTATTAGCATCATCATGCTCTAAAAATGGAATTAAAGATGCAGCAACAGATACAATCTGTAATGGAGATACGTCCATATAGCCTACATCTTTTGGATTTGATTTTGGAAAATCTGTTTTAAATCGGCAAGAAGCTTCTTTTGTAAGGAAGTTTCCATCTTTATCTATAGGAACATTAGCCTGAGCTATATGTTCATTTTGATCTTTATCAGCTGTCAAAAATTCTATTTTTTTAGTAACCTTACCATTTACAACTTTGCGATAAGGCGTTTCTATAAAACCTAACTCATTTACTCTAGCGCAAATAGTTAAAGATGCAATAAGTCCAATATTTGGACCTTCAGGAGTTTCAATAGGACAAACGCGTCCATAATGAGTAGGATGAACGTCTCTAACTTCAAAACCAGCTCTTTCCCTAGATAAACCACCTGGCCCCAAAGCACTTAAACGTCTTTTATGAGTCATCTCTGATAATGGATTTACTTGATCCATAAATTGAGATAACTGACTTCTTGCGAAGAAATCTTGAATTTGATTTGAAAAAAGTCTGGAATTGATTAAATGATGTGCTGTTAAGTTTTCAAAATTGTTCATTACAACTAAACGCTCTTTAATCGAACGTTCTAAACGCGCAAGACCAATTCTTACTTGATTTTGTACTAATTCACCTACTGTCTTAATTCTTCTATTTCCAAGATGGTCAATATCATCAGTTTCGCCACGACCTTCTCTTAAACCAATTAAATAACGAACAACTTCAACAACTGTTCCAATATCAAGCACTCTATTATCTAGAGAAACATCTAGCTTTAACTTACGATTAATAATATGTCTTCCAACTTTGCTTAAATCATAACGTTTTGGCTCAAAGAAAAGCCTAAAAAACAATGCATCAGCGACTTCAACAGTAGCTGGTTCAGTAGGACGCATTTTACGATAAAAATCTAATAAAGCCTCTTCTTTAGTAGTAGTATGATCTTTTTCTAAAGTAGGAGCAAGCTTATCAAAATCATCTCCCAACATTTTCTTCATATCTTCAGCATTAGAAAGACCCATTATTCTCAAAATCTGTGTAGCTGGGAAATTACGTCTACGATCAACATAAACTAATAAAATATTGTTAAGATCATATTTAATTTCAAACCAAGCGCCCCTTGCAGGAATTATGCGACCATGATAAAGGCTTCTACCTGTTGGATGAAGCTCTTCTTCAAAAGAAACTCCAGGAGGACGTTGGATTTGAGAAACAACTACTCTTTCATCACCATTGATAATGAAAGTACCTGTATCAGTCATAAGAGGAAAATCACCAAAATATACTTCTTGTTCTTTAATATCAACTGGTGTTATTAAACGAAGTTTTACTTTTAACGGCGCAGAATAAGTCATACCTCTTCGTCTACATTCTATAGCAGAATATTTTTCTTTCCCTAACACATAGCTCATATATTCAAGCTTAATTTGCCCATCATAACTTTCAAGCGGAAATACTTCACGAAAAACTTCTTCTAATCCATTATCAGTACGTTTTTCAGATGAAATATATCTTTGCAAAAAGCTATCATATGCAACACGTTGAATATCTAGTAAATGAGGAAGATCAAATTCATGTTGAAACTTACTAAAATCTTTAGTTTTTAATATGCTCATATTTTTCTTTTTCTCAAAAAGGTTATTTTAAAGGCTAAAGAAACAAAAACTTTTTCAAATTATTCAAAAAAGTTTACTTTAGTTCAATTTTAGCGCCAGCTGCTTCTAGCTTTTTCTTAAGCTCTTCAGCTTCTTCTTTAGTTACAGCTTCTTTAACAGCTTTTGGTTCAGCTTCAACTAAATCTTTAGCTTCTTTCAAGCCTAAACTTGTTGCGGCACGAACCTCTTTAATAACAGCAATTTTGTTAGGGCCAACTTCTGCGATAACAACATCAAACTCTGTTTTTTCTTCTTCAGCTTCTCCACCTACTGCTCCACCTGCCATTGGCATCATCATACCTGCTGCCATAGGAGCTGCTGCTGTAATTCCAAATTTGTCTTCCATTCCCTTGACTAATTCAGAAAGCTCAAGAGCTGTTAAGCCTTCGACGGTCTTTAAAACCTCTTCCAGCTTTGGCGAAAGAGCTACAACTTCTTTTTTCTCTTCTGCTGTGTTTTCAGTCATTTTATTTTCCTCCCTTTTGTTCACTTAATTGTTTTAATATAGATAATAAATCTCTTGTTTTGGCATTTAAAGCGCCTGCTAATCTTGTTAGAGGAGCTTGCATTGTTGCCATAAGAGTCGCTAAAAGAACTTCTCTCGGTGGTAAGTCTGATAATCTAGTAACATCTGCTGAACTTATAATTTTTCCTTCTAAAACTCCTCCTTGAACCTCTACATCTTCAAAAGCCTTTGCAAACTTAACTAAAATCTTTGATAATTCAGATGAATCATCGCTGCTCCATACAAAAGCCATTTGACCTTGCACGTCCTTAGACAAATCACCATAATCTACGCTTTGAAGAGCTAAGCGTGCAACAGAATTCTTGGCCGCATAAACACTTGCTCCAACTTTCTTCAAATCTTTTCTTAGTTCACTAACTTGAGATCCTGAAACCTTAGAATAATTTAAGAGAAAAACATTGCTATTCTCATTAAATCCTTTCTCAACTTGGCTAACTAAACTTTCTCTAAATATTTGACCAACTTTTTTCATAATGCTACCTTTAATCCTGGGCCCATTGTTGTTGTTATTGAAGATGACTTAATTAAATGCCCCTTTACCGCAATTGGTTTGGCTGCATTAATAGCATCTACTAAATGTTTTATATTTTCCATCAATTTATCTTTTGAAAAAGATCTTTTTCCGATTCCGACATGTATGCCTGCTTGCTTATCAGTCTTAAACTCAATCTTACCGGCTTTAACTTCCTGAATTGCTTTTTCTATATCTGCAGTAACCGTTCCTGCTTTTGGCGTAGGCATAAGGCCACGAGGACCTAATACTTTTCCTAATTTACTTAAATCACGCATCATATCAGGAGAAGCTACTACAACATCAAAATCTAGAAATCCTTTAGAAACTTTTTCTATCAATTCTTCTGCGCCAACGAAATCAGCTCCAACATCTTTTGCTTTTTTCTCAAGCTCACCTTTACAAAATACAGCCACTCTAACTTCTTTACCTAAACCATTAGGCAAAGCAACAGTTCCTCTTACAATTTGATCTGAGCTCTTAGGATTAACATTCAAGAAAAGGTGTATTTCAACTGTTTCATCAAACTTTACTTTTGGAAAATTAGCAATCTGATCAATTGCTTCATCTATAGAATAAATTTTATCTTTATCAACTATATTAGAAAATTCTTTTACTCTTTTACTTATCTTAGTCATTATCTTTCTACCTCAATTCCCATACTTCTTGCTGTTCCTTCAATTGATTTAACAGCCTCTGACTCATCAGATGTATTTAAATCTTCCATCTTTATCTTAGCTATTTCTTTAACTTGATCTTTTGTTATTGTTGCAATCTTCTCTTTGCCAGCTAAACCAGATGCTTTAGCTAAATTAGCAGCCTTCTTTATAAGAATAGAGCTTGGTGGTGTCTTTATAATAAAATCAAAAGACTTATCCTTATAAACGCTAATAACAGCAGGCAATATAAGACCTTCTCTGCCTTTTGTTTTATCATTAAAAGCTTTACAAAAACCCATAATGTTTACACCATGTTGACCTAAAGCAGGTCCAACAGGTGGTGCTGGGTTAGCCTGTCCTGCAGGCACATATAATTTTATTTGAGCAATAATCTCTTTTTTTGCCATTTTATAGCTTCTCCACTTGCCAATATTCTAATTCAACTAAAGTTGATCTACCAAAAATCGAAACGCTTACCTTCATTTTTCCTCTATCAGGATAAATCTCCATTACTGTCCCATTAAAATTTGCAAAAGGACCCTGAGAAATCCTAATTGATTCGTCAATTTCGAAAGTCATTTTTGGAGTTGGTTTGGTTTCGGTGTCTTCTGTACGTTTTAGGATAGAATCAACTTCTTGTTCTGAGATAGGTGTAGGTCGTCTTCCTGGACCAATAAAACCTGTTATTCCAGGAGTTGTTTTAACAAGATACCAGCTTTCCTTATTCATTTCCATACTTATAAGAATGTATCCTGGGAAAAATTTTCTAGATGTAATACGTTTTTTCCCACCCCTTATTTCTGAAACTTGCTCAGTAGGGACAACAACTTCTTTAATATAATTCTTTAATTCTGTTGTATTTATACGGCTTTCTAGCCCAGCTTTTGCCTTCTCTTCTGAACCTGTTTGCGTATGAACGACGTACCACTTGTTATTATCCATAATACTACCTAATAATTATTCCCAATAATTTTGAAAGAACAAAGTCCGTACAACCAATAAAAAGACCTAAGCATCCTGAGCTTATCATGACAATCCATGTAGCATCCATAAGCTCTTGCTTTGTTGACCAAGAAACCTTCTTTAGTTCAACAGTTACTTCTGTAATAAATTTTTTGATTTTTCCTATCATATTAAACTTTAACAGGCCTGGTTGGATTCGAACCAACAACACACGGTTTTGGAGACCGTTGCTCTGCCAGTTAGAGCTACAGGCCTAAATTTCCAACCTATTTTTTCATTTCCTTATGTATCACATGTTTTCTACAAAAACGACAAAATTTCTTTAACTCTATTCTTTCTGGCTTCTGCTTTTTATCTTTTGTACTATTATAATTAATTCGCTTGCATTCTGTGCATTGAAATTGTATTGGCTCTCTCATCTTTAAAAACTTTCAGTAAAAAATTATATTAATTAATACTACTTCCACTACAGTCTTAAAAGCCCCCGACCGGAATCGAACCGGTGACCTCGTCCTTACCAAGGACGTACTCTTCCGGCTGAGCTACAGGGGCAAAATTTAAAATAATATTCTTTTATGGATTCCGACGAGAAAACTTCGTAATTTTAAAACTTTCTTAGAAAAATAAAAGTTCCTAACTACTACAAAATTGTTATAATTTCTATAACATTGCTGTAAATAATCTCTAAAGTCTCCAAAAGAGTACGCAAAAAATTACACTTCATTACGCACAATAAATATAGCAAGTATAGCCAGTTTTATCGTTTTGTCAAGTATTTTATAAAAGTTTTTTTTATTCTAATTATTTCAAGATATTAGGGTTACGTTCTTAAAGGAAACCTTTATTTAATCTTTAGAAAACGTCTCTTGCCAACCTTTAAAACACCCTTTTTTACCATGAAATCTTCACTTCCTATTTTCTTGCCATCATGCGTAATTGCACCCTGTTTTATCAGCCTACGCACTTCATTCTTTGATTCTACAAACTTGTTTTTAAGCAAAATATCAACTAATTGCTCTTGATCCTTGATATCATATTCAGGCATATCTTCAGGTAACTGATGTTGACTAAAAACCTTGTCAAAATCCTGTTTTTCTTCCTTTGCCTTATTTTCATCATAAAATTGAGCAACAATTCTCTGTGCAAGTAATAATTTTGCCTCTTTTGGATGAAGAGATCTAACCACATCCAGACTCTCATCCGTTAAAAATTCAAAATATTTATACATCAAATCATCATTAATAGACATTATTTTGCCAAAAATGTCTTTTGAAGACTCATTAATGCCAATATAATTATTCAAAGACTTGCTCATTTTTTGCACACCATCAGTACCTTCAAGCAAAGGAGTCATTATAACAGCTTGTGGCTCTTGGCCATAAGCCTCTTGTATTTGACGACCCATAAGCAAATTAAACCTCTGATCAGTGCCTCCAAGCTCTATATCAGCCTTTAAATGTACAGAATCGTAACCTTGCAATAGTGGGTAAATAAACTCTAAGATGGTTATTTCGTTAGCTTTTTGAGCTCTTTTCTTAAAATCAGCCCTTGCCAACATTTGAGCAACTGTAGAATAAGCTGTTAATTCTAGCATTTTCTGAATTGATAACTTTGATAGCCATGAGCTATTAAAAACTATTTTCGTTTTTCTTAGATCTAATATCTTAAAGGCTTGTTTCTGATATGTTTTTGAATTTTGCTTAATCTGTCTCTGATCTATTTTTTTTCTTGTTTGGTCACGTCCGGTTGGATCACCTATTTGAGCAGTAAAATCGCCAATTAAAAAAAATACTTTATGACCTAAATCTTGTAATTGACGTAGCTTACGAAGTAAAACAACATGCCCTAAATGAATATCTGGGGCTGTTGGATCAAATCCTGCTTTAATATTAAGAGATTTTCCACTTTTGCTACTTGCAATTAACTTTTTTTCAAGAGTCTCTACGTTAATTGCCTCTGAAGTACCTCTTAATATGTCTGTTATAAGATTTTTTATTTCCATAAGATAATAACGGGCACCTCCCTTTAACAGAAAGGTGCCGTTTTAATAATATTATTACAAAATAAGGTTTTAGAGCTTAGCGCTTACGCCAATTTTCATTTGCTCAACATCAACCTTAATAATTTTTACTTTTATCTTATCCCCTGGTTTTAAAGCAGCAGCAGCTTCTTTTTCTATTTCTGAAGAATAAACCAAAGCTTCTACATTATCTTCAAGCTTTACAAAAACTCCAAAATTTGAATTAAGAACCACTTCCGCTTCAATTTCTGTGTCCACAGGATACTTTTTGGCAATATCTTCCCAAGGGTTTTCAGTTAATTGTTTTAAACCTAAGTTTATCTTTCTATTATCAGAATCAATAGCTAAAACAATAACCTCTACTTCTTGACCCTTTTCAAGGATATCTTGAGGATGGTTAATCTTTTTTGTCCAAGACATATCAGAAATGTGTATCATTCCTTCAAGTCCTAAAGCTAACTCAACAAAAGCTCCGTAATCAGTAAAACCTCTTACCTTTCCATTTACCTTTGTTCCCACTGCATATTTCTCTTCAACTTCAAGCCATGGATTATTTTCCAATTGCTTCATACTAAGAGAAATTCTTTTTGAGTCCTTATCAACATTTATAATTTGAACTTCTACTTCGTCTCCAACTTTAAACATCTCTTGCGGATTAACTAGCTTTTTTTGCCAAGTAATCTCAGACGAATGAAGTAAACCTTCAATTCCTTTTTCTATTTCAACGAAAACACCATAAGGCATAACATTTACAATTTTACCCTTTGCTTTTGTTCCAGTAGGATATTTTTCGTAAACATCTTCCCAAGGATTTGATATTATTTGCTTTAATCCCAAAGAAACCTTAGACCCTTCTTTATCATAATCTAATATAAGAACATCAATTTCATCTCCAATCGATACTATCTCCGACGGATGATTAATTCGTGTCCAACTCATATCAGTAATATGAAGAAGTCCATCAACGCCACCTAAATCAATAAAAGCACCAAAATCAGTAATACCTTTAACGGTTCCTTTACGCGTTTCACCTTTTTCTAATTTATCCCAAAGTTTACCTCTAACCTTTTCTCTTTCTTTCTGGACAACTTCTCTTCTAGAAAGAATCAAGTTACGCCTTGCTTTATTTAACTTAGCAACTTGGAATACAAATTTCTTTGTCATTATATCAGTTTGCGATAAACCTTTAAAAGCTGATAAAGACATAGGTAGAAATGCTTCAACTCCTTCAACATCAATTATAAAACCGCCTCTAACTTGCTTTACAACAACTCCTTCAACAGGATCGCCTTCGTTGATGCTGTCTCCTAATTTCATCCATCCTTTAAGCTTTTCTGCTTTTAAATGAGATAAAACTAAGCGACCTTCATCATCTTCCATAGACTCAATTAAGATATCTACTTCAAGATCTGTCTCAAGATTTTCAATGTTACGAAATTCATCAATAGACACAAATCCTTCGGATTTGAATCCTATATCGACGACAACTTCCTTGTCGTTAAAAGCTACTACTATACCTTTTACAATCTCTCCCTCTTTAAGATTGCGAAATGTTTCCTTGTACAACTCACCCATCAATGACTTTTGTTCTTGTTCCATTTTAATTCAAACTCTCCTTCTATTTGTTCTTCAGATCATCAAAGCTTAAGCTAAATAATGAAGCTAAAGAAGCAGAGCCTTTGTATTTACCGTGTCGGTAGAGCTCTACTGTCCAAACAGAAAAATGCTATAAACGCAGCTCTTTTGCTGTCTGGAGGAACCCATTATCCCAAATTTCTTATATTTGTCAACGAAAATATTTAAGTCTACTGCTATATTTATTAAACTAATATTTTTATTTATTATTTTAAATAAATTAAACTACTATTTTGCAATAAAAGAAGCTAGAATTCATTGCAATAAATGATTATAAAAATATTATTAACTTAAATGCTTCAAGAAAGATCAAGTATTTGATCCATTATTTGATTGGATACATCTTCATTAGGCTGGCTTTTAGAGTAAGTTTTTGGTGGTCCAAAAGTAACTGTAACAGGATGTCTGTTTACTTTCTTAGAATCTGGCGGAAGTACTTTATCTAAACCTTCAATATATATAGGGATAACGGGTAATTTTGTTTTTGCTGCGATCATTCCTATACCTGGCTGAATTACGCGCTTAGAAGGGTCTAGCGTTCTTGTCCCTTCAGGAAAAATCAATACAGGCATACCTCTTTTTAGTCTTTTTAATATTTCTTTTACAGCACCAATATCGGCTGTCGCCCTTTTAATAGGGAAGGCTTCTAGCTTTGGCAAGATCCAACCAACAAAACCCTTAAAAAGAGTATCTCTTGCAACAAAACTCATTCTGCGATTATGACACAAAGGAATAAGCATTGGATCTATATAGCTTTTATGATTACTTGCAAATATAAAAGCACCTTTTTTAGGAATATTTTCTTTTCCGTAAACCTTAACTGGAAAAAAGAAAATTCTTATAAACTTAACAAATGCTCTAACAATCCAATATGTCATAATATATAGGTCCTAAGTTTTAGGTACTAGGTTCTAGAAATTACCACCTAGACCCTAAGCCCTGTCACCTACTTTAAAAATTTCTCACCAATTTTAAGAAGTTCTTTGGCTTTCTTAAGTGTTTTAGCTTCTGAATAAGCTCTCACTAGAGGCTCTGTTCCAGATGGTCTTAACATAAGCCAACTTTTATCTTCACATATAAGCTTAACACCATCATAGTCTTGCATACCAACAACTTTTTTTCCTAAAAGTGTTTTTTGTGATAAAAACTTCTTAGGATCATATTTTCCTTTGCCTAATGCAATATCAGCACGCTCATAATAAAAACGTCCAAACTCACGTTCCATTTCATCAAGAATCTTTTTAATATTCTTCTTCTGGTATACCATCATTTCAAGTAAAAGAAGTCCAGCGAGTGTTCCATCACGTTCCGGAACATAATCTTGAACACCAATTCCACCAGCTTCCTCTCCACCTGCAACGATTCTCTCCGACACCATCAAATCAGATATATATTTAAATCCAACAGGTGTTTCATAAAGCTTTAATCCAAGCTTTTTAGAAATATTATCTATCAAAACCGTACCACAAGTAGTTTTAACTAAACCACCTGTACGTTTTTTATTTCTTACTAAATGAAGGGCTACAAGGCCTAATATTTTCTGTGGACTTATAAACTCTCCATTAGGAGCAACAGCAGCAATCCTATCAGCATCACCATCTAAAACAAGACCAAGATCAAACTTTTCTTTCTTAACTCTCTTTAAAATTTCTCCCATGAATTCAACTATAGGTTCTGGTTTACCGCCTGCAAACGAAGGATTCACCTCAGAACGCATTAAAGACAATCTTATGTTGCTCTTACCTAATATATCTTCAAGAAGCGTACCACCACTTCCATGCATAACATCTTGCAATACTTTAAACTTAGATTTCTTAATAGCCTTTAAATCAACATAGCTTTTAACAAAATCTAAATAATCTTCCTTAAAATCGTAAATCTTTAATTTCTTATTTTTCTTAAGATTTTCTATCGTATCTGTTTTAACAGAACTCTTACAAAGCAAAGTTTCTACTTTATCAGTGATATCTTTTGAAGCTCCTCCGCCAAGATTATTTTTAATCTTTAAACCATTAAATTTTCCCGGATTATGACTTGCTGTTATCATAATTCCACAAAAACTTTTAGTCTTTGGCACTCCATAGCTTAATGCAGGAGTAGGTATAGATGCATCAGATAGTAAAATCTCTATATTATTCTTAGCTAAAACACAACTTACAATTTCCGCATATTCAGCAGATAAGAATCTAGTATCATAACCAACAACAGCTCTTGGAAGCTTACCTTTTTTTACTTTACAATCTTGTTTTACCCAATCAGCTATTGCTTGAGCTAAAATAGATACATTTTTAAAAGTAAAAGTATCAGATATGACAGCGCGCCATCCATCTGTACCAAATTTAATTTCTTTTCTTGGATTTGTTGCCATTTAAACTGCTCCTAACCTTTGTAAAGTTTGTTTCTTTTAATATATTTCTCCACTTTTTCCGGAAGAAAGTACTTAAACGTTTTATGCGCCGTGCTACACTTTCTTACATAAGAAGATGAAATATCAATGCCTGGCATAAATATAGAACGAACAGCTATTTTAGGTTTACACGGCTTTACGCCCGGACGATTAACTACTGCAAAAGATGCTAAAGAATTTAGCTCTTTTACATCTTTCCATTTATGCAAAGTCGACAAACAATCTTCACCAATTATAAAATAAAGTTTAGTATTTTTAGTAAATTTTTCAGAAAAATATCGTATTGTATCAATACTATACGATTTACCACCTTTTTTAATCTCAAAATCAGAAACTTCAAAATGAGGATTATCTTCAATTGCCAGCTCAACCATTTTATATCTAGTCTTGGCATCAATAACCCCTCGACTACTTTTATGGGGGGGCAAGCTTGTTGGAACAAAGATAACTTTATCCAATTTTAATTTTTCATGAGTCCACTGCGCAATAGCCAGATGTCCAATATGAATTGGATTAAAAGTTCCGCCTAATATTCCAATACGCTTCACTTTCTTATCTGACCTTTCCCATAAACTTCATACTTATACGTAGTTAGCCCTTCTAAAGCCATTGGGCCGCGAACATGTAATTTATCCGTACTTATCCCAACTTCAGCCCCAAAACCAAATTCATATCCATCAGTGAATCTTGTTGAAGCATTCACATAAAGACAGGCTGAATCAACGCCATTTAGAAACTTTTGAGCCTGAGACTTATCTTTAGTCACGATAGCATCAGAATGTCTCGAGCCATATTTATTAATATGATCTATCGCATCTTTTAAGCTATCTACAATCTTAACAGATAAAATAAGATCAAGATATTCTTTGCTCCAATCACTCTCTTTTGCTCGTCGTATGCTTTTAATTATTTTACAAGTATCAACACATCCCCTTACTTCAACTCCTGCACTTTGCAGTTTACTTATAATTGAAGATAGAAATTTCTTAGCTACTTTTTTATTTACAAGCATTGTCTCCATCGCGTTACACACCCCTGGACGTTGTAATTTAGCATTCAAACAAATACTTTCTGCCATTTTTAAGTCTGCCTTATCGCTTACATAGGTATGACATACTCCTTTGTAATGCTTAATAACAGGTATCCTGGAATTTTCTGCAACAAAACGTATAAGACTTTCTCCTCCACGAGGAACTATTAAATCTACATAATTATCTAACTTTAAAAGAACATTAACAGAAGCTCTATCAGTTGAGTCAATAAGCTGAATACTGTCTTCTGATATTTTAGTATTTTTAAGTGACTTTTTTATAACAGAAAATATAGCGCGATTAGAATAAAAAGCCTCTTTGCCACCTTTTAAAATAACGGCATTACCTGACTTTATGCATAATCCTATGCAATCGCTTGTTACGTTAGGACGAGATTCATAAATAATTCCAACCACACCTATAGCAGATCTTACTTTCTTTATTATAAGACCATTAGGGCGCCTATATGTTTCTAATACATCTCCTAAAGGATCTTTTAGTTTTGCAGTATCAAGAATACAACCTATCATCCCTTTTATTCTTTTTTCATTTAAAGTAAGACGATCTAAAAGAGCATCTGACAATTTGTTTTCCTTACCAGCCTGTAGGTCTTTCTTATTTTCTTTAATAAGATAGCTTGAGCTTTCTTTAAGCGCACAAGCCATGCCCTTTAACGCTTTGTTCTTACCACTAGTTGAGACTAGAGCGAGTTCTCTTGACGCTAAAAGCGTCTTCTTGGCCATATTTATAATTTTAGTTTCTAATGCTGTTTTCATAACATAATCCTGTTAAGTTAACGTTTTGATAAAACCATATTATCACAATGAATTGCTTCTTGTTTTCCTTGTTTTTCTTCTATCTTTTGAATATCGCCCGTAGAATAGTTACTTATTCCACGTGCAATTTCATGACCATTTTTATCTGAAACCACTACAACTTCCCCTTTTTTAAAAGTTCCTTGAGTATCAGAAACTCCTACAAGAAGAAGGCTTGTTCCACCTCTTAATAAAGCTTTTTTAGCTCCGTCATCTACAACAAAAATTCCTTTTGGTTTTGCTCCAAAAGAAATCCAATGTTTACGAGAAATCAATTTTTCTTCCTTCTCTACAAATAACGTACCTATACGCTCACCTTTAAGCACACGAGACAAAACATTTTTTATCTCGCCGTGTGCTATTACAGCAGGAATTTTAGCGTGCGTTGCAATTTTAATAGCTTCTAACTTTGCACTCATACCACCTTTTGACATTTCTTTTTTCTTACTTGGCGTCGCCATTCTTTCTATTTCTTTTGTAATTTCTTTAATTTCACAAATTACTTTTTTACGACCATCTGTTTTTATCTCATAAAATCCTTCAACATCAGATAAAATGAGCAACAAATCAGCGTCAATTAAACTCGCAACTAAAGCAGACAACTTATCGTTATCTCCAAATTTTATTTCATCCGTAGATATAGTGTCATTCTCATTTACAATAGGCACTACCTTTTGTTCTAGTATCGCTTTAAATGTATTTCTTGCGTTATTATAACGCTCGCGATTATCAAAATCATCCCACGTAAGAAGCACTTGCGCACAACGCATTTTTTTAGCTTTAAAGAAATCGTTATATTTACGCATTAGAACATTCTGGCCTATAGCAGCTAATGCCTGCAATGCGGCAAGTGAAGAAGGACGTTTTTTTAGCTTCATTTCTCCCATTCCAAGAACAATTGCACCTGAGCTTACCAAAACAACCTCGATACCCTGCCTCTGCAATACAGAGATCTGCGCCGCCAAAGATTTTAATTGTGCTGATCTAGGTTTCATTGCATAGGTTGCTATAACACTTGAGCCTACTTTTATAACAATTCTTTTAATTTTTCTTGGGAATTTTCTATACATAGTTTCCTCAAACTTATTTTTTAACTATTGATCTTCGCCTGCATCTTGTTCTTGCTCTTCTGCATCTTTTATCAATGTATTTCTTATTACATCAACCAATTTATCCAACCCACTAGCCTCTACGGCAGAAACTGGAATAATATCTTCTTTATACTTTTCTTTAAATCTTTCTAAATACTCAGCCGCATACTCTAAATCCATTTTATTCGCTACAACAATTTTATGCTTAAATGCGAAATTGTCACTATATTTTTCTAATTCATTGTTTAGCTTCGCATAATCCTCTAAAGGATCACGATCTTCAGTTGCCGCCATATCTAAAACATGTACTAATATTTTAGTTCTTTCTGCGTGTCTTAAAAATCTATCTCCTAAACCTTTACCAGTATGAGCTCCTTCAATTATACCAGGTAAATCAGCTACAATAAAGCTAGACTCTTCAAATTCATCAAACACAATTCCTAAAATAGGATGTTTTGTTGTGAAAGGATAATTAGCTATTTGAGACTTAACTTTAGATATTTTCGTTATTATTGTAGACTTGCCTGCATTTGGAAAACCTACTAAACCAACATCTGCAATAACCTTAAGCTCAAGCTTAATGGTAAGTTTTTCTCCATCACGAGGTGGCTTAATAACTTTCTTGCCTTCATTACCAATACCTCCACGTCCACCCTTTGCGACAACAACTTCTTGTCCGTCTTCTGTTAAATCTTTTATTTGAAGCCCTGTTTCGTGATCAGAGATAATGGTTCCAACCGGAACTCTTAAAATACAATTCTTTCCATTCTTACCTCTTTTGCCACGACTACTTGCATGAGCACCACTCTGAGATTTATAATGTTGCTTGTATCTAAAATCAAGTAAAGTATGCATACTTCTGCTTGCGACAAAGATTATATCTCCACCATGACCACCATCTCCTCCATCAGGTCTAGGATGGCGCATAGATCTATCTACATGAAAGCTTTCGCATCCTCTACCACCTGAGGCGGCTTCAATAAAAATTCTGGCTTCATCTACAAAAATCATAATATTACCTTATACCTATTATAAAGGGGACACCCCGTTCTACGTGATGTCCCCTCAAATATTTAGAATAGACTTTATGAAGAAATTTTATCTATTTTAAGCGATGTTAATTTCCTGCGATGACCCTTCTTAACTGAAGAATTTTTTGTTCTACGATATGTAAATGCTATTGTCTTTGGGCCCTTTACTTCTTTGATAACTTGAGCTTCTATCTTCGCGCCTTCTACATGCGGTTGCCCAACTTTAACATCTTTGTCGTCTGAAATCAATAAAACTTGATCTAAACTTAGCTTTTTGCCAGCTTCTTCATCTAGACGATCTACCTCTACAACATCACCTTCTGATACTTTGAATTGAGCAGAACCAATTTGAACTATTGCAAACATACTTTTCCTCCAAATATATTAGATTATAAATATTATTGTTATTAATTGATTATTATATTGCACAAAATCGCAAACTAATGTCAACATTCTATGCATAAATAGAAATATTGCAAGAGAAAAGTTTAAGCTTCCATATTCATGCTACATTTGATATTTTGTAAATAGGGATCAAACCTAAGCCTGATCCCTATTACATTTATATTAAATAATTCTTATGCTATTCTAACTCTTCCACGACCTTTACAATATGTGCACTTTCCAAAAGAGATAGACTCGACAGTTTTGCCTGTTCTTGCCCTTGTCATTTCAACTAACCCTAAAGGAGATATTCTATAAACCTCTGTCTTTGCGGTATCTCTTGATAGTTCACGCTTTAAAGCATCAACAATTCTTCTTCTATGATTTTCGGTTACCATGTCTATAAAATCTATAACAATAATTCCACCAAGATCACGAAGTCTAAGTTGACGTGCAATTTCTGGGACAACATGCATATTTGCCATATAAGCAGCATCGCCAGGAGACGCCTTTGCTTTAAATTTTCCACTATTTACATCTACAACCATCAAACCTTCTGTTACTTCAATAATAACATAAGCACCAGATTTTGTATAAACATGCCTATCATAAATCTTGTTTAATTCTTTTGATATATTCTTAGCATCAAAAAGCGGCTCTTGCCCCTTATAATGCTCTATCTTATTTACCATTTGCTTACCGATAAGAGTTTGAACAAATTTACAAATTCTTGTATAGTCACCCTCGTCGTCTATTATAAGCTTATCAACCCTATCATTTAAATAATCACGGACTATTTTCCAAGTAAGCTCTCCCTCTTCATACAACAAAGATGGTGCTGATTCTTGTTCTGACTTCTTTGCAACCTTAGTCCAAATATTATATAAAAACTTTCCATCTCTTAGAAGCTCTCGCTTACCTTGCTTCTTTGAGGCTGTTCTTATAATAAAGCCTCCAGTCTTTGCAAAACTAAGACCCTTCATAACTTCTCTTAAACGTGCTCGCTCGACCCTGTTATCAATTTTCTTAGAGACGCCTGAATGTTTATCAAACGGCATATAAACAACAAATCTACCTGGTAAAGTAACATGAGTGGTCAGTCTTGCGCCTTTTTCTCCAAATGGATCTTTTACAACCTGAACAATTATTTCTTGCCCCAATTCTAAAGATATCAATGGCTTATCTGTTCTTGATCTAGAAGGCCTCGTTTTCTTTACTTCTTTCTTCTTCTCTTCTTCAGGCTTACCTAAAATTTTATTTATTAATTTTCTTGGGCCCGATATGTCTTCCTCTACTAAAGGATTTACAACATCTGTTAAATAGAGAAATCCATTACGCTCACAACCTATATTTACAAAAGCAGCGTTAAGTGATGGTAAAATTGATTCTACTTTTCCCTTGTAGATGTTTCCTAAGAGAGATTGGTACCTATCAGCTTCAATGTGAAAATCTTCAACGCGCCCTTTCTCGACGATTGCAACAAGTCTCTCACCTTTCTGCGTTTGAATAAGTATTTCTTTCGACAAAATATCACCTTTGTTAAACCTTTCCTATAATATAAAATTATAAATCTTAAAATTATTTATAAGAAGACTTAGCTCTCTATAAAAATACAAGAATCTGCAAATCTTCTTATTAAATTCTTTCTCCATAAATCATTACTTACCAAACTCAGGAGTAACTATACTAGGAGTAATAAAAATCAGTAAATCTGTTTTTTCAATTTCTTTTCGACTATGTCTAAAAAGCAAGCCTAGAACCGGGATATCACCCAACAAAGGAACCTTATCCTTTGCATCAACTTCTTTACTTTTAATAAGTCCTCCAATAACAAGAGTATCCTGACTCTTTATTATAACTTGTGTTTGAGCTCCTTTAGTATCCTTAATAGTTTGTTCTTCCCCATCAACTTCCATAATAATAGCCTCAGATACTTCTGGATTAACGTCTAAAGTTACAAAATTAGCATTATTAACTTGAGCTTTTACTTTTAAAGAAATACCAATATAAATAGGCTTTCGCTCAACAGTAACATTCCCATTAACATCCGTTGTGCTTCCAGTAACAACTCTTATCTCTCTCCCAACACTGATTTTAGCTTCCACATTATTCAATGCTACTATTTTAGGGTTAGATATAATATTTGTATCTGTCCGAGTATTTAACATTTCTAATACCGCTTGAAAATTAGTAAAATTTAATACACCTGCCGTATATCCTGCTGTTGACACATCAAGAGTTCCTGGAGCAAAAGGATTATTTGAGCTCGTATGAAATGGATAAATAATATTCCGTGAAGCACCTGAGGCAGTTCCTGTCACATCCCAGTTAATTCCAAGCCTTTCATTATCACCTAATATCGTCTCAACAATTTTAGACTCTATTAAAACTTGAGGAGTTGTTGAATCTAATTTTTTTATAACTTTTCCAATTAAATCTATCTTTTCAGATATATCAGTAATTATAATTGTATTTGTTCTCTCATCAGTATTAACGCTACCTCTATCTGATTTCATTTTCTCAATAGATGAAACTATTTCTGATGCCTTGCTAAAACTCAAAATAAAAGTTTCTGTCTTAAGAGTCTCCTGCTCAGCTAAGAGCATTGCATCTTCTCTAATCTGTTTTAAACTATCCACAGTTGTAACAAGAATAATATTGTTACTTTTCTGAGAAGCATAACCATGAGTTTGCAAAATAACATCTAAGGCTTGATGCCATTCTACATTATCTAACTTTACAGAAATAGTTCCTGTAACTTTAGGACTTACTACAATATTCACTCCGCTCTTTAAAGCTAGCACCTCTAAAACATTTTTAATATCAGCCTCGCGAAAATCAAGACTAACATAGCCCTCTTCTTCGGCATCCTGATTTACCTCTATAACTGGAACATTTGGCACAGCTTCTTGAGCAAAAGAAACTGAAAAACTTAAAAGTCCAAAAAATATAATGGCGTATACTATCTTCGTCCTATTAAACATTTTATTCCTCCTTTTTTAAATGAAGAGTGAAAGTCTCATTATCTTTCTTTAAAATAACAAACTCTGCATCAATTTCTAAAACTTCAAACTTACCGACCATATCTTTAACCTTCACTACTTTTCCATTTATAATAGCCAAATTATTATTTCCTGACGAAGATAATGTAACACCTTCTAATTCTAAGTCCTTTAAAAGAAAATCATCATTATAATTAACTATAACTCCAGACTCTGAAACTAATTTTAGAAAAGGATCACGCTTTCCATGATCATCATAAAAGAATATCTCCTCAATAACATCGTCATCTTCTAATCCAAACACAGTTGCAGACAAAATATTCAACATAGCAGCAACAAAAAAGAAAATCACAAGCATTCTGTTCATATTTAAAATAACGGTCTTATTTCTCATTTTTGTCTTCTTCCTTGATGTCTTCAAACACAATGGTCTGAAAAATAACATCTACTAAGTTTATTTTTGAGTCTTCAAGCGGTTTAATCGACAAACTAACTATTCCAAAGAAAAGATTATCACGTTCAATTTCATTAATGAATCTACCAAAATTATGATAACTACTTCTACCGCTAACAAAAACAGGCAAAGCAAGATACCTTTGCTCATTACCTTCAAGCAATACTTCTTTCTGGTCAGAGAGAGGCATTATTCTATCTACATTAAACTTATTCTTATCAGCTATCTGAGAAATCTTTTCTAACACAAGAGGAACTTCTTCTTTAGGACTTATCCTCAAATGCTCCTCGGAAACATTTTCTTTAAAAATCTTGACTTGACTATTATAAAACCCAAGTTTATCAATATTATCCTGTGATTTTAAAATCTTTGCTGAGAGATTTACTGACTTTTTATTTATCTTTGCCAAAGATGCAAGTTGCGGTCTCATTAATATTAAAAAATCTAAAACAAAGAAAGCCAATAAAACGCCTACGAATAATAAATATCGCTTTTTAGCGTCCAAGTTTTGTAACTTTAATAAGTATTCTTCTATCTTATTGTTCATTTTCTTTTATTTTTACCGTAATAAGAAAATCTGCAACTTCAATTTTCTCTACCTTTTTTCTATTGATGGCGCCTAGTTCAAGATCTTCAAAATTATCTAAAAAACTTTCACTACCTTTAAGATTCAATGTGAATTTATGCACATTTGCCATTTCCGTTTTTTGTCTTGATATAGCACTTCCCTCTATAAAAAACTTATTCTCGCTTAATGATATTTTCTTTAACCAAACACCTTTTGGTAATATGTCGCTTAAAACATTTAACTTTTTTGACCATAAAATTTTATTGTCACCCATTATCCCTTGGATATCTTTATTCTTTCCTTGAAGCAATCTCATTTCAGATATAACCCTATCAGCACTTTTCTTTAAAGGTTGCATGGTTGACCATCTGGTCTCTAGTCCTTTATATTTAATAAGCTGAACTGTACTTATAAAAACAAGTAACAAATGAGCCACAACAAGAGCTATTATCATACCTGCAACTGAGCCGACCACTATTTCTATAGGCATATTAAGCCCTAAGGAAAAGCTTGATCTTCTTTTTTTTCTTAAAGAATTTGGAGCAACATTAATTTCAATCATATTCGTAAAGGGCCAATCCTAGGGCCACTCCTAATTTAAACGATTTTTTGGTTATTTCATTTTTTGGTAAAATATCTGACAACTTTATATTCTCAAGAGGATCCCACTTCTCTACTTTCATATCCAAACTCTTTTCAAGCGCCTCTAAAACTCCACCAACTAGAGAACCTCCTCCTGTTAATATCAATTTAGATATCTCTACATTTTTCTCAGTAACAAGATAATCAAAAGAAAGTTTTAATTCTTGGACTATATTCATAATAGATGTTTCACATGCATCTTTTATGTTTTGAAGTTCTTTCTTTGGATTAATCTTTAATTTCTCAGCTTCATCAAAGCTAATTTCTAAAGCATTACTTATTCTTTTAGTAAAATCACGACCACCTACAAAAATATCTCTTGTAAACTTTGGTAGGCCATCAATTAATACAGTTAAATTACTTACAGACTCTCCCAAATCTAAAAACGCAACACACTCATTCTTATATTTCTCAGCTGAACCTAAAACACTTGCAGCATTAGCCAAAGCAACAGGATTTATTCCAACAAACTCAGTCTTAACCCCTATATCTGATAATATGCTAACTCTTTTATCTACAATCTCTTTCTTAGACGCTGCAACCATTACAGACATTTGTTTATCTTTTCCTTGAGGATCTAAAATATAACAATCTGTATATATTTGATCACGAGAAAATGGAAAATATTTATCTGCTTCTATTTCAAAAGAATTTCTTAAGTCTTCAAAAGACATGCGAGGCATTGATATATATCGTATAAGCGTCCCTCGACCTGATACTGCGGTATAAACTGAATCATAAGGATATTTCAAGCTTCCCAAAATATCTCTAACTGCAGACGTTATATCTCCGTTTTTAACGGGCTCAATCGCCCAATCCTTAAGCTCAAAAGAGGCTCCGTCTTTAACAATTTGCACAAGCTTACATTCTGTCGGACCAATATCCAAGCCAACAGAATAAGCATCTGTCTTGTTAGGCATAAAACGCCTAATAGTATCAAGGTATTTTTCTATTAAAATATACATAAATATATATTAGTATTAATAAAACAAAATAAAAGAAATCTTTTGTATTATTGTATCAGAATTCCACCTTCCTGTGGTAATTCATAAATAATTTTTTCACTACCAGCTAAATACAGACATAACCACATGTTTATTCTATTTTTATAAGAATAATCTTACTTAACAATACCTTGCTGTTCTAAAACATTGCCAATGGCTTTTAATCTGTATAAATTTTGTAATTGTGTTTGATACTTTTTATTGAAAGGATCCTTTTTGATGCGGTCTTTTACTATATCAACATATTCATTAAGCTTATCAACTTTTTTCTTATACTCTTGCTTTGTTGTCTGTGCATGTTCAATTGTTTTTCTAGGCTCTTCTCCTTCAAAAATCTTAAATTTCTCAACATTGTGCTCAATATACTTTTGCCATTCCTCTGCTGTCGATGGTTCAACTACCCTATTAGTTTTAGTAATGCCATACTTTTCAAGTTCTTTAGAATCTGTTTCTTTCCACTTTCTCTCATACTTTTTCTTTACATCTGCTCTAAGAGACAACTTACCTTTGCTCCCTACAGCTTTCTTTGTTTCAACTTTTTCTCCTTTTATAT
The DNA here is from genome assembly GCA_030765585.1 of Candidatus Zapsychrus exili. GTDB lineage: Bacteria > Omnitrophota > Gorgyraeia > Zapsychrales > Zapsychraceae > Zapsychrus > Zapsychrus exili. The sequence goes on along the minus strand of JAVCCJ010000119.1, from coordinate 63 downwards.
CGTATATTGATTTGTTGATTTTGTTATTAACAATAAAGATAACGCAAATTAATATACAAATTG
>JAVCCJ010000059.1 GCA_030765585.1 Candidatus Zapsychrus exili | reverse complement strand
TCTGCAATTCCATTAATTCATTATATCTTACTTGTTTTGTTTCTTTTGATACTTGATTTGCCATATCATAACTTGCCGTGCCTTCTTCTCTAGAATACATAAATGCGCCTAATCTTTCAAATTTCATGTCTTGGGTAAAACTAAGAAGTTCAGAAAATTCATCTTCGCCTTCGCCAGGTAAACCAACTATCATTGTAGTACGCAGGCGAGCAAAAGGTATGCGCTCTCTTATCTTTTTTATCAAATCAATTGTTTGCTGCTTTGTTATTTTTCTATTCATAGCAGTTAAAATATTATCGTTTATATGCTGCAACGGAATATCTATATATTTACAGATTTTATCCTCTTCTGCTATTGTATCGATTAACTCGTCGGTAATATGCGCTGGAAATGTATACAGGAGTCTAATCCATTTAATGTTCTTTGTTTCTTTTGCTATTTTCTTTAACAATTCTGAAAGACTTGGTTTTTTATATATATCCATACCATAAGCTGTAATATCTTGACCTATAATATTGAGTTCGCAAACCCCACTCTTATCAAGTTCTTTCACCTGTTCTATGATAGACTCCATTGTCCTTGATATAAATTTTCCTTTTATCATAGGAATAGTACAAAACTTGCAATTGTTATAACAACTTTCACAAATTTTAATATAAGCAAAATGCTTAGGCGTCAAAGACACTTCTGGCTCAACAGCTTTGCTGTCTAACTTTTGCGCACCTATAATAGCATCAACATCGCCCTTAAATTCTTCTAACAATTCATTGCTATATCTTTGGGACAAACACCCAGCTACAATAATTTTCTTTATCTTACCCTCTTTTTTTAAATCAATTAACTCTAAAATAGCTTCTACAGATTCTTTTTTAGCATCCTCAATAAATCCGCAAGTGTTCACTATAACAGTTTCTGCATCCTCTAAATCAGAGGCACTATAACCTTTTCTTTTTAAATTACCTAGAATTGATTGAGAATCTACCAAATTTCTGGCACAACCTAAATTAAGCACATTTACTGTTTTTTTCATAATAAAAAATTTACCCCACATCCAATATGGTGCGGGGTTGTCTTATACCTTGAACCTTAATCCTTAAACCTTATTTTGTTACAGATAGACCTTCTTTTGTAATTATAACTTTCCTAACTCTTCTATCATCTTTTCCTAATTCACCTATCAGTTTACCATTTAACTCAAGCTCTAAACTGCTTATATGTCTTCCTGATATCTCAATTTCTTCATTTGCTGACCACATCTCAACAGCACCAGCTCTTAAAACAGATCGAGAAACCTCTTTTCCATCTTCTTTAACAAGGAGAAAACTATCTCTCTTTGCCTTAACAGCCAAATTTATTTTTTTTTGAACTTTCTTAGAAGACAACTTCTTCGTCGACAACTTAACTACTGGCTGTGAGGACTTCTTCTCTTGAGTTTTCTTTTGTGTTGCTTTAACAACATTTCTTACTGCAACTTTTTTTACACCTTCTTTAGGGCCTAGGCCATGAACAACAAACATAAGAATCTTAAAAACAAGGAACAATGCTATCAGCCCTCCAACAACTAATACAATCTGCTGTTTTCTTTTTCTTGTAAAAACCTCAGATATCTTTTTAGATATATTTATTCCAGGCTCTGTATATTTAATATGTTTAGGTAATTCTTCTTTTTTATAATCCTCTATCACATTGTTAATATCTACATCTAAATAATTAGCATATATCTTTAAAAAACCTTTAAGATAAAAAGGAGATATCGTCCTTACCTTATACCCTTCCTCTATTGCACGAAGAACATCCATTGGGATTTTTGTTTCTTCGTGAATAATATCTAAAGAAAGACCTCTTTCTTTTCTTGTATTCTTAAGTATTTCCCCTTTAGACTTTTTCTCGAGATTATCTGAACTATTTGTTTTAGAAAGTTCTTTCTGATCTGAGTCTAAGTTGTCTCTATTATCACTCATCTTCTTCTCCCTCGTCTTCATCAGACATATTTTCAACTAGCCATTGTTGTCTGTCGACTAGAATATCCCTTGGCTTGCTTCCGCAATAAGGCCCTACAATGCCATTTTGTTCCATCATATCAATCAATCTTGCTGCACGTGTATATCCTAACCGAAGTCTTCTTTGTAAAATTGAAACAGACGCCTGATTAGTTTCAACTACAAGTTTAACCGCCTCATCATAATATTCATCCTTTTCATCGCTTCCTAAAATCGCACCACTCTTTTGTTTTTCTAATATACTATTATCATACGATGCTTCTTGCTGATCCTTAATAAATTGTATAACCTTTGATATTTCTTTTTCTTTTATAAAATTGCCTTGGCCACGAGCAGGCTTAGCATCTCCAGGTTTAATAAGCAGCATATCACCTTTTCCTAACAATGCCTCTGCTCCATTCATATCCAAAACCGTACGCGAATCAACCTTAGACGCTACTTTAAATGAAATTCTTGCAGGAAAGTTTGCCTTAATAACGCCAGTTATAACATCTACTGATGGACGCTGTGTCGCAAGTATAAGATGAATTCCTACTGCACGCGATAATTGAGCAATTCTTGTAATAGAACTCTCAACGCTCTTAGCTGACACTTGCATAAGATCTGCTAACTCATCGATTATAACAACAATATATGGAAGTCTAAATTCTGTTTCATTATACACCTTAATATTGTGAGCGCCTTCCTTAGACAATTTCTTATAACGATTTTCCATTTCACCTACAACCCAAGCTAAAACAGAAGCAGCCTTTTTTGGATCTGTTACCGTCGGACTTAATAGATGTGGTATACCATTATAACGAGCAAGCTCAACCATCTTTGGATCAACCATAACCATCTTAACTTCATCAGGTGATGCCCTTAAAAGCATAGACATAATAATACTATTTACACAAACAGATTTACCGCTACCCGTTGTACCAGCAATCATAAGATGCGGCATTTCAGCTAAATCAGCGATCATAGGCGAACCAGATATATCTTTTCCTAAAGCCATCATAAGCTTTGAATCGCTATTCTTAAATTCAGGCGTCATTAAAACCTCTTTTAGAAAAACAAAACTAGAGTCAGAATTAGGAACCTCAATTCCTACTCTATTTTTACCAGGTATAGGTGCAACAATACGCACAGTATGTGCTTTCATTACAAGAGCAATATCATCTGCTAAAGCTGTAAACTTCTGAACCTTAACACCAGGTGCTGGTTCTAATTCATACCTTGTGATAACAGGCCCATGCTCTATATCTGCAACACGAGCAACAACGCCAAAATTCGCGAGCGTTTCTTCTAACAGTTTTGCCCCATCCATTAAACCGTCTTGTATTTTATCTTTTGATACGACTGGCGGGTCTTCAAGCAAATCCATTGGAGGCAATTTGTATTCTCCAACTATCTTTGGCTCATCTTCGTCTTCTTCATCATCTTCAGACTGGCTGTTCGAAGCTATATTTATTTTTGGCTTGGCTTTTGATCTGACAAATTCTTCCTCTTCATCTTCTTCCTCTTCTTCAGGATCTTCTTCTTCGCACTCTTCTTCCTCTTCATCTACCTTAGATGCTGCTTTATTCTTTACGCGTAAAATTTTCTCTAGTATGCTATTCTTTACACCAACGAGCTTTTCTTTTTTTGAAAAAATATTAGAAAACTTAAAATCTTTTTCCTGCAAATACCCTGATAACATTTCAAACAGTTCTCCTAATTTCTCAAATAGTTTTACAAAAAGAGTAGTTACTAAGAATTCTCCCGTAACGATTAATGCAAGCGGTGTTCCAAGCACAATAATTATTATATACGCACCTGTTCTGCCTATATATTGAATTAGAAAGTCTGATATGAAATATCCTGCTATCCCTGCTCGAGCAAAACGCATAGAGGCATCTTGATTTCCTAGCATACTAAACAAAGAACTAATAGCACAAATAAATATAAGTGCGCCTACAAATTTTAAAAATGAGAATTTTATATCTTGAAATGAAAATTTATTCCAGCTCCAAAAAAACAAGAATATAACCAAAACATATGAGCTATATCCAAATAAGAATAAAAGAGTTCCGGCCAAAGTTGCGCCTGTTACCCCAATAAGATTGCTTGCTGGATTGTTTGGCACAGAAGTGTACCAAGATAAATCTTGTGGAGAGAATGAAATAAGACTGGCCAAAAGAATCATGCCAATCGCTAAAATAATAACAGCTTTGATTTCGCTAATATGCTCTTGTTTCATAGATGTTGGGGATGTTTGATTCTTACGTAGGGGCGGGCCTTGCGTCCGCCCTAATAACAATTATTATTAAAAGGGCGGACGCAAGGCCCGCCCCTACAATTTTTATTTCTAATCGTCAACTTTTTTAATACTCAAGTTAACTCTATTCATCTTGTCAATTTCAAAAAGCTTAACTTTTATAGCGTCTCCAACCTTAACTACTGTATTGATATCTTTAACATATTCTTTTGATACCTCAGAGACGTGAATTAAGCCTTGTTTACCAGGTAGATATTCACAAAAAGCTCCAAAATTTTCAACTCTTTTTATGACAGCATCATAAATCTTACCTACAACAGGCACTTCAACTAAACCATTTATATATGCTAATGCTTTTTCTGCTGATTCTTTGCTCATAGATGCGACTAATACTGTACCTTCGTCATTTATGTCAACTGATTCAACTCCGCATTCTTCAATAATTTTCTTAATTACCTTACCACCAGGACCTATTACCTCACCAATTTTATCTTGAGGTACTTTTGTGGTAACAATACGAGGAGCAAATTCTGATGTGTCCTCTTTAGGCTTTGCAATAGTTGCTTCCATTTTTTCTAGAATTTCTAAACGAGCTTCTCTTGCTTGTTGTATTCCTTCTAGTAAAATTTCAACAGGAACGCCTTTTACCTTAAGATCAAGTTGTATAGCAGTAATACCTTTTTTAGAACCTGCTATTTTATAATCCATATCGCCAAAATGATCTTCAAGCCCCATAATATCAGTTAAAAGTGAATACTTTCCACCTTCTCCTAAAAGAAGACCAACTGAAATTCCTGCAATTGTAGCTTTAATAGGAACGCCTGCTGCCATCAAACTTAAACATCCAGCGCAAACACTTGCCTGCGAAGATGATCCGTTTGATTCAAGAGTTTCTGAAACGATACGAACAGTATAAGGAAATTCTTCCTTAGTAGGCATAACACCTTTAAGGGCTTTAGCAGCTAAGGCACCATGACCAATTTCTCTTCTTCCAGGTCCGCGGCTTCCTCTTGCTTCCCCTACACTAAATGCAGGAAAATTATAATGAAGCATAAAATTATTATAAGAAAGTCCGTTTAAAGACTCTATCATTTGTTCATCACGCTTGGTTCCTAGAGTTACAACAGCTAAACTTTGAGTTTGACCTCTAGTAAATAATGCTGAACCATGAGTACGAGGAAGTGGATCTATTTCGCAAGTGATTTCTCTTACGTCTTTAAGTCCTCTACCATCAGCTCTTAGTTCTTTCTCAAAAATAGATTTTCTCACCACTTCATACTCTATTTTATCAAACATCATTCTAATATGACCTGCAGGAACTTCTTCTGCGCCTTCTGCCTTATATTCATCATAAATACTCATATCAGACAATGCTTCGTCTAAAGCTGCGCTAAGTGCGCTTTCGCGCTCTTCTTTATCAGCTGTTGCATATGCTTTTGTAACTTTATCTAAACAAAGCTCAGAAACTTTGTTCTTTAATTCTGGATGAGGATTAAAAAGCTTAACATCTTTTTTCTCTTTTCCAACTTCCGCTCTAAACTTATTTTGAGCTTCAATAATAGGTTGAAGTTCTTTTTGTGCAAAAACAAGCGCTTCTCCCACTTTATCTTCAGGTATCTCAAGGCATTCGCCTTCTATCATAACAATACCGTCTTTTACTCCAACAACAACTAAATCCAGAGGACTTGCTTCTCTTTCTTCATAAGTTGGATTTAATACGAACTTATCTTCAACTAAACCAACACGACAAGCACCTATAGGGCCATCAAACGGAATATCAGATATATGAAGCGCAACTGATGCTCCAACAATAGCTAACATATCCGGATCATTTTCACCATCACTGCTTAAAACAGTATTAGTGACTACAACCTCATTAAACATTCCTTCTGGAAAAAGTGGTCTTATTGGTCTATCTATACAGCGACAAGTTAAAATCTCTTTTTGTGTAGGTCTTCCTTCGCGTTTAAAAAATCCGCCAGGTATTTTTCCTGCGGCATAAGTTTTTTCTTGGTATTCAACCATCAAAGGAAAGAAATCAATACCTTCCTTATGTTTTTTTGACATACAAACAGCAACCAAAACAACTGTACCACCACAAGTTACCGTTACAGCTGCATTAGCCTGTTTTGCTAATTTTCCAGTCTCAATTATTATTTCTTTAGACCCTAACAGGGCCTTTACTTGGCTTACACTCATTAAAATATCCTCACTTAATTTTACTTACGTAGTTTTAATTTTTCGATAGTTTCTTGATACTTGCTTTGATCAGTTTTCTTAAGGTAGGCCAAAAGACGACGTCTTTTACCAATCATCATTAAAAGACCTCGACGAGAATGAAAATCCTTTTTGTGTGCCTTAAAATGCTCTGTAAGATAGTTAACCTTCTCTGACAAAAGCGCAATCTGCACTGCCGGAGAACCTGTATCTTTAGCATGAACTTTAAAATTATCAATTACATCTGTTTTTTCTTGTTTTTCTAAAACCAACTTGATTTCCTCCTGTTTATATATAACCTTTATATTTATTCTTTATACCTATTATTATCTTATATAATAATTATTAGTGCGGTATTATACTATCGCCCTCTGTATTAGTCAAGCGCTAACAGTGGGTCTCTTATATCATGAATTTCTAACTAATGACAGGCATTTCTTTGAGGACCTTTAAATCAGACAACTAAAGCCTAAGCTACTTTTCTATAATAATTGTCTTTAATTTCTTTGGATCAACTATAAATATATCTCTTTTTTTAGAGCTTTCAGCATCTTGACTTAAGTCATTTTCATATTCAGATATCTCTTTATGGAGATTACGAGTTTCCTCTATCATGCTTTCGACAGACTCATTGTCAGCCAAATCTTCAAAAGTCTCTGTTTTGAGCTTTTGATCCCTATAAATATTAATTGAATCAAACTTCTGGCCTGCAACAAAAACCTCTACTATGTCCTTTTTGAGTTCTTGCTCTTCAGGCTCCTGATCTACGAGTTCCTTTTTAAGGAACTTTCTGAGTATTTCTTTTTCTCTGGGAGGAAAAATAGTAACAGATTCAGAATATCCTTTTATTCCATACTCTGTTATATCAATGTCTGAGGCAGGTTCTTGACAAAACGCCAGATTAGAAAATAACACTAGAAAAAAACAAATAAATATTGTTCTAAGGGCAATCTCTTTGCAAAGACAGCCCTTATACAAATTATAACTTTTCACTTTTAAGCTTACTTTTTAAACTAGCCTGTTTTTTAGTCAATTTGTCAAGATCTTCGACGAGACGTTTCAATTTCTCACTACTAGCAGGATCTTTTGACGCAATATATTCTTTTCCTATTAAATAATAAAGCTGTTCTTTCTTTAATCCCGCTGCTGTAGAATCAATTTGTATCTTACTTATTTTAGACAATCTAAATATTTCTTTTTCACTTTTCTTAGCCACCTTAACAGCTTCTTTGCTAAATTTTACAAGATGTTTCTTTGCGATTTCCCAATCTTTATGAAAATCATGTTTGTCCGGCATCTTTACCTCCAAGTGTTAAATAAATTCTAAATCCTAATATCGAAATCCTAACAATGTCAAAACCAAAACAGTAAAAACAAATACATGGAATATTTTATTTTGTTATTTTAAGTTTATTTCGAGTTTCGAATTTAGTATTTCGTGTTTAATTTATTATATTATAGCAATAATGGATATTTCTATCCATCATTAACTTTAATTAGTTAGCTTGATTAAAATGAGTTTTCGTTTTATAATATTTTTTAGATAGTACATCTGCTCGGCTGCTGGGCCGCAGCCTCACAGATATGACCTATTGAAATACTTGATGCAATCACACAGAAGCATCAAGTATAAATTCAAACAGGCTAACTTGATGCCTGCCTGCCGGCAAGCAGATTCACCTCATAAAAAATCGGCTCCATAAGTTAGGTTCTCATTCATGAAAATTGATTCTGATACAGTAGTTATAGCAGTAACAGGCACCATTGTCGCAATTGGTTTATTTCTTGGAACAATGAGGATTCTTGCAAAAATAACCTCAGCTCCTAAGAAAGCTATAAATTATGACACTTATGATGCTAGAAGAGAGCAGCAGGAGCGCATTGAAGAAACAGAAAGACAGCGCAAAAAAATGATACAAGATAATAAACAAAAGCTTAAAGATATGCGAAGGCGAAATCCATAATATTTCATACAATAAAAAAGGGACAGGTAAGAGATATGCAAACACATATCTCTTACCTGTCCCTTTTTTATATATATAAATCTACTCTTCGTAATTAAGATTATTCGCCATTGATTCTATACCTGAAATAGATGTGTCCAAAGAGTCTTTTATAGATTTTGTCATAAAACCATTCGGCCCTAACGCTATAAAGATAATAAGAACAACTATTGAAAAGATTAATAGGTATTCTACGATATTCTGTCCATTTTTATTATTCTTCATAAATTTCATCGTACTCTAAATATACCATACTAAAAACTTTTAAGCAACTTACAAGCAACCTATTATCAAATACAAAAAACTTATTAAATTTATATTTTTCCTAGCTATAACTACGTATTAAACATTTAGGATTTAAAATACCTATTTCTCAATTCGCCAGGCGCCTGGCGAATTCGGTCCGCGCAGACCGAATCTAAAAGAACTCAAACCAATCTTTTTTGAAAAATAATAGATAGTGAAACATAATACCCAAATATAGGTACCGTACCCCTTTTAGCTAAAAGGGGTACGGTACCTATGCATAAAAAAGATGCTACTTAAAAATAAGTTAAGTGGAACTATAGTATCATAATATATCTATTTTATGTCGCAATGTGGAGTGATTATAGTATTATTTGAGTACTTTGTTACCTACTTTGGCGGGTTTATCTATCTGGAGGCCTACTAATTGACCCTTTTTAGCGCTTTTTACATCAACACTCTCAACCTGAAGCGATTTAATCTTTTGCGTAAAACTTGATATTCTACCCTTTATTTGTATTGTTTCGCCTACTTTTAAGTCTTTTTTCGTAATTTTAACCACTGCTACCATTATTCTTGAAAAATAATGAGTTATCTCACCTATTTCAACCCATTTTTTCTCCTTACCAATGCTTTTCTTTACAGATAAAGATACTTTCTTGACTACCTTACGCTTTGCAGGTGATTTTTTCTTGATTACTTTCTTCTTTACAACTTTTTTCTTTGCAGCTTTTTTTCGTACCTTTTTCTTAACAAGCTTTTTTCTTGCAGGTACGGTTTTCCTTTTTACAACTTTCTTTCTAGCAGGTTTCTTTGCAACAACCTTTTTCTTAGCTACCTTTTTTTTGACAACCTTCTTTTTGATAGATTCCTTTTTTACTACTGAAGACTTCTTTTTGGCAGGTTTTTTCTTTGTTCTTTTTAAAGCGAGGCTTTTTACAGTTTTTTTCTTTGCAGGCTTTGTCTTACGTTTACGTATTCTTTTTTTCTTTTGTAAATATTTAATTAAAGAATCAATAACATTATCAACTATTGGCATGATTTTAAGCTTTATAAAATTATTTTATCTGCAATATCTGAAACTAACGGAAGCTTTATACTTTGACCTTTTAAAACACTAATAATACCTATAAAAGAGAATACTCCAAATATAAACATACCTATACGTAAAATCCATAGACCTAAAATAATATGCACAATAAATATAGCAACCTCTCCGACAAATATAACAAGGCCTTGTTTTCCGTGATTAAGCACAAACGAGTTTTCTCTTTTAAAAACTAAAGGAATAATACAAAGGATTGAAAGGTAGGAAAGTACGGCAAACATCTTTCCTTCGAAGATATATTTTTCTTCTTTAAGCGAGGACTTGGTCATTGACCTTCACCTCAACAATAGAATTCACATCTCCAAAAGAATTTCTTTCTTTTTGTTCATTACTTGGATCTTCTTTCCAAACGCCATCTACAATAAATTGATATTTATGTACTCCTTGACGTAAAGGAATATCAGCAGTCCATCTTCCATCTATTTGCTTTAATCTATACGATTCATCCAAAGCCCAATCATTAAAACTTCCTGTTATATACACTGCTTGTGCATCGGGGGCTTCGATTGAAAACTTGACCGGAAATAGATTCTTTATTTCTTCTGTAACAACCTTTTCCATTCTTTTTGAGAATGGTTTAGAAAGAATTTGGATTGTATCATCTGATTCTTCTTTCTTCTCCATAGAAATCAACTCTTTAGCCAACATATGATAATCTTTGGCTCCACGACAATATTTATCATAACAAGCAACAGTTCTTCCCATAACAGCAGATTCTTTTAACTTAACATTTATATGAATTATAGTATCAAGCAATATATCTTTAAATCTCTCTTTAAAAGTTGCCAACATTGAGAACGAATGCCTAAGTCTAGAATCAAACATTGTAATCAATACTTGCATCTTAACGCTATGATTAAGTCTATCCTTAACAAGATTTACTATCTCTGTTAACTGCTCAACACCTTGAAGAGAAAATCTGCTTGTCTCAACCGGCACAATTATCTCATCACTTGCTCTTATTGCATTTACGGTTAGTATTCCTAAAGATGGAGGGCAATCTATAAGAACATAGTCATATTCTTCTTTTACTTGCTCAATTACCATAAGCAGCTTTCTTTCTCTACCTATCTCATCAGACAATTCTTGTTCTAAAGTTCCTACCAAAACATTTGAAGGAACAATATCAAAACGATCTTCTACTGTTTTTATTATATCTTTTATCTCTAGCTTTCGTGGAGTAAGAGATGAAATAACATTATAAATGCTATCTTGGCTTTCAATATCAAGCCCTAAAGAAGCATGTGCCTGCGGATCAAGATCTACCAGAAGAACTTTCTTTCCATTTAGACTTAAAGATGAGGCAAGATTAATAGCTGTTGTTGTTTTGCCACATCCGCCTTTCTGATTTGCGATAGAAATAATTTTCATTTTTTTTATTGCCCCCTATTTTTAAATTCTCTTATACGAGAAATCTTAACATTTGATCAACTTCTAATACCACCAAAACAAACATCATCAATTAAAATAATTCCGCTGTCATCATCTACGTTCCAAGATTCTAAAACGAAAGATATATCTGTTAAATTGCTCCAATCAGTAATTTGACGAAATTCGTCTAGCGATATATTTATTTTTTGCCATTTTAAATTTATGTTTTGTATATAATAAAAAGATTCTTCATTCTTTCTATTCTTTAAAATTATTTTAATAACACCAGGTGTTCCTTCTTCCTTCGCTCTAACAGAAAATTGTAAACTACTATATTTCTTTGCGTTTAAAGCATTAGGAATGCTTAAAGAAAAAGTTTTGACCGGAGGAAATGAATCTTCAAAGTTATATTCAACACGTATAGGACCTCTATGAAGAGAAAAAATTATTCCACTCTTTAAGCTAAAACCTTTCTGCGCTAAGAAAGCGGTTAGCCCATAAACAACACTCAAGAATATTATTATCGTCGTGAAAATGTTTATAACAAGCCAAGCACTAAACTTTTTCTTTTTCTCTTTTACCACTTCTTTGCGTTTGCCTAAATAGACTTGCGCCAAATGATCATAAATATCATCTCTACTCATAAATAAATTACCCTCTAGTATATAAATTAAACTTATTATATTTAAGCTAGTTACTCGATTATAACCCTAAAGAAACAATGAGGTTAGAACACTTGGGGTGTGAAGTATTTTTATAATAGCAGATAAAGAATATAAGTTAAAATATTATTTCAATTATTTTAAATGAGTACTTAACTTATGAAGCGTTAGCGAACATAAGTTAATTGTACAGATTCAAGATGCTAGTGCAATGCTTGCTGTCATTCCTGCACCTTTACCTGCCATTCCTGCACCTTTACCTGTCATTCCTGCGAAGGCAGGAATCTGATTGTAATTTTTAATAAAACTACAATCATCCTGAGCTTATCAAAGGATCTAAATAAATATCTTTCACTTCGTTCAAGATGGTTAAAATTTCTATCAAAATTTTAACCAGATCCCTGCCTTCGCAGGGATGACAGACTTTTTTAAAGCTATAATATTTTTACTAACTATTTCTTATTAAAGCGTTGCATTAGAACTTTGAACTCACTCTGTCCCTAATTAATTTATTGTAAATTTGCATAAAAAAAGGGGGCATGTATAAACATGCCCCAAAAAACTTCTATTAAAAGGCCCTCGGGAAATCCCGAGGGCCTTTTAAATTATTAGTATTACGCTCTACAATGAATATCCTGATAAGAGCGCAATCTCTAGTAGTCTACACAAAAAAAGGGACATGCAAACGCATGCCCCTTTTTTAATTCTATAAACTACTTAGAAGTCTACATTAACATTAATTAATGCTTGTGAAGCTACTTCTTGATGATCTGCATCAATTCCATCACCTGGGAAGAACCAACCTAAGTTAGCACCAATTGTAACATCTTCAGTGTAAGCATAAGTTAGAACTAAATCTATTTCATTACCTATTTCATCTTTTCCAGCAACGCCAACGTTATTTACAGTAGAAGCTGTAGCGCTTCCATCTGGTTGGAATAAATCTACATCACCAGAATCATGAATCTTTTGAGCTGTCCATAGGCCAGTCCAAGATAATGTCGCTGTTAAGTCTTCTATTGGATTTGTTGTAAGTGAAATAGAGTGAATTTGGCAATTTGTTAAAGCAAAAAGTGCATTGTAGATAGTTCCCTTACCTTGATTTTCAAGCATTGGGTCCCATCCAGTAATAATTTCATTATTAACTCCATTATTTCCAGAAGCATTTACTGTGTCAAGATCATTTTCACCAGATGTGAATGTATAAGAATACTGAAGTACTGGGTTATAATCTTCTAAAACTGGTACAGCGTAAGAAGCAATAAGTTGTGCAGCGTCTGCATCTCTTTGCTGGTTATCTAAAGCATCTGTAGATGCTCTTGTACCACTTTGATGAGCATATTCAACAGAAAGAGTTACATCTTCTAATGGATTAGTGCTAACTAAAATACCAGGCACATAAACTGTATCAGTTTTTGCCCCAAGATTAGCTGCTCCATTAAGAGTTCTGCTTCTTTTTGCAAATACATAAGCTTGAACTTGTGTATCTTTGTCATCACCAAGTTCATATGTTGCATTGATACCATAAAGATTAGTATCATCATTATTTGTAGGATCGCCAGCAGCATCAGTTACAACACCTGATGAAAGTCTAGCATAAACGATATCTACAGTTAATGGATCATAATCTAAAATAGCACGAACAGCATCTAATCCTGTTTGTCCACTTAGATCATTAGCAGTGCTTGATAAACCTGAATTGCCTATACCTGCGCTTGTAGAAGCTGAAGAAACAATAAGGCTGTTTCCATAAGCAAGTGCTTGACGACCAATAACAACTGTTAACGGAGAATAAAGCATTTCTCTTAAGGTAACATAAGCTAATTGAAGGTCTATACCTGTATCTCCTTCAGAAGCAGTTGAACCCCATACTCTCTCATTAATAAGAGCAACAGTTGCTGATACATTGTCAGTTAAATCTGCATCAACTTGTAAGTTAGTTTGAGTGATAAAAAGATTTTGTCTTATATCACTTTCGTTAGAAGCTGAAGCAGCTCCTAAATCAAAACCTTGTCTGTTAAGTAAAGTAGAATCAATGCTTCCACTTACCTTAACATTTTGTACGCTAGCAAAAGCCGGTGCGGCAACTAAAGCCACAATAACTAACGCTAATAATAATTTTTTCATATCTTCTCCTCGTTAAAATAACGATTTTTTAAATTTATTTATAATAAAATAGACTTTGATAAGAAGCCTATGTTTTTACACCCACGGATCCAGTTTTATGACAATCCCTAGCCTAAACTTTTTTATCCCCCCTTTCATAGCTATATTAGAACCGTCACTGGTGCTTTGAAAATTCTCAACTATTTTGGCATATAAAGAATATAGTGTCAATAAGATTTGAAGTTTTTTTATAATTGCTAATTTTATGTAAAACGTTGCAATAAAAGACAGATACAAGATAAGAAATCTCAAATCTCAAAAACCAAATGCGAAAGCTTTTTGACAAAAACTGGTGCGCCTGACACGAATCCGCTGCGCTTTGCTTGCGGGCCCCAATCTTTCCTAAAAAAGAAGGAAGATTGTGGTCAAACGTGTGGCCTACTGCTTAGGAGGCAGTCGCTCCCTGCCCGTAAAGGGACGTGGTCCCAACGGGACTTTACGTGCCTACCGGCAGTGTAATTCTTCACTATTTTGGTAACACTTTAAAATTATTTAATAATTCTTTTTTCCTTCTCCCCTTTGGGGAGAAGACCTGTCTTTCTTTAGGAAGACAGAGATGAGGGGTAAGAATAAAAGCCCCTCACCCTAACCCTCTCCCC
>JAVCCJ010000053.1 GCA_030765585.1 Candidatus Zapsychrus exili | reverse complement strand
TTTCTTTGCTACTTTTTTAACTACTTTTTTCTTAGCAGGTGCTTTTTTCTTTGCTACTTTTTTAACTACTTTTTTCTTAGCAGGTGCTTTTTTCTTTGCTACTTTTTTAACTACTTTCTTTTTAACTACCATATCTATCCTCCTTAATTGAGAGATTTGGTTTCTTCGGCGCATATCTTAAAAGTTTATTTCTAAGTTAACGCTTCAGGAATGAAGTTTTCTAAACTATTAAATTTACTTTAAATTTGGAAACCTCATTTCTCACTTTATCTTATGATATCATACAGTCTTATCAATTCAAAAAGAAAAAGACTTTTTTAAATAAAAAAATAAATTTAAAAGTTTTCATTTTTTTAAGAAAGTATAGTGAATATTAGATTTTAGCGACGAGTAAATAAAATGTACAAATTTTGTTTAAATCCTTTAAAATAGTTTAGAATAAGAGTTGCAAAGTGTTTTCAAATTTGCAAAAAATAAAAACAAAAAACTAAAAAAAGCTTAAAAAATGACACTTTATATACACATACCTTTTTGTTTGAAGAAATGTTCTTATTGTTCATTTGTTGTTTTTGTGCGGCAAGAAAAATATATTGATTCCTATTTGGATTGCATATCTCTTGAAGCAAAGAAACATAAATATAGCAAAGTAGATTCGATATATCTTGGAGGCGGAACGCCAGCGTGTTTAAACAATGAGCAATTGATAAAACTTTTTTCTATTATAAGAGATAATTTTAGTTTTTCTGAGAATGTAGAATTTACAATTGAGACTAATCCTGAAAGCTTAGATAAAACTAAAATACAAATCTTGAAAAATTCTGGGGTAAATAGAGTAAGTTTAGGAATTCAAAGTTTAAATAATAAATATTTGAAATATCTTGGAAGAAGTCATAGTAGGCTGCAGGCAATAAAATCTTTTAATTTGATAAGACAAGTAGGAATTAATAATATAAGCGTTGATGTTATGTATTCGTTTTATGGTCAAACAGACAAAGAACTAAAGAAGGATGTTGACGATATTGCAATGTTAGGCAGTGGACATATTTCTCTTTATTCTTTATCAATTGAAAAAAATAGCAGGTTTTTTGTGTTAGAAGAAAAACTTAAAGATCAAGATGCGCAAGTGCGTCAATATTTGCTTGTTAAAGATAAATTAGAAAGCTTAGGCTATAGGCATTACGAGGTGAGCAACTTTGCGAAGAAAGGGTGCGAGTCTAAGCACAATATAAACTATTGGCAAGGTGGAGAGTATATTGGTTTAGGAGTTGGTGCTCACTCTCATATAAAGGGGTTAAGATTTTGGAATGTTTCAAGGCTAAGAAATTATATAGAGTTGATAAATAAAGATGGTGATGCGAAAGAAAATGTTGAAAAATTAAATAAATATGAGCGTTTTAAAGAAACGCTATTGTTTAGCCTTCGTATGATAGATGGAGTTGATATAAAACTTTTGAATAAAAGATTTAATGTTAATTTAAAGGATAGGGATATTAACCAGATAAAAATGTTAGAAAAAGAAGGCTTGCTTGAGTTTAATGGAAATAAATTAAAAACAACAAGAAAAGGTTTGCTAGTTTTAGATGAGATATGTTCGCAGTTGATTTAGACGGCTAAGCTTATGTTGTTTTTGTCTGCAACTTGTTTGCTTTGTTTGAAGAATTGAAAAATAGCTGATTCAATCTCTTTTTTATAGGTAGGTTTCATTCTTAGGCTTCTTAAAATCTCTAGTGACTTTTTTGCTCTGCTTTCAACTTCTTTTAGGCTGTATTCTAAGCTACCTGCATCAATAAATATTTTCTTTATACAATTAAGATCAGAGATTCTTTTGGTTTTTTTGTTAAAATATTTCAGAAAAAGCGTTCTTTTCTCTTTTTTTAGCTTCTTATAAGCATGAGCGGTAAGCAATGTTTTTTTTGATTCTTGTAAATCGCTTAAGATTGACTTGCCGATAACCTTTTCGTTTCCAAAAATTCCGATAATATCGTCTTGAATTTGAAATGCTTGTCCAATAAGTATGCCTAATTCGGATAATTTCTTTATGTCGCTTTCTTTGGCGCCAGATAAAATAGCTCCAGTAACAAGTGGACAACTAAATGTATACCTAGATGTTTTAAGTGTGTAGTTTAGCATCACGTCTTTTTCTTTAATTTGGGCTAAGCTTTTAAAGCCGTTAATAGTATCAAGAAATTCTCCCATTGCAGTAATTGCAGTTGTTTCAATAAAATATTTTAAAGCGCGCTCTTTTTTTGCAGGACTTGCTTTAATAGAAAGAAATGATCTTATAGCAATAGCATAAAGAAGGTCTCCTGCAATAATGGCTAGGTCACGACCTAATTTCTTTTTATTTTTTGTTACAGCTGTTTTTTTGAACATTATGTGCATTGTAGGCTTATTTCGTCTTAAAGAAGATTCATCGATTATATCGTCGTGAATAAGCATAAAGTTGTGAAGAAGCTCGATTGCAATCGAGGTCTCGTATAAAGAAACAGTAGTACGTTTACTAGGACTAGAATACCCTAGATAGCTTAAGATAAAAAGAATAGGGCGGATTCTTTTGCCATCCCTTAACGAGAATTCTTTTATATTCTTGTACAGCTGCGCATTTAATGCAGATATTTTGTATTCTTGGTCTATTTTGTCTAGAAAGGACGAAATTCTTTGGTCAATTTGTTTTTTTATGTCAATAATCATAAGCGTATGGTAACATAAAGATATTATATAATCAATATTAAACCTAGACTTACATTAAAGTATTAATTTTATTGAAAGGATTTAAATATGAAAAAGATAATTTTTGTTTTAATAGCTTCGTTTGTATTTAGCTTTGTTTGTTCAGTCTCTATTGCTGAAACAGTTTATTTAAATGATGGCAGCGTCGTAAAAGGTGAAATTATACAAAAGAATTCTTACTATATAATAATTAAATCAGGGACAGTGCTGAAGAAATATTATTTAGGACAAGTTAACAGAATAGAAGAAGATCAAGAACCCACTCAAGAAATGGATATTTCTCAGTTTGAAGATATTTCTGCTAATAAAATTGAGTTGATTCTTGTCTTGCTCCAAGCAAACGGCACGAAAGAGAGTTTAATTCAAAAAGTTGATTCTATCTTATTGTCTGCTCCTGCAGGCAAAGAAGAAGAATTTAAGAATCTTTTCAATGTTGGCGAAATTATGGCACAGCTTATACCAATTTACGATAAATATTATTTAGAAGAAGATTTGGAAAAAGTAGTTGAGTTTTTTCAAAGCCAAACAGGGCAAGCGTTTCTTAAGGCAACCCCAAGCGTTGTTGAGGAAACAACCGTATCGATGGTAGAATATTTTAAAAGTAAGTTGTCTTTAGGCGCAAAATAGAAGTTAATAGTATACTTCTTATTAAATAGATACTATTAGTAGTAAGGCTTGTTAAATCTACTTATTTTTTTGCCTAGCTAAAGAAATGTTTAAAGACGTAAGTTATTATATATCATTAGTTTATATAAATATATATAATAAAATTCATAATATTTTTTTATTTTGGTTGACCTCAAAAAATTTCTCTGTTATATTATCTGCGTTCAATAATCCTCAAAAAATTTGTAAGGTTGGGGATATATCTCACCTAAAAATATTAGTTTAGTCCTATGGTAATTAATGTTGTCTCTAGATAAATCAGCACTTATAGCTTAGCGTTTTTTTGGGTCGCTGTTAGGTTATGTGCTCACTTAAAAAAGGAGTTAAATAATATGATTGATCGTTACACTCTATCAAAAATGGGAAGGGTTTGGTCTGAAGAGCATAAGATGGAAATTATGCTTAAGATTGAAGTTTTATCTTGCGAAGCCATGTGCAAACTCGGCCAAATTCCTAAAAAAGCAATGGAGAAAATTAAAAAGAATGCAAAGTTTGATATCGAAGAGGTTAAAAAGCTCGAAGAAAGAACAAAGCATGATATTGTAGCATTTATTAATAATGTGGGCCAATATATAGGTCCAGAAGCAAGATATTTGCATATGGGCTTAACTTCATCAGATCTATTGGATACGTCTTTGTCTGTGCAATGTATAGAGTCTATGGATATTTTGCTTGCAGATGCAAAGAAGCTTCTACTTGCTTTAAAACAGAAAGCAAAGAAATATAAAGATACTCCGTGTATAGCAAGAACTCATGGTGTTCATGCCGAGCCGACAACTTTTGGTTTAAAAATAGCTGTTTGGTATGATGAAATGAAAAGAAATCTTATACGTTTAGAACAAGCGAAAGAAATGATAGGATACGGCAAAATATCTGGAGCCGTCGGAACATATGCAAACATAGATCCGTCGGTAGAAGAATATGTTTGTGAAAAGCTCAATCTTAAACCTGCTAATATAGCAACTCAGATTATTCAAAGAGACATACATTGTCAATTTGTTAATACTTTAGCTTTAGTGGGTTGTACTTTAAATAAAATAGCAACTGAGATTCGCTTGCTTCAAAAGACAGAAGTTTTAGAGGTAGAAGAGCCATTTTTTAAAGGTCAAATAGGATCTTCTGCTATGCCTCACAAGAGAAACCCAATCACTTGTGAAAGAATATCAGGCTTATCTCGTATATTACGTGCTAATGCGCAAGCTGCATTTGAAAATGTTACGTTATGGCACGAGAGAGACATAAGCCATTCTTCTGTAGAACGTATAATTTTACCGGATACTGCAATTGCACTAAATTACATGTTTAATAAAATAACACCGATTATTGACGACTTATTAGTTTATCCTAAGAATATGATCATATCTCTTTCTAAGACTAAAGGACTTATCTACTCGCAACGTGTTCTTTTAGAGCTTATGAAAAAAGGATTAACTCGTGAAGCTGCATATGAAATTATTCAGCGTTGCGCAATGCAGGTATGGCAAGAGACATCAAACTTCAAGGATATATTAAATAGAGATAGGAAAGTAAGAAAGTACTTAAAACCAAGTGAAATTGATAAATGTTTCGATATTAAATATTACACAAGACACACCGATAAAGTATTTAAGAAGGTAGGACTGAAGTAATGCATAAAAAAGAACAAATATATGAAGGCAAAGCAAAAATTCTTTATACAACAGATGATCCAGGCTTGCTTATTCAGTATTTTAAAGATGATGCAACGGCTTTTAATTCTCAGAAAAAGGGAACAGTTGTAGACAAAGGCATTATGAACAATAAAATATCGACTAGAATTTTTGAATTTCTTGAGTCAGAAGGTATTGCTACTCATTTTGAAAAGAATCTTAGTGATAGAGAAATGATGGTCAAGAGTGTAGAAATAGTCCCCATAGAAGTTATTATAAGAAACAGAGCAGCAGGATCGCTTTGTCGAAATCTAGGGGTTGAAGAGGGACGAACTTTGAACATTCCGGTTTTAGAATTTTGTTATAAAAAAGATGATTTAAATGATCCTTTAATTAATGAATATCATATTCTTGCTTTAGGGTTCGCTACAAAAGAAGAGATAGAAGTGATAAAAGATTATTCTTTTAAAATCAATGATCTTATGTCGAAGTTTTTTAAGAATCTAAATTTGGAATTAATAGATTTCAAGTTAGAGTTCGGAAGATATAAGGGTAAAGTTATTCTTGCCGATGAGATGTCTCCTGATACTTGTAGACTGTGGGAAATTGGAACAGGCGAAAAGCTGGATAAAGATCGTTTTAGACATGATTTAGGAAATGTTGAAGAAGCTTACCAAGAAATTCTAAAAAGAGTAAGTGTATAAATTTTAATCCTCGAATTTCAATCCTCTTGTCATCGATAATTGTGTAAGCAAGCAAACGAAGGCAAGAGGATTGAGTATTTAATTCAATTAAAAAATAATGATTTATAGGGTAGAAATAAAACATAAAAAAGGAATTGTTGATTCCCATGGGATGAGTGTTTTTAAATCTATAATTGATTTAGGAATTAAGGGAATTAAAAAAGTTCATGTTGCGCAAGTTTATAATTTAGAAGGCAATATAACAAAGAAACAAGCCGATCAAATCTGCAAGGATCTTCTTGTAGATGAGATAACTCAAAATTACCGTTGTGTTTCAATCCAGAATTTTAAACCTTCTAAAATTAAGAAAGATTTGCACGTAGCTGAAATTGCGTATAACACAGGTGTTATGGATCCTGTCGAGCATTCTACAATAAAGGGTATTAAAGATCTTGGAATAAAAAAGATACAGTCAATTCGCACCGCAAAAATCTACACCTTATACGGTAATATTTCAAATAAAAATATGGATATTATTGTAAATAAAGCTTTATCAAATAAATTAATACAACATGTCGTAGATTATAATGCAATGGATAAAACCTTAAGCTTTACCGACTCTAAGTATAAATGTGTGCTTTCGCACGTAGATTTGATTGGCGCAGATGATAAGAAATTGATGAAGATAAGCCAAGATGGTCAGCTTTTCTTGAATATAAACGAGATGAAGGCTATAAAAGCACATTTTAAGAAGCTTAAAAGAAATCCAACCGATTGTGAACTCGAGACTATTGCTCAAACTTGGAGCGAACATTGTTATCATAAAACTTTTCGTGGAAATATTAGATATACAGAGACTGAAAATAAAAAGACTAAAGTTAAGACAATAAATAGCTTGCTTAAAACAACAATAGTTAAAGCAACGACAGATATAAATAAATCTTGGTGTGTATCTGTGTTTCATGATAATGCTGGTGTTATAAAGTTTGATCAAGAATCTAATGTTTGTTTTAAGGTTGAGACGCATAATCATCCGTCGGCATTAGAGCCTTTTGGTGGCGCAAATACAGGTATAGGAGGAGTAATCCGAGACATACTAGGCACTGGTCTTGGCGCAAAGCCAATATGTTGTACCGATGTTTTTTGCTTCGGCTCACCAGATATGCCTTTCGATAAATTACCAGTTGGTACGCTTCATCCTAAACGTGTTATGAAGGGTGTTGTTTCAGGGGTTCGTGATTATGGAAACAAAATGGGCATACCAACAATTAATGGTGCAATACTTTTTGATGATAAATTTGTAGGCAATCCTTTAGTATATTGTGGAAATGTAGGGATTATGCCTAAAGACAAAGTTTTTAAAAAGGTTTTAAAGGGAGATTTGGCTGTTGTTACTGGCGGCAAAACAGGACGTGACGGTATACATGGCGCAACGTTTTCATCGGGAGAGCTTACAGAAGAGTCTGAGACGGTATCTTCTGGAGCGGTTCAGATAGGTGACCCAATTCAAGAGAAAAAAGTATTAGATGCTTTGATTAAGACAAGAGATCAAAATTTATATAATTTTGTAACTGATTGCGGAGCAGGCGGATTATCATCTGCTGCAGGAGAAATGGGCGAGAAGTTGGGAGTACGTATTGATCTTGATCGTGTGCCTTTAAAATACGAAGGACTTAATTATGATGAGATTTGGATTTCTGAGTCACAAGAAAGAATGGTTTTCTCAGTGCCTCCTAATAAAATAAAGAAATTTCTTTCTGTATGTTCTGATGAAAATGTTGAAGCAACAGTTATTGGAACTTTTACAGGTAATAAAAAGTTAGAACTTTTTTATGAAGGAACACAAGTATGTGATTTAGATATGCGCTTCTTGTATGAAGGAAACCCAAAGATTACAAAAGAAGCTGTTTGGAAAAAGCCGGCATTTGTAGATCCTAAGACAAAGCCTTCAAAGATTTTAAATGAGAACTTGTTAAACGTATTATCACATTATAACGTTTGTTCGAAAGAATGGGTAATACGTCAATATGATCATGAAGTTCAAGGTACAAGCATAATTAAACCTTTGGTAGGAATAAATTGCGACGGACCATCAGATGCTAGTGTTATTGCTCCTAAGTTTGGATCTAAAAAAGGATTAGCAATATCTAATGGAATTAATGTCATGTATGGAAAGATTGATCCTTTCTGGATGTCAGCGTCGTGTATAGATGAGGCTATTCGTCAGGTTGTTTCTGTTGGTGGAAATCCTGAAAGAATTGCAATATTAGATAATTTTTGTTGGGGAAATCCAGATAAGCCAGATAGATTGGGAAGCATGGTTCGCGCTGCTTTTGGCTGCTATGAAACTGCTGTAGGGTACAAGGTTCCTTTTATTTCTGGAAAAGATAGTTTGTATAATGAATATATGGAAAATAATAAATCAATTTCAATTCCAGGAACAATCTTAATTTCTGCAATTGGTATAGTAGATGATGTAAATAAGGCAGTTACTATGGATTTAAAAGAAGCAGGTAATTATATTTATTGTGTTGGAGAGACTTTTAACGAACTTGGCGGTTCTGTTTATTTAGATACTTTAGGTGCTTTAGGGGCATCTGTTCCGAAAGTTGATACGAAAAAAGGAATGAAAACATTTAAAGCTTTATCAAAGGCAATAAGACAGGGATTAGTTCGTTCATCTCATGATTGTTCGGAAGGTGGAATAGGGGTTGCGTTAGCTGAGATGTCTTTTAGTGGTGGTTTAGGCGTAACAGCTCGTCTTGATAAGGTTCCATATAAAGGAACTTATAAAAAGAATGATGCTGTTCTTTTCTCTGAGTCTAATTCGAGATTCTTGATTGAAGTATCTGAAAAGAACAAAAATAAGTTTGAAGATTTGCTGAAAGGCCTTCCTTTTGGAGTAATTGGTAAAGTAGAAGAAGGGCAGGAGTTTGTTATATATGGTTTAGATGGGCAGCCTTGTGTAAATATATACACAGAAGATTTAAGGGAGGCTTGGAAAAAGCCTCTTAGATGGTAAAATAACTTAAATGTGGGGTGATGAATGGGGAATAAAAGTATGATTAAGAAAAGTATCAAAGATGAGCTTTATAAAGTAGCAGATTTTAAAATGGAAGATCCTTGGAGAGTATTTCGCATTATGGCAGAGTTTGTTGAAGGGTTTGACGAATTGTCTACAATAGGTCGTGCAGTAACTATTTTTGGTTCAGCGCGTACCCCAAGCACAGATAAAACATATAAAGACGCAGAGAAAACAGCAAAGTTACTGGTTAAGCAAGGCTATACTGTTATAACTGGCGGCGGTCCTGGAATTATGGAAGCTGGAAATAAAGGAGCTGATGAGGCAAAAGGTACTTCTGTTGGTCTTAATATTGAATTACCTTTTGAGCAAGAACCAAATCCATATATTAATAAATTGATTAATTTTCATTATTTCTTCTGCAGAAAGGTAATGTTCCTAAAATATGCTAAGGCATTTGTTATTTTCCCTGGAGGATATGGTACTTTTGATGAATTGTTTGAAAGCCTTACTTTGATTCAGACAAAACGTATGAAAAGATTTCCTGTTATTTTTGTTGGTAAGAAATTCTGGAAAGGTTTGATAGATTGGTTAAAAACAACAGTATTAGAAGATAAGAAAATAGATAAAGACGATTTAAATATTTTTCAAGTTGTAGATAAGCCAGAAGATGTAGTTAAAATAATTAAAGATTTTTATAAAAAAAGAAAATAATTAGGTTATGTCTAAGAAAGTTAAAGTAATTGTAATAAGAACCGCTGGCACAAATTGTGACGAAGAAACAGCGTTCGCTTTTAAAGCTCAAGGAGCGGACACAGATCTTGTGCATATTAATAGGTTGCTAGAAGGTAAAACAAAGCTTGATAGTTATCATATATTAGCTATTCCAGGCGGGTTTACCTATGGTGATGATATTGAATCAGGTCGTATTTTAGCTAATGAGCTTAGATTGTATCTAATTAAAAGCATTAATAAATTTATTAAAGATGGAAAGCTTATTATAGGTATTTGTAATGGTTTTCAAGTTTTAGTTAAATCTGGATTTTTGCCAGGTTTATCAAATAAAAAAATTAATAGTTTTAAAGATTTGCCACAAGATGTAACTTTAATATCCAATGATTCAAGTAAGTTCGAAGATCGTTGGACGTATTTAAAGACAGATGGAAAAAGTATTTGGACAGAAGGTTTAGGTGAAACTGTTTATTATCCTGTCGCACATGCTGAAGGCAAATTTGTTGTAAAGAGTAAGAAAGTTTTAGAAGAGTTAAAGAAAAATAAGCAGATTATTTTCCGTTATTGCAACTTTTCTGGAAATAAGCCTGTATATCCAGAAAATCCAAATGGATCTATTGATAATATTGCTGGTATTTCTGATAAAACCGGACGTATTTTAGGATTAATGCCTCATCCTGAAAGACATTTTTCTTTCACTCAACATCCTTTCTGGACGAGACTAGAAAGAAAGAGTGATTTTGGAGATGGGGCACTTATTTTTAAGAATGGTGTAAATTATGCAAAAAAGAATCTTATAAAGGGATAAAAATGAGCAAAAAAATTACATACAAGACAAGCGGTGTTGATATAAAAAAAGCGAATATATTTGTGGATGCTATTAAAAAGAATGTAGCTAGTACTCATAATTTAAATGTTATAAGCAAAAAAGGTTTGTTTGGAAGCTTATTTTCTTTAGATACAAAAAAGTATAAGAATCCAGTGCTTGTGTCGTCTACCGATGGAGTAGGTACAAAGCTTTTGGTTGCAAATGCTGTTAACAAACACGATACGGTTGGAATTGATTTAGTTGCTATGAATGTTAATGATATTCTTTGTGTTGGGGCAAAACCTTTATTCTTTTTAGATTATATAGCTTGTGGAGAATTAAAGCCGAGCGTTTTAAAGCAGGTTGTTGGCGGAGTTGTCAAGGGATGCAAACAATCTAATTGTAGTTTAATCGGTGGAGAAACAGCTGAAATGCCAGGTATGTATAAAAAAGAAGATTATGATTTGGCAGGTTTTGCTGTTGGAATTGTTGATAAGAAAAAAATAATAGATGGGTCAAAAATAAAGTCGGGTGATGTAATTATTGGCTTAGCATCAAATGGTTTGCATTCAAATGGATTTTCTCTTGCAAGAAAAATATTAGGTAAAAACTTAAAGAAATATGCTAAAGAGCTTATTGCCCCTACAAAGATTTATGTAAAAGAGGTATTAAGCGTTTTGGATAAATTTAAAGTAAAAGGTATGGCTCATATAACTGGTGGAGCTTATTACGAGAAATTGACTAAAATTTTACCAAAGGGAAAGTGCTTTGCTATTGATCGTGATGGCTGGGTTGTTCCTGAAATATTTAATATTTTGCAGGAAAAAGGTAATGTAAGCGACGAGGAAATGTATCGTACATTTAACATGGGCATTGGTATGGTTTTAGTAGTAGATAAGGCACAAGCAGCTAATATTATGGTTTTTCTAAATAATCTTAAGATTAAAAATTATTTAATAGGCGAGGTTGTTAACGATACTAAGAGGAAAGTAATATTATGAAAGTTTTAGTTGTTGGATCAGGTGGTCGCGAACATACATTGGTTTGGAAAATAAAGCAAAGCTCTAAAGTTAAAGAAGTTTTCTGTGCGCCAGGCAATGGAGGAATAGAATCCATAGCAGAATGTGTTGATATAAAGGCAGACGACATAGAAGGATTGGCTCAGTTTGCTTTGGAGCGTGCAATAGACTTAACAGTTATAGGACCAGAAGTTCCTTTAGCAGCAGGGAGTGTTGATGTTTTTGAAGAAAAGGGGTTGAAAGTTTTTGGACCTAGCAAGAAAGCAGCACAGCTCGAAGGAAGCAAAGCTTTTTCTAAAGAGTTTATGTATAAATATGGTATTCCTACTGCGGCATTTAAAGTATTTGAAGACATAAATAAAGCGAAAGATTTTTTATTAGATGTAGAATTTCCTATTGTTATTAAGGCTGATGGACTTGCAGCAGGTAAGGGAGTTATCATTTGTAAAGATAAAGAAGAAGCAGATGAAGCCTTAAAACAAATAATGGAAGACAAAGTTTTCAAAGAGGCTGGTGAGAAGATAATTATAGAAGAATGTTTAGTGGGCGAGGAGGTTTCAATATTAGCCGTAAGTGATGGGGAGAATTATTTATTATTAGATTCTTCTCAGGATCATAAGAGAATTTTTGACGATGACCTAGGGCCAAACACAGGTGGAATGGGAGCATATTCTCCGGCACCAGTTGCAACACAAGAAATGTTTAGAACAATTGAAGAGCTTGTAATAAACCCTACTATAGATGGAATGATACAAGAAGGTGCTCCTTTCAAGGGAATTTTATATGCGGGGCTGATGATTACAGAAAAGGGTCCATTTGTATTAGAATTTAATGTTCGTCTTGGAGATCCTGAGACACAAGCAATTTTACCAAGGCTTAAAAGCGATATTATTGATGTTATGATTGCAAGTTGTGAAGGTCGCCTTAATGAGGCAGAGCTTTTGTGGGATAAGAGAGCTTGTGTATGTGTTGTTATGAGTTCAGGTGGATATCCAGGAGCGTATGATAAGGGTTGTGAAATACAAGGGTTAGATAAAGCAACTGAAGGTACTGATGCTGTTATATTTCATGCAGGAACTAAAAATCAAGATGGCAAGATAGTTACGTCTGGAGGTCGAGTGTTAGGTATAACAGGATTTGGAGATGATATAGGAGCAGCAATTAGAAATACTTATGAAGTAGTTGAGAAAGTAAAGTTTGATCGTTGTTTTTTTAGAAGAGATATAGGCGCTAAAGCCTTAAAGAACACGGTGTCACAATAATATATTAGGGAGGGAATTATGAGTCAAATAAAAGTAGCAGTGATGATGGGAAGTAAGTCAGATCTTCCTATAATGGAAGAAACGGTTAAAATTTTAAAAGATTTTAATATAACTCCTGAAGTCAGAGTGCTTTCAGCTCATAGGACTCCAAAAGAAACAGTTGAATACGCCGAAGGATTAAAGGAGAGAGGCGTTAAAATTGTTATTTGTGGTGCGGGAGCATCAGCTGCTTTATCGGGAGTTGTTGCAGCTCATACTAGTTTGCCTGTAATTGGAGTTCCAATTGACGCGACAGCTTTAAATGGTATGGATGCTTTATTGTCTACCATTCAAATGCCACCAGGAGTTCCTGTTGCAGCAGTTGCTGTTGGAATACCAGGTGCAAAGAATGCAGCTTTGTTGGCTTTAAGAATTTTAGGATTAGAAGATAAAGATATAGAGGCAAAGTTAGAGAAGTTTAAATTAGATCAAAAAGAGAAAATCTTAAATATTGATCTAAATTGAAAACAGAAATTATAAAGATAAATCCACAGAACCCTAATCCAGAGGGAATAATTCGTTGCGCTAAAATTATTCGTCAGGGAGGATTAGTTGTTTTTCCAACTGAGACAGTTTATGGTATAGCTGTGGACTCTTCAAACGAAGCGGCAGTAAGTAAGCTAAGAGAAGTTAAAAAAAGACCAGAGGCAAAACCATTTTCTGTTTTAGTTTACCAGAAAGATTTGATAGCACAGCATACGACGTTTAGTAAACTGATCTTATATAAGCTCATTGATAAATATTGGCCAGGGCCATTGACTGTTGTTGTACCTTCTAAGGTTGAGAATGAAACGATAGGCGTTAGAATGCCTAGCAATAATATAGCTTTAAGATTGGCATATGAAGCACAATGTACAATTGTTGCTACATCTGCGAATCTTGATGGAAAGCCTGAGCCTGCGACATGTAAAGATGCTTTAGTTGATTTAGATGGTTTAGTTGATATTGCAATAGATGGTGGTAAATCAGAAATAGGTAAGGGATCAACAGTAGTTGATTTAACTAAGGATGCCCCAACTATATTAAGAGAAGGAAGTGTAAGTAAGGAAGACATAGAAAAGATTAGCAAAACTAAGACAGTACTTTTTGTTTGTACTGGAAATAGTTGTAGATCTGTTATGGCAGAATATTTATTGAGAGATGCAGCGAAAGATAGAGATGATATCGAGTCCGTATCTGCAGGAACTGGTGTTCTTATGAGAACCCAGGCGAGTTTAGATGCGGTTGCTATTTTGAAAGAAGATAATATTGATGCAACGAATCATTTGTCGCAACCTTTGACTAGTTTATTATTGAAAAAAGCAGATCTTATATGCGTTATGACTCGTGCTCATCGTAGTCAAATTTTAGATCGTATTCCTGAAGTTGAAAAAAGAATTTATCTTTTAAAAGAGTTTTCTAGTTTGCCAAGTGAAATTGAAGAAAATCAAGATGTTCCTGATCCAATAGGTACATCACGTGAATCTTATAGAGAGTGTTTTAATATAATAAAGAAAGCAGTTAATAAAATAGTTGGTTTAATTTAAATGAGCAGATAATTTATGGAGCCTGAAGGGCGACATAAATTATAGGCTAAAAGGCCGTCTGCGAATTTATCTCGACAGATGCTTTAGCAGCTTGTCGGGATCTAAAAAGGAGATTCCTGCATTCGCAGGAATGACATTAGAGATAGGAAGGCAATAATCATGAAGATTTATATTGGTGCAGATCATAGAGGGTTTGATATAAAGAAGAATATTATAAAGAATTTAGAAAAGCGTAGTTATGAAATTGTTGATGTTGGAATTCATAGCGCTGATATAAAAAGTTTTGATTATCCTAGAATCGCTTATAGAGTAGCTAGTCAGGTTGTTGAATCTAGAAATAACAGAGGCATACTTGTTTGTATGACGGGTATAGGCCAAGCAATAGCTGCTAATAAGGTTAAAGGTGCTTATGCCGCTGTATGTTATAATTCAAAAGTTGCAGCTTTGTCTCGTCAGCATAATAATTCTAATATACTTGTTTTGGGAGCTAATTTTGTTAAAAAGAGTGAACTTCAGAAAATAGTTGATATATGGTTGTCTTCAGAGTTTGAAGGTTCTAAACAAATAAGACATAAAAGACGTGTTGGGCAAATAAAGAAAATAGAAAAAGGATTAAAATTAAAATAAGCAGGGAGAAATAATGAGAAATCTAAAATCTATTGATCCAGAAATATATGATGCAGTACAAGAAGAAATTTCAAGACAGCAGAATAATTTAGAACTTATCGCATCTGAAAATATAGTGTCCGAGGCTGTTTTAGAAGCACAAGGCAGCGTTATGACAAATAAATATGCTGAAGGATATCCAGCTGCGCGTTGGTATGGTGGCTGTGAATATGTTGATGTTGCAGAGCGCCTTGCTATTGAAAGAGCGAAAAAGCTTTTTGGAGCAGAACATGTTAATGTTCAGCCTCATTCTGGGTCTCAGGCTAATATGGCAGTTTATTTAGCAGCCTTAGATTATAATGATACTATCTTAGCTTTGGATTTAGCCTGTGGTGGACATCTGACCCATGGGTTAAAGATTAACTTTTCTGGATTATCTTATAATATTGTGTCTTATAAGGTAAATAAAGAGACAGAGACATTAGATTATGACGAAATAGAAGCTTTAGCAAAAGAACATAAGCCAAGAATGATAGTCGCAGGTGCATCAGCATATTCTAGAACAATTGATTTTAAAAGGTTTAGAGAAATATGTGATTCAGTAGGCGCTTATCTTTTTGTTGATATGGCACATATCGCAGGACTTGTGGCAACGGGACTTCATCCAAATCCTGTAGAATATGCAGAGTTTGTAACAACTACAACTCATAAAACATTGCGTGGTCCTCGTGGAGGAATGATACTTTGTAAATCTGAGTTTGCAAAGAAGATAGATTCTAGAATTTTCCCTGGAATTCAGGGTGGACCTTTAATGCATGTTATTGCAGCTAAAGCAGTTTCTTTTAAAGAAGCGCTAAGCGATGATTTTAAAAAATATCAGAAACAAGTTATTGATAATGCTAAAACTTTTGCAAAATCTCTTGAAGATTTGGGATACAGAATAGTTGCTGGTGGAACAGATAATCATCTTTTTATGGTAGATTTGCGCTCTAAAAAGATTACAGGAAAAGAAGCGGCAATTGTTTTAGATAGAGTTCGCATCACAGTTAACAAAAATCTTATTCCTTTCGACCCTGAATCGCCTGTTGTTACAAGTGGCATAAGAATTGGAACGCCTGCTGTAACAACTAGAGGTATGGGTGAGGAGCAAATGGTAAAAATAGCAAAATTAATTGATAAAGCGATCTTAAATAAAGATAATGATGTTGAGCTAGAAAAAGTAAAGGTTGAAGTAGAGACCCTTACAAAAGAATTTCCAATATACGCTGAGTTAAACGCTTAAGTCTGGAGTCCGAAATTGAAATGTCCTCTATGTAATCATCATGATACAAAAGTTGTTGATTCGCGATTAACAAGCGATGGGGCAGGTATTCGTAGACGTCGCGAATGTTTAAAATGTGAAAAGCGTTTTACTACTTACGAATACGTTGAACATGTTGCTCTTATGGTTGTAAAACGTGATGGAAGAAGACAGCCTTTTGATAGAAAGAAGATTATAGCAGGGTTTATTAAAGCGTGTGAGAAACGACCTGTAAGTATTCAGAAAATAGAAGAACTTACTCTTGATATAGAGCGCGTTGTTCAAAAGAAATACGATAGAGAAGTGGCTTCTAAAGATTTAGGCGAGCTTATTATGGAAAAGTTAGCAGGATTAGATGAAGTAGCCTACGTAAGATTTGCATCAGTTTATAGACAATTTAAAGATGTAAATCAATTTATGAATGAACTTAAAGTAATGTTAAATAAAGAAAAAGGTAAGAGTTAGATTATGATAGAAATTGAGTTAAACAAAATAATTATAGATGAAAAAAGACAAGATCAGATAATTGTTCTAAAAGAAAAAGGTGGCGAACGTCATTTTCCTATTGTTATTGGTTTCTTAGAGGCATCGAGTATTAAGATGAATGTGTCTGGGATAAATCCACCAAGGCCAATGACCCATGATCTTCTTCTTTTAATGTTAGAAAGCCTAGATGCTGAGCTGGAATGTTTAATAATAGATAAGATGGTAGATAACACTTTTCATGCAAAATTAAAAATAAGAACAAAAGACGGTAATGAA
Organism: Candidatus Zapsychrus exili; assembly: GCA_030765585.1. Classification (GTDB taxonomy): domain Bacteria; phylum Omnitrophota; class Gorgyraeia; order Zapsychrales; family Zapsychraceae; genus Zapsychrus; species Zapsychrus exili. The sequence continues at coordinate 15,878 of JAVCCJ010000053.1, read as the reverse complement.
ACAATAGTAGATTCAAGGCCATCTGATGGCGTTGCCCTGGCTGTTCGTGCAGGAGCTCCAATATATGCTTTAGAAGAAGTTATAGAAAAAGCGGTTATTTTTAAAGCGAAATAAACCAAACCATATCACACTATGTCCTTCCTAAACGACTATCCTCAATTAAAAATTATTAAAGATATTTCTAAGAGAAATAAGGTAGAAATTTATCTTGTAGGTGGTTTCTTAAGAGACCATGTGTTAGGTGTATTTGGTAAAGACTTTGATTTTGCCGTCGAGAAGAATGCATTAAAAATAGCAAAAGAATTTTCTACTAGAATAAAAGGTGCATATGTACTTCTGGATCGTGATAATGGATGTGCACGTGTCGTTAAAAAGAAAAACAAACAAATATACACTTTTGATTTTGCCGATTTTAGAGCAAAGACATTTAAAGGAGATATTGCACATCGCGATTTTACTATAAATACCTTGTCTTTAAATCTTAAATCTTTAAAAGAATCTTCTGATTTAAAAGATATTTTGATAGATATTAAAGGAGGAGTTCGCGATATAAACAAGAAAGTTATTAAGTTGGTTTATGCAAAGGCTTTTAAAGAAGATCCATTAAGAATGATGCGCGCATTTAGTTTAAATGCAGCATTGGGTTTTAAAATTATAGATAGTACTTTAAAGCAGATTAAAAAAGATAAAGATTTAATAAGAGATGTTTCTTATGAAAGGATAACCGAGGAGTTATTTAAGATATTAAAGACGCCTAAATCAGTAAGCGTTTTAAAACACATGCATAAACAGGGTTTGCTTGAGCTTATTATTCCTCAAATTAGGGTTATGTTTAATTGCAAACAAGGTGGATACCATCATTTAAATGTGTGGAAGCATTCTCTTGAAACTGTTGCTCAGGTTGAGAAAATAATTAAAGGTTTAAAATGCCAGGAGACCTTAGATTATTTAAATGAACACTTAAGTGGAAACAGGACGAGAAAAGAGACGCTTAAATTAGCAGCTCTTTTGCATGATATCGGAAAACCTGATACAAAGAAAAAAGAAGGAAATCATTTTTCTTTTCATGGACATGAACATAAGGGTAGAAAAATAGTTAAGTACATTGCAGATATGTTAAAGATATCTATTGCTGAAAGGCATGCATTAGAAGATATGGTTATGTGGCATCTTCGTCCAGGATATCTTTCTAATTTTAAAAAGCCAACGGAACGGGCAATATATCGCTATTTTCGCGACACAAAAGATGAGGCAGTAAGTACGGCGTTTTTATCTTTGGCTGATCAACGTTCTACTAGAGGTCCACTTACAACAGAGGAAGATCAAAAACATCATGAAGAAATATGTTTAAATTTGATTGGTAGATATTTTGCAAAAGTAAAAGAAGAGCCTTTTGTACGTCTAATAGATGGTAATGATTTGATTAAGAAACTAAAGATAAAACCATCGCCGCTATTTAGTAAAATTTTGTTAGAAATTGAAGAAAAGCAATCTTTAGGGAAAATTAAAACAAAAAAAGAAGCTATTGATTTAGCGAGGAAGTTTGTAAAGTGAGAATAAAGAATACTGAGCTTAAAATAGTAAAAGCAGATATTACGGAACTGAACGTTGATGCAATAGTAAATGCTGCAAATAATAAGCTTGTTATGGGCGGTGGCGTTGCGGGTGTTATTAGAAAAAAAGGTGGAGTGGAAATAGAACAAGAGGCCGTTGAAAAAGGTCCTATTGAAATTGGAGAGTCCGTATATACTTCTGCTGGAGTTTTAAAAACAAAATATGTAATTCATGCGGCAACAATGGGAATGGATTTTAAGACTGATCAAGATAAAGTTCGCGCATCTGCGGCAAGTGCACTAAGGTGTGCAAATGAACTTAAAATAAATTCAATTGCATTTGTTGCTTTAGGTTGCGGTACTGGATATTTCCCTTTAGTTGGTGCTGCAAAAATTATGACTCAAGAAGTTTTAAAATTTTTGCGTAATAATGATACAGTAATTAAAGAAATTATTTTTTGTCTTTTTGATGATAAGGTATTCGATGTTTTTAATAAAACTGTAACAGGGTATGTTAGACACATTCAGGAAGATTTAGGATTTGAGCCTTATGTAACGGTTGATATTATTATTGAAACTGAAGATGGAATAATTATTATTGAACGCTCTAATCCGCCATATGGCTGGGCGCTGCCAGGAGGTTTTGTTGATTATGGTGAAAGCTTAGAGGAAGCTGCTATTCGTGAAGCACGTGAAGAAACGAATCTTGATTTAGAAAATTTAAAACAACTTCACACATATTCTAAAATTGGTCGCGATCCAAGATTTCATACGGTCTCAACTGTTTTTATAGCAAGGGGAGTAGGTGTTCCGCGATCAGGCGATGATGCAAAAGATTTAAAAGTTGTCAAATATGAAGATTTGCTGACTCAGGATTATGCTTTTGATCATAAACAGATCATTTCGGATTATTTGAAAAATAAATAAATCTGTAGGGGAGGGTCATAGACCCTCCCGAATATACGGGCGGGTTTAAAACCCGCCCGTACGAGTTGTAAATTGGAGAAAAAATATGCAAGCAGAAAAGGGAAGAATATTTATTGGAAGACTGCCACACAAAGCAGATTTGTTGGAATCTTTGGCAGAGGTGTGTAAGGAAAATAATATAAATATGGGAGTATTTTCCGTAATTGGCGCAGTTACATCTGCCAATATGGGGTATTATAAGCAAAAAGAACAAAAATATGTTGATTGCATTGATCTAGATAAAAAACTCGAGATTACAGCCTGCATTGGTAATATTTCTCTAAAAGACGAAGAGATTTTCGTACACGCTCATATTACTTTAGCTGATTTTGAAGGTCAATGCTATGGTGGTCATTTGATGCTTGGAACAAAGATTTTTGCTGCAGAATATCATATCCAAGAACTAACTGGCGATCAGCTTATACGCCAGTTTGACCCACCAACAGGCCTTAGTTTGTGGCCCTAGTTTTTAGATTGTTTATTTAAAAATATCCTCTCGTTTTGCTCAATCCACCGTAGTTGTTATTAATAATAAATTATGATAGTATACAGACCTTATTAATATTTATTTTAAAGGTGTATTATGAAGACAGTAATTATTATTCTCTTAGCAGCATTTCTTAATATGTCAGTATCTTTTGCAGAGGAAATTAATCTTAAAAATGGTGACAGAATTACAGGAAATATTATTGAGCAAACTGATGAAACTATAACCATAGAAGCAAAGGCGATGGGGCAGGTAGTTATATCAAAGAGTTTTATTATTGAAGAAAAAGAGGTCGTTGTTGCAATAGAAGAAGCTAGGAAGCCTGTTTGGGATAAAAAAGGCTCTCTGGGTTATAACAAATCTTCCGGTAATACTAGATCAAGTCAGCTTTCAGGTGAAATAACTTTAGATAAGAAAACAGACAGTAATGAAACTAATATAAAGTTAGGTATATATACATCATCTGCAAATGACAAGATGGATTCTAAGAAAGTTTATGGCTCTCTTCGTTATGCGTATAGTTTTGCGGAGGATTTAAAGTGGTATCATTTTTATAAATTGGAAGCAGAGCAAGATAGATTTAGTAATATAGATTATCGCCTTATACCTTCATCTGGTGTTGGATATTGGTTTTCTGATAGTCAAAATTTTAAAGCAATGGCAGAAGGTGCATTTGGTTTAGAGAGAACTGTTTATCGTGATAATACAAAAGATGATAGTAGCGTCGTGTTTATTCCAAGAGGTTATATAGAAAAGAAGCTTTTTAATAATCTTACATTTTCAGAAGACTTAACATTATATCCATCGTTAAAAGATTCAGAGCGATATCGAATACATTCCGAAACATCTTTAGTTAATCCTATAAATGATAACTTAGCATGGCGATTAAGTTTTATTGATGATTTCAATTCAAACCCTGTTATTGATAAAAAGAAGAATGATTACAAAATAATTACTTCGATTGATTTTAATTTCTAAACGTTTTGTCATTGCGAGGAGCTATACAATTAATAGAAGCGACGAAGCAATCTCAGAAAAACTAGATTGCCACGTCGGCTTGGTTTTTTAAAACGCCTCCTCGCAATGACAATCAATGTTGTTCCTATTCTATGAATCAAAAGAAAATCATTTTTATTGTAGGTCCTACCGCAAGCGGAAAATCTAATGTAGCATTAGAATTAGCCCTTAAGATTAAAGGAGAAATTGTATCTTCTGACGCTATGCAAGTGTATAAAGAAATTAACATTATAAGTAATAAGCCAACAAAAGAGGATCAAAAACAAGTTCCCCATCATTTGATTAATATCGTATCGATTGAGGATAAATTTGATGTAGTAAAATTTAATAAATTGGCAATAGAGGCAATAGATAAAATTCATAAAAAAGATAAAGTTCCTATTGTTGTCGGGGGAAGCGGTCTTTATATGCAAATATTATTAGACGGTATTTTTGAAGGTGGCAAAAAAGATGAGGCCTTAAGAGAGCATTTTAGACAGCAGGCGGCAGAAAAAGGAAATGATTACGTTTATGGATTGCTTACTAAAGAAGACAAAAAGGCTGCAGAGAAAATTCATCCTAATGATTTAAAAAAAGTTATTCGAGCTCTAGAGGTTGCCATGGTAGAAAAAAGGCCTATAACAGAGATGCAAAAAGAGAGAGAGGGAATTTGGCGCAAATATGATATATCAATTTTTGCATTAGATGTGATAAGAGAGAAGCTTTATGAGAAAATAAATAATAGAGTAGATATTATGATTGAACAGGGAGCGATTGACGAGGTTAAGAAATTAAGAAAAAAAGAAATAAATTATACAGCAGCTGGTATTATTGGTATTAAGGAGATACAAGGGTATTTAGATGGAGAGTATGATATAGATAGGCTTAAATATCTCATGAAACTTAATACTCGTCATTATGCAAAGAGACAGCTTACATGGTTTCGTCGCGATAAAAGAATAAAATGGATTAAAGTTGATAATAAATTAGACGCTAAATTGATAGCAGGTAAAATATTATGTCAAAAATAAGTATGGATAATACAAAACAAAAAGAAAAAGTTTTTCTTGTGGTAGTTGATTTTAAGAAGCAGAGAAATACGTGGTTATCTAATGATATTTTAAAAGAAATGGAAAATCTTGTTACGGCAGCTGATGCGAAGGTTGTCGGTGGAATAATTGTTAGCATTTTAAAGCCATCTGCTAGTCATTTGATTGGAGAGGGAAAAATAGAAGAGATAGCTAGTTTATCATCTGGGGTAGATGCTGATACAATCATATTTAGCCAGGACATAAAAGCATCTCAAAAAAGGAATTTAGAAAAAGAGTTAAAAGCGCGAGTTATTGACAGGAATCAACTTATTTTAGACATATTTGCCCGTCGTGCAACAAGTGCAGAAGGAAAAATGCAGGTAGAACTTGCTCAACTTCAATATCTTTTGCCACGACTTACTGGGCGTGGTGTTGAGATGTCTCGTTTAGGTGGTGGAATCGGAACATTAGGTCCAGGTGAAACAAAACTTGAAATTGATAAAAGATTAATAAATTCAAAGATATCTAAACTTAAAAAGGGACTTGCAAGTGTATCTCTATCTAGAAATTTAAAAAGAAAGAAACGAAAAGATACGCAGGTTCCAGCTGTAGCTTTAGTTGGTTATACTAATGCAGGGAAGTCTACTTTGCTTAATCTTCTAACTGAGTCTGATCAAGTAACAAAAGACGGTCTTTTTACAACCCTTGACTCTTTATCAAGGCAGTTTATTTTGCCTAACAAACAGCACGTTATATTGTCTGATACGGTTGGTTTTATGCACGAGCTTCCGCACGATCTTATTGAGGCTTTTAAAACAACTTTAGAAGAAGTAAAACAAGCTGATGTGCTTTTACATGTCATTGATGTAAGCCATCCTACTTTTAGGAATTTGAGAGATTCTGTTATAAAGGTATTAGATGAGCTTCAAGTTTTAGATAAGCCAATAATAAATGTTTTTAATAAGATTGATAAATTAGAAGATAAAAGTTGGCTTGAAAGTTTAGAAGGTAATTTTGAGAATGCAGTAAGTACGTCAGCGCATACAAAAGAAGGGGTAGATAATCTTTTAATTGAAATAAGTGAGATGTTATCAGCTCTTTTTATTGAAATAAATGTAGATGTCCCAATGAATAGAATGGATTTGGTCGGCCTTGCACATCAACAGGGTCAGGTTTATTCTATAAAATATTATTCTGATAAAATTAATATTCGTGTTGCAGTGCCAACTAGCATTATAGGTAAATTCACAAAAATTTAGTAAAATGGTATAATGTTTTAATATGAAAATATTTATTATTATCTTTATTGTTCTTGGATTGTCTTTTAGCGCACATGCCTGGCCTAAGCTCGACGATGGAGCGTATGAGCAATATTATGATACCAGCGAGCTTAAAAGAGTAATAACCTATAAAAATGGTTTGCCTAATGGGTATTTTAATTCTTTTTATAAAGCTGGAATGCTCAAGGGCGAAGGCCTTTATGTCAATGGAGTTTTACAATCAAAGGCGCGCATTTATCATCCGAATGGTTTTTTAAAGGCGGAGGCGAAATATAAAGATAGTTTACTTAACGGATTTGGGAAGTTATTTTATGCTGATGGTACATTGAAATCGCAAGTTTACTATGACTTTGGTGTTCCAAAAGGAATAATGAAAGAATATTATAGAAGCGGTAAACTCCATTATGAGAGAGAATATAAAAATGGTTTAGAAAATGGACTTTCCAAAGAATATACAACATCAGGATATGTTTTAAGAACAGCTTGGTTTAAAGATGGAATTCAATCTGGAATTATTGAAGAATTCGACAAGGAGTCAAGACTTATTAGAACATTTGAGGCAGAAAATGGTATGCCAAAAGGCTCTATTAAAGAATACGATATAGAAGGGTTCTTAAAAAGAGAAGGCACTCTTGAAGACGGCAGTTTAGTTGTAAAAGAAGGTCCAGTTAAAGAATATTATAAATCAGGAGAATTGTTCAGAGAAGTTTCGCTTAAAGACGGTAAAAAACATGGTCTTTATAGAGAGTTTTATGAAGATGGTGCAGTAAAAGAAGTGGGATGGTTCAAAGGCGGGAAACAAAGCGGTGCTTTTTCAACGTATCATGAAAATGGAAATATAAAAAATAAGCGCATATTTAGAGATGGTGTTAAAATTTCATATAGAGAGTATAATAAGTATGGGAATCTTATGTTAAGTGAGAATTAAATTTAAATTATGATTATTTTATATATACTTATTGGTGTTTTAATGTTTGCGGGCATTATTTTTTTCGGAATGTTTTCTTCCTCTTCTAGTGTTACTTCAAGAGAGAGTTTTTTAAATAAAATGGAGAAGATTTTAGAAAAAAAACGAGAGCCCATAGAGGACCAAGAAAAATCTTTTAGAATATCTTTCGTTTTTGAAGGTTATGATTTTATTTATGAAGATATAGAAGATAAGATTTTTGCAAAAGTAATAAATAAAGCGTATTTAAAGGTAAAAATAAGAAATGATTTAATACTAAGATTTACTGAAAAAAGACGAGCAGAAACAATGCGCTTAGATTTTATGACCGTATCTGATACTTCTGGTGGCGGGAAAAAGGACATATCGCGTGTAAAAGTTCCCAAACAATTGAAGGATTTCAATATATATGCTAGTAATGTTGCTGTAGCTAATAAAATTCTTGATAATAGCAAAATAATTAGTATATTTTCTTCTTTTAAGAACCAAAATAGACTTGGACATCCAGTTTTGTCTCTAAGAATTACAGATGGTTTGATAGTGCTGGAGTTTAGCTCAGTTGTAACGTATAAGCCAAGTTTAAATGATCTGCATGACAATCCTACCTCTATTGAAACTTATTTAGATAAGCTACTTGTTATTGCAAAAGAGCTCGAAATTTAAGCTTCCTGCCCTTTTAATAGCTATAAAAAATTTCATATTGACATCAAAGGGTTTTTTGTTATAATTCTTTGCTTAGCAATCAAAGAACAAGAGTGCTAAATTAAAACAGAAAACTAAATTGTTTGTATTATTTAAATTATATAAATAGGGTATTTAAATGACACCACGTTTAACAGATGTTAAGGCAAGGAAGGACAGGTTATTAAACCTTGCTATTAATCATTATATTGGCACAATGGCACCAGTAAGTTCTAAGACTATTGTAAGAGAATTTTCTCTAGATTTAAGCTCAGCAACTGTAAGGAATATATTTGCTGAATTAGAAGAAGAGGGATTTTTGACTCATCCTCATACTTCAGCCGGTCGCGTGCCCACCCAAAAAGGTTATCGTTATTATGTAGATAATTTTTTAACAGAAATGGGTTTACTTGACGAAGAAAAACAGAAAATAAAAGAGGAATATTCCCAAGAAAAAAAAGAGTTAGATGTTTTGCTAGAGAAAACGTCGAAAGTTCTTTCTGATATGACTAATTGTACAAGTATTGTATCAATTGATGGTCAAGGGAATAAAATGTTCTGTCAGGGAACAAATTTTATTGTTGGATACTCTGAGTACCAAGATTTGAATAAAATAAGATGTATATTAAAGACTCTAGACGATAAAGAGAGACTACTTAAGATTATAAATAGAGAATTGGCTAAGAGAATTGAAGTTTTTATTGGTCAAGAAATGCCATGCCAGGATATTAATATATGTTCGTTAGTTGTCTCTGGATACAAAACAAAGCATGGCGCATCAGGTAGAATAGCTATTTTAGGCCCAACACGCATGAATTACAGACGTGTTGTATCAACTTTAGATTATTTTTCTGAATTAATGGAAGAGATAGTATAAAAAATGGAAAAAGAACAGAATAAAACCAAAGAAATAAAAGATAAGACAATTAAAATTAAAGAGTCAGAGCATAAAAAGCTTAATGATGAATTAGCAGATTATAAAGATAAGTATCTTAGACTTTATGCTGACTTTGAGAATGCTCGCAAGCGGATGGAAAGAGAGAAAATAGAATTTGTTAAATATGCCAATGAAGGTATTATTACTCAATTCTTAGATGTGCTAGATGATCTTCATAGAACAGTTGACGCTGCAGAAGCTAAACATCAGGATTATGATGCATTTTTAAAAGGCATTGAAATGATAATGAAAAGAATTGATGAGATGTTGGTTAAAAATGGAGTAAAACTAATTGAAGCAAATGGTAAAGTTTTTGATCCGAATTCTTGTGAAATTCTTTTGCAAGAAGAAACAGAGGATCAAGAAGATGGAATTGTTTTAGAAGAATTACAAAGAGGATATCTTCTAGGAGAGAAAGTAATAAGAACAGCAAAAGTAAAAGTAGCAAAAAAGAAATAATTAATAAAGAAAAGTGGTAAATAATATTTACTGAGCAGTAACTATACGGAGGTAAAAGAAATGGGAAAAGCAATAGGAATCGATTTAGGAACTTCAAACTCAGCTGCAGCAATTATGGAGGCAGGACGTCCTGTCATTATTCCTTCGGCAGAAGGAGCTGGTGTTGCATCAGGCAAGGCATTTCCTTCTTTTGTAGCATTTACAAAAGATGGACAGCGTCTAGTAGGAGAGCCTGCAAAAAGGCAAGCCCCAATAAATTCTGAAGGAACTATTTATGCAGCTAAAAGAAAAATGGGGACAAATGAGAAATTTAAGGTTGGAGATAAAGAATTTACGCCACAACAGATAAGTTCTTTTATATTACAAAAGATAAAAGCTGATTCTGAGAAATATCTTGGAGAGACTGTTGATGAGGCAGTTATAACTGTTCCTGCTTATTTTAATGATAACCAAAGACAAGCTACAAAAGATGCAGGCGAGATCGCAGGTCTTAAGGTGTTAAGAATAATCAATGAGCCAACTGCTGCATGTCTTGCTTATGGAATTGATAAAGCAGGTAAAGAACAAAATATTATGGTTTTTGATTTTGGTGGCGGAACTCTTGATGTTACTGTTTTAGAAATGGGATGGGACGAAGATCATAAAGCAGCAACATTTGAGGTTTTATCGACCAGCGGAGATAATCATCTTGGCGGAACTGATATGGATAATTTATTAATTGAATATATTGTATCAGAATTCAAGAAAGAATCAGGCGTTGATTTAACAAACGATAAAATGGCTTTTCAGCGATTAAGAGAAGCAGCTGAAAAGGCAAAAGTTGAGCTTTCATCTACAGTATCAACAGAGATAAATCTCCCATTTATTACTGCTGATGCAACCGGGCCGAAGCATCTTACTTTGACAATTGATAGAGCAAAGCTAGAGAGCATGGTTGCTCCTATTGTTGATAGATGTCGTCAGCCTATCGTACAAGCGTTAAAAGACGCAGCATCAAAATTAGGCGAAGATGTTAAGGTTGATAAAGTAATTCTTGTTGGTGGTCCAACACGTATGCCTATAGTACAAAAGTTTGTAGAAGATGAAGTAGGACAAAAAATAGAACGTAGAATTGATCCAATGGAATGTGTTGCATTGGGCGCTGCTATTCAAGCAGGTATAGTCAGAGGAGAGGCTAAAGAAGTTTTACTTCTAGACGTTACTCCACTTACTTTAGGAATTGAAACCATGGGTGGAATTCTTACAAAACTTATTGAAAGAAATACAACTATTCCTATTAAGAAGTCTCAAATATTTTCAACAGCAGATGACAATCAATCGGCTGTAACAATAAGAGTTATGCAGGGTGAACGTCAAATGGCAGCAGATAATACTGAATTAGGTCGTTTTGATTTAGTTGGTATTCCACCTGCTACTCGTGGAGTTCCTCAAATAGAAGTAACTTTTGATATTGATACAGACGGTATTGTTCATGTTTCAGCTAAAGACAAAGGAACAGGAAAAGAACAATCAATTAAGATTACGGCTTCTACAAAGTTATCTGATGAAGAGATTGACAAGATGGTTAAAGAAGCTGAGAAATATTCTGAAGAAGATAAAAAGAAAAAAGAAGAAGTTGAAGTTGTTAACCAAGCAAACGCAGTTGTTTATTCGACTGAAAAAGCTGTTAAAGATTATGGCGATAAAGTATCTGATGATGAAAAAGCTAATATTGAAAAAGAATTAGAGACTTTAAGAGAGGCTATTAAGGAAAAAAACTTAGATAAAATAAAAAGTTCTATGGAGTCTTTACAGAAAGCAAGCCATAAGTTAGCTGAGGAAGTTTATAAAGCAACGGCTTCTCAACAAGCAGCTGGTGGGGATCAAGCAGCTGGTGGCGATCAAGCTCAAGCAGCTGGTGACGCCGAAGAAAACAAGAAAAGTGATTCTAAAGATAAAGAAGACGTTATCGACGCTGATTTTAAGGCGGAAGATGACGAAAAGAAAGAATAAAAATTGAAGAAAGATTATTATGAAGTTTTAGGTATTCAAAAAGGTTCTACTTTACAGCAAATTAAGAAAGCATATCGTTCTTTGGCTTTAAAGTATCATCCTGATAGAGTTGCTGAGGCAGATAAAAAAGAGTCTGAGGAAAAGTTTAAAGAAATATCCGAGGCATATGGAGTTTTATCTGATTCAAAGAAAAGACAAATGTATGATCAATATGGTCATTCAGGCATAGATCAAAACTTTACATCAGATGATATTTTTGGTGGAGCTGATTTTAGTAGTGTTTTTGGAGATGCGGGTTTAGGTGATATTTTTAGTCAATTCTTTGGAGGTTCATCAGGTTTTGGTGGTTCTTCGTCGGGAGGTAGATCAAACTATGTTCGTCGCGGAAGAGATATACAATATGAAGCCGATATCACTTTAGAAGAAGCTTTTAGTGGGGTAAAGAAAAAGATAAAAATTCCTCGAAATGAACATTGCGAAACTTGTGACGGTTCAGGTGCAAAATCAGGGAGCAAATTAAAGACATGTCAAGCATGCGATGGTCGTGGTCAGGTTGTTGCATCAAGCGGATTCTTTAGAATGGCTCAAGCTTGTTCTAGCTGTGGTGGACAAGGCAAAATAATTACAGACTATTGTGCTAAATGTAATGGAAAAGGTTACTCTAAGGTTACGAGGAATATTGATGTAACAATACCAGCTGGAGTTGATAATACATCTCGTTTGAGGGTCAGAAACGAAGGAGAGATAGCAAAGGGAGGAGCAGGAGACTTGTATTTATATATACATGTTCTTGTTCATGATATTTATCATAGAGATGGGAATGATATTGTTATTGAGTTTCCGCTCCAATTTATAATAGCTGCTTTAGGTGGCGAAGTATCAATTCCTACGCTTTCTGGAAAAGTTTCTATGAAAATACCAGCAGCAACTCAAAGTGGTAAGATATTTAGATTAAAAGGTAAAGGTATGCCTGATGTTCATGGAAGATCAGGAGGTGATCAGTATGTTAAGGTTATGATTCAGGTCCCAAAGAGTTTGAATGCTAAACAAAAGGCTTTATTGGAAGAATTTGCAGCAGAATCTGGTGAAAAAGTGGGCGAAAAGCAAGAAAGTATAAAAGAGAAGATAAAAAAGGTATTTAAATAGGTAATAGATATGCCAACATATAAATATGAATGTTCAAATTGTAATTATACGTTTGAGATCTTACAGTCAATGACAGATAAGGAACTTGAAAAGTGTTCTGATTGCGGAAAAAAGACTTTGCAGAGACTAATAGGTGCTGGAATGGGCGTTATATTTAAAGGAAGCGGATTTTACGAGACTGATTATAAGAAAAAAGACGCGCCAAATTGTTCATCTTCAAAAGACGCGCCTGCCTGTAAGTCTTGCCCGATGTCAGATAAATAGGCATTTGGCATTTATAGGGGAGAATTATTTGAAATTTATTAGATTTTGGTTTCCTGTGTTTGTTTATTCTGGTATTATCTTTTGGGTGTCCTCTTTGCCAAATTTAGATGCTAAGGTTGATATTAAGCACTTTGATAAAGTTTTGCACATTATTGAATATGTGCCTTTAGGGCTGCTACTAAGTAGAGCCTTTTGTTGTTCAACGGATAGGCTTAATAATAAAATAATATTAATTTTAAGTTTGTTATTAGCTTCTGTTTATGGTTTAAGTGATGAATATCATCAGTCATTTGTTTTGGGAAGAGATTCATCTGTTTTAGATGTATTCGCTGATTCAATAGGGAGCGCCATAGGAGCGTTCGGTTATATTATATTTAACAATAAAAGTAAGGTTTAGTCATGTCTACAATTAAACCGTTTAATGCGGTACGATACAACATAGAAAAAATAAAAGATATGTCAAAGGTAGTGGCACCGCCATATGATGTTATATCTTCTGAAGAACAAGACGAGCTTATGTCTTTAAGCCCTTATAATTTTGTTCATATTGATCTCGCCAAAGAGAAATCAAAGGATGATAAAGATAATAATAAATATACAAGAGCCAAGAAGGTTTATGAGGATTGGTTTAAAAAGGGCATATTAAAACAAGATGAGGTGCCAGGAATATATTTTTATAAACAAGAATATAAGGTACAAGGGCAAAAATATAACAGAATGGGATTTATTTCTCTTATGGAGTTAGCGAATGAAGAAGATTCTAAGGTTCTTCCTCATGAGAATACACACGCTCATGCAGTAGATGATAGATTTACATTACTTAAGGCGCTTAATTCTAGTCTTAGCTGTATATTTGTTTGCTATTCAGACAAACATAGGAAGGCTGAGAAGATATTTAACAAGAATGTTGTTTCGCAAAAGCCTTTGGTGGACATTATTGATAAAGATGGTGTTGTGCATAAATTATGGCAATTTCAAGATGAAGATATGATAAAAGATATTAACAAATCTTTAGCAGAGCAACATATTTTCATTGCAGATGGTCACCATCGCTATCAAGTAGCAAAAGATTATAGAAGATCACGATTAGCAAGGAAAATGAATTCTACAGGAAAAGAACCTTTTAATTATGTAATGACATATTTCACTAATATTGATTCTAAAGATTTGAAAATATTTCCTATGCATAGAATTGTTAAAAAATTTCCAGAAGATTTAAGTTTCTTGGAGGAATTCTTTAGAATTGATAAAGTTAGCAATAAAAATGATCTGGCTGTTTTGTTGGGTCGCGCAGGTAGAAATGAACATGCATTTGGACTTTATCTAAAGTCAGGTATTAAGTTATTGAGACTTAAGAATAAGCTTTTTATTGATGAGCATATTAAGGAAGGTTCAAAAGAATATAAAAGTCTTGATGCGACTATATTGAAGAATTTTGTATTTGATAAAATAGGTATTGCTTCAGATGATATTATTTATACAAAAGATTTGTCAGAAGCAATTGATATGGTAAATGAAGGTAAGGCAGCTGCAAGTTTTATAATGAATGCAGTTAAAATTTCTCAGTTAAAAGAGATAGCTTTAAATGGAGAGAGAATGCCTCCTAAAACAACTTATTTTTATCCAAAAGTACTATCCGGACTAACAGCATATAAACTGGACTAGAATATGAGCTTGTTTGGTAAAAAGAAATATACCTTAGTTAATGTAAAGAAGAAGGAAATGCCAGCGCTTTGGACTAAGTGTCCAGAATGTGCCGCAGTTACATATAATAAAGAATTAGAAGGTAATGATAATGTCTGCCCTAAATGTGGTTGGCATTTTTCTATAACTGCCTATCAAAGAGTAGACTTGCTTATAGATAATGGTACGTTTAAAGAGATGGATGCTGAGATGATGTCAGTTGATCCTTTGAAATTTAAAGGTCCTAAGACTTACAAAGAGAAGTTGGAGTCTGATCAAAAAAGAACAAAATTACGTGATGCAGTTATAACTGGCACAGGAAAACTAAATAAAAAAGAAATAGTAATAGCTGTTACTGATTCAAGATTTATAATGGGGTCAATGGGGTCTGTTGTCGGCGAGAAAGTTACAAGAGTTATTGAGCATGCTATAGAGAATAAGTTGCCTGTAATCATTGTTTCGGGATCTGGTGGCGGAGCTAGAATGTATGAAGGTGCCATTTCTTTGATGCAAATGGCAAAAACCTGCGCTGCTTTGGCAAAACATGGTGAAGCTGGTTTATTGCACATTTCTGTTTTAACTAATCCTACTATGGGAGGCATTATGGCTTCTTTTGCTGGAGTAGGAGATATTATTATGGCAGAACCAAAAGCTTTGGTTGGATTTGCAGGTCCTCGTGTTGTTGAACAAACAATTCGTCAAAAACTTCCAGAAGGATTTCAGAAGTCTGAATTTCTCCTTGCCCATGGGCTGATCGATATGATCGTAGAACGTGCAAAACTCAAAAGTACGATAGCCCAGATAATTAATTATTCTAATAATTAATATTCTTAGACATATTAATATTTTATTTGCATATTCTTATATTATTATATAGAATAGCCACTAATGAAAAAATGGATATTTGTTTTCAGGTAGTTGATGTTAGAGATAAATCTTTATTCAGAATTTATAATTTATTAATTAGAATTTATAAAGAAATAAAGTCATAATATGGCATATGTTAGTTTAAAAGATGTATCAAAAATATATTCAGGCACAGATCAGAAGGCAGTAAACTCTATAAACATAGGAGTTGAAAATAAAGAATTTATGGTCTTGGTTGGTCCCTCCGGATGTGGAAAATCAACAACATTACGAATGATAGCAGGCTTGGAAGAATTGTCAGAAGGTAAGATTTGGATAGGCGATAAATTGGTAAATGATGTTCCTGCTAAAGATCGTGATATTGCAATGGTTTTTCAAAACTATTCCCTATACCCGCATATGACAGTTTCTGAAAATATGTCCTTTGGTCTTAGATTAAGAGGGTATCCAAAGCATGAAATTAATCGCAGAGTAACTGAAGCAGCAGAAATTTTAGGTATCAAGCCAGTGTTAGATCGTCGTCCCAAACAACTTTCTGGTGGCGAGAGACAACGTGTTGCTTTGGGTCGTGCCATTGTAAGAAAACCTCA
>JAVCCJ010000111.1 GCA_030765585.1 Candidatus Zapsychrus exili | reverse complement strand
TCTTCTTTTAAATCTTCGCCACGAACCTGCGAGGTTCCGGGATCTAGAATAAAATCAAATTTAAAAGGATTCTCTGGGTTAATTTTAATTCCACGTAATATAATGGGAGCGTAATCTGAACTTAAAGAAACCATAGCATTTGGCGGGGTAAGAGTAAATACTCCTTGAGCTAAAGAAGCATTAGGCAATATCATACTACCTAAGAAAATAATGATCTGCATTATGCTTACATACTTTAATATATTTTTTCTCATAAAAACATTCCCCTTAAAAGTTCAACTACTATAAGTATATATTAAATAATGGACTAAAGTGGGCGTTTGGAGGGTTTTTGAGGAACCGCTTTCTACAATAAATACAAAGTTTTATAAGCTTATTAGTATTAATAGGTTATATAACTAGGTAGGAGTTAGGCGTGGATAAAAAGATTAAAAAAGTGGTGTTTTTTGGCTTATTTCTTGCCATTTTTAACATTTAATTGGCATTTACATAATATAACTTGCGTCTTTTAATTGGCTTAAAATAAGCAAGCCAGTGTCTATTATCTGATCCAATTGATAAGTATCTTTTGGAGAACACGGAACAACAAAAGAAAATTTATTCTTAGCTATCTTAAGCGCTGGCTTTAAATCTTTAATATTATCTAAGGCTGCTTTAACCTTATCTGTTAAAATGTTTCTTACAACTATCTCATTTTTTGACCTAATAAAGAAATCCCCATCAAAAGCATCATCCCCTATTTTTATTTCACCATAACCAAAGGCTTTTCCGATTTTGTAAGAAATAGTTTCTTTGGCAACAATTATATCGCAATCATTAACTAAATTCAGCGTTGCGCACACTCTTGTGTACGGTGGAGTCGACTTGCGCCTATGTGTTAATGCTACTGACACTTCTTTGAAATTATGAAGAAACGTTAGGGTTGGAATAATAAAATATCTACTTTTAACGGTACCATTTCTTCTTAAAGACTGCTCTGTTAAAAGGCTCATATACTTACTGTTTTTTCTTAGGAATATATATCCAAAAATAGCTATAAAAGCCCCGTAAAACAAAAAAATAAAATTAAAAGATTGTAATTTGCATACTGGCATAAAGTTTCCTTTTTTTTATTTTTTATACGCGCACAAGTGGCCGCCGGGCCAATCTTGCGTTTGCATTAAGTCTCTTATATTAACACATTTAAGCATTTTACCACTTATCGTTTTATGAAATCCGAAACGATACTCGTATATCCTACAATAAGTCTTACCTTTATCGTCGACAGCCATATGCTCGCAGGGGTCGCCCTCTATTTTTCCGCAACACGCACCACAACGTGTACATAACGCCTCCCACTCTGTTTGCTTCTGCTCTTGAGTCTTGTAATAAAGGTCTTTATCATCTGTCATCTAATTATTCCAACTCTTCCTTCTTCTTGTCAAGATAAGAAGTACAGAACGAGCAGCGTGTTGCCATAATAGAGATACTTTGCAGACAGTGTGGACACGATTTCTGCGTTGGAACAATTGACGTTGCGTCTTCCTCTCTTTTTAATCTATTTATCTGCTTAACTAAAAGAAAAACAACAAAAGACACTATCAAAAATGTAACTGTTGTATTTAAAAATAAACCATAGTTTAGCGTTGTTGCGCCTGCTGCTTTTGCTTCTGCAAGCGTTGCATATGTTCCTGTACCAGACAACACAATAAAATGATTCGAGAAGTCTATACCTCCTATTAAAATTCCCAATGGCGGCATGACAATATCATTAACAAGTGAACTTACTATTTTCCCGAAGGCAGCACCAACAATAACGCCAACAGCCATGTCAATAACATTACCTCTTACTGCAAATTCTTTAAATTCTTTAAACATTATTTTATCTCCAAGCTCTAAAAATTATTAAAATTCTTACGATTAATTACTAACTTAAGAATTAATGGCTTTAATTACGCCTCTGGGGTTATTTCTAATAGCTGTAATTAAAACTCTGGCTGGGCCTTCGGGGTTTGTTCTACCTTGCTCCCAATTTCTAAGAGTGGCGACGGGAATGCCAACAATATTTGCAAACTGATCCTGTGAAAACTTTAGTTTTTTCCTAATAGATTTAATATCGACTGGTTTAATCTTAAATTTGCGAGAAGGCTTCTTTTTTCCATCTGCAATTTCTCTTGCTTCTTTTATGCTTTTTATTAAATCATTAAATAATGCTTCTTTCATAATATTCCCTCTTTAACAAATTTTGCCAACTGCTTTAAATGCCTTTTTGAAAGATCAGTAGATTCGCTTTTCTTGTAAGCCAAAAGCATAAAAATCTGCGACTTAGAAAAATACCAATAATAAATAATACGAACACCAGATCTCTTGCCTTTTCCTCTAGCTTTCCAACGTACTTTACGCAATCCTGCACCACAAGGTATCAGCGAACCAACATCAGGATGTCTAGTAAGATATATCTGCAAATCAGCATATTCGTAATCTAAAAGAATACTAGTAATTTGTTTTGTAAATACTGACGTTTCCAAGAATTCCATCTAGCAACCTTATCTTAAGTATACGCTATTAGCGTATAACATACAAATATTTTTCAATAAGCTTTCACCAAACTAAAATGACCAATTGACTAGCGGAAATAATCCGTGAGGATCAGCAATTCCATTAAAATTCAATATTCCAATCTGAAGTCCATCTAGAAAATCTGTATAATTAACAACACTATCATATTTTTTTTCAACAACAACCTTCTGCCCTACTTCAATATCTTTTCCTTGAGTCTTTAAGCGTTACCGTGCAAAAAATAGCCAATCGGTATGCTCTTCATTGTTAAGAAATTTATGTTTAAATACAATGGGCTCAACTTGCACATCTGTAAACACATCCCGCAAAGCGTCCGCAAAAGGAGAATCTTTAGCGTAAGACCAGACAGCAAGAACTCCATTTTCATTTAAATGTTTACTTGCACTACTTAGCCCCTCCTTAGTGTAAAACCGTCCACATTTGGTATCCAATCGCTCATCGGGAGAATGATCAACATCAATTAGAATTACATCAAATTTCTTACTCACTTTCCCATCTAACTTTCCATAAATATCACCTTCGACAATAGATAAGCGCTTATCCGAACAAAGCTCTTTAGATAACGGCACCAGCCCTTCATTCATCCAAGAAATAACCTGCGGTAAAAATTCAACAACCTCGACAGATTTGGTCTGTTGACTTAACAACGCTTCATAAGCAGTATAACCTAAACCCAAACCTCCGACTAAAATATCTAAATCCTCACCTCCATGCATTTTGAGCGCGATCTTTGATAGTGCGCGTTCAGAGTCCGTATAATAACTACTCATCAAGAATTCATGATTGAGCGTGATTTCTGTCACTGTTATTGTTGGATCATGTAGCGGCTTGCGACGCCTTAGACACAGCATCCCTAAAGACGTCTGTTCGTAGGCAAGTACCTCTAAATTTGTTTCTGCCATTTATATCCTCTAGTCAAGATCTTCAAACTCGACATTCCCTTCTTTTTAATAAACTTCTGCCAAGCCTTTATCCAATAAAAGCTGATTTAAATACTCCCCTTCTGCTGCAATCTTATAAGGGTCTTTGCAATTAGGCAATGTAAAAACATCAGCAAGCCACCTTCCGAACATCCCTTCTTTTTGAGTTCGTATAATAATGAAAGGGCATTTGCTTAAATAATCAGTTAAAAACTGTTTAGCATACTTGCCTGAATATGTCGTTGTTTCAGCGGTGTTTATTTTTTTAAGTCTAAGCCTATCGCTTAAACCTACGCCAAAACCAACATCTATTCGAACATCAATGGTATCTCCATCTATAACTTTTATAACTCGCGCTAAATATGTATACAATTTCGAGTAACCCTCTTTATCTGTTATTATTTCGTAGCAATCTTCCTTTTTTGTAACAGCAACAATTCTTACGTTGCTATTCCTACAACTTGATATTATCTTTTTGCCAAAAACATTAGAATCTAAAGAAATATTTATCTTAAAACCGCAATCAATATAAAAAACTTTATTCTTTGTAACATCTGTTCTTTCGAGAACTCTGTAAACAAAAGGCTCTCCACGTTCGCATTCCAGCCTTCTTGTACTCTTTTCATTAGGACATTTTTTATCAATATCAATCTGCGCAATTACAGCTCTTATTTCATTCACCGTTAAGTCTTTTTTAATTGCATCCTTTTCAATTTTCGAACGTAGACGTAAATCTTTAATCCGTTGCAAAACTATATAATGAGTAAAAGTAAGCGTGGTATCTTTCGGAAATTGAAGGTAATTTCTATTTAATTGAACAGACCGCTTTAGAATATTGTTAGACAAATCAAGCCCTGTTTGCTTATTGAGATCAGAACTCATTTTTTGATAAAGCTCTTCATTTAAAATCAATTCTCCATCAGATGTAAAGTCAGATATTGTCTTCCCTACCTGCCAATATGTTTTTAGACGTTGATACTCCAAAGCTTTTTTAGCTTCAACAAGCCCAGAGGATAATGTTTTTTTAATAGAAAGGATTAAATTGTTGTAGGATTTAGAGATGGTAAGTGATTTTGACATAAATAATTATATCATTAAAAATATAATTTTTTAGTAAAAATTCATGAACAAGAATAAGCCAGAATAAGCCAGAACTTACACATTTCTCAGCAAACCAATGTATCGCATATGTTTATGGCAGAAGTGTCCTCTTCCGACAAATCACCATAAAAGCGTGCGCTACTAAAATGATACTGTTCTGGATATTCTACGATAGATGCCTTAACAGGATTATTGTGAATATATTCTAAGCATTCTAAAATATATTCTTTGCTTTCAATGATTTTACTCTTAAACCTTCCTTGCCAAACATATCCTACATATTCATTTTCTTTTCTATATTTTACACTATAAGACAATAATATACCTTGCATTATCTTTGATATATTATGTTTTTGAATAGTTTCAATAACTATATGAAAGTGATTATCCATCAATACATATCCGTATATCTTAAAAGAATACCTTTCTTTATATCTTCTTAATATATCTAAAAAATATTCCTTATATCTTTTATCTTTAAATATCTTCTGACGATTATTACCTCTTGATATTACATGATAAATTGAACTCTCATAATATAATCTTTTAATCGCTACCATACCTGCCCACTCCTACCATAAGTTTATTTATATCAGTTAATTGCTGAGAAACGTTCTGTCTTACGCTGTCTTACGCTGTCTTACGCGTGTCTTACGCTGTCTTACGCTCAAAAACAAACAAAACAAATGATTTGTTTTTCATAATACATATCCCCTTGTCAATAAATTAAAAAATATATCTGCATGTTAAACATTTAGGGTGTCCATAGAAGCATCACTCGATTTCCCCATACTATGGGTCTATCCCCCAGAACAACGCTATTTATCTGCATTTCAAAACAGTCCATGAACACCCTTTCTTATGGTTTTATAAGCTGCAATCTTGCAACTTTCTTATTATTTCTCTTCTTCTATAACCACATCTTCCTTGTAGCATCTTTTGCAAGGCAAATAGCCTTTTTCAATCGCTTCATCTTTCTCCAGCTTTTTTGCATCTTTATTCTTAATAGTCATGCATTCTTGCTTATGATATTTTGCTCCATTTTCAGTCACAAAGACATCTGCTGCAAAAGCTGCCGTAGTTGTTGCTAAAAAAACTGCTAATACTGCCATAATTATAAACTTCTTCAACATTTCATCACCTCCTCTCCTTAATCAATTCGCTAAATTCGCCTCCAGTCATACCGTCTATAAGAGCTGTTAACTCTTCTACTCTTAATTCTTTCTCCAATCTGATACTTGAATCTAGATTGGCCATAGACATTTCAACTTTAATTCTTCTTCTTTCAAAATAAAGTCTAGTTACTTGATCTAAAATATCCCCTCGAAGCTCTACCATCATTTTTGAACGAGAATCTATAGATGTCTGATCTGAATTCCAAACCAAATCTCCCATATCCCATGATAAAGATACATCCCATCCAAAATTACGATAGTAAGTATGATCATCTGGACCAATATAATGTTGACCTCCGCCGCTATAACTACCCCATACACTTTCCCCTGTTGTTTTATTTCTCTTTCCGTCAATTCCTATACTCAAATCAGGGAACCAAGCTCTTTTTGACGCCTGAGACCTCCATTGTTTAATTTTGTTAGGACTAACCTCTGCATAATTAATTGAAAGATTATGCACTTCTCCTATACTTGGCTCATCAGATAAGAAGTCTGTCACGTTAAACTCAATATCTGTTACATTTGCAAATTGTGGGAGCGCCTTCTCGTTATGCAAACAAAAAACACCTCTATCAGTCGCAGCATAAACCTCACCTTTGCCATCTATTGCTAGGCAATTAACATTGCGAGTTTCCATTCCTAAATATACTGGAAACCACTTTTCATTCTCAAAGAAAAACGCTCCTACCTCCGTTCCGACAAGAAGACTGAAACATTTTGACTCAGCTCCAATGCACTTATCGTGGCTGGATATCTCTTTTGCTGTAAAAAAATTAAGCTTATTTATTGGTATAGCACTAGTTGATATCGTATCCCAACTATTCCCTAGATCTGCGCTAAAATATATACCTCTTATTGATGCAATAAAAATATATTTATCTACTAACTTTAAAGATTTGATAAAAGCTTCTGAGGAGCTAAAATATTCTTCCATACTATCCTCAAGCCCTAAAGAATATATTTGGCTAACTTTTTCGCTAACCTCATCTAATGCATACAATGTTTTTGAAGTAGAAAAATATACGATATTATTCTTTTCTACTAAATCATATACAGCCTTATTTGAAAACTCTCCCTTTAGCTTTTGCCAAGATTCTTCATCTAATTTCTTCTTAAAAATACCTTTATTTGTTCCAAGATAAATAAATCCGTCAGTAACTATTAAAGAATTGCATTTAATAGATAAATCATCTGAAGAGCTGAAAAACTTAATCCAATTTCTCCCAGAGTCTATACTCTTATATAATCCTGCATCTGTTGCCGCATAAACAATGCTTTCATTATCTTTATCAATATAAACGTCATTTATTCCCTTATATTCAGATTGAATTTGTAAAATCCTCTTAAACGCATTAGCTCCATCATTGGATTTATACAAAGCTTTAGAAGTGCCTAGATACAAGGAAGAAGATTTTGGGTGAGCTATTAAACATCTTGTATCAGGCTCATAAACGCCATTGCGAGCTTTCTTCCAAACAAGACTACTATTTGTAAACCCAAAATTTAAAAAACCAACTAACACAATCAACAAAACAAATAAATTAAAAATCAATCTTTGCATGCATAATCCTCCAAAGCCTAACTAACACTAATTACTTTACTCATTTCTTAAATCTATCATTTCTACTGCTGATGCAATTGCATCTTTCATAACAGGGCATTCTTTTTCTACTTCCCCCATATAATCCCGAGCATAAGTCAACATACTTTCTAAACCTAAATATTTTTTTACTCGCTTTAACATAAAAAAAACAGCATACACTGATATAAACTTATTTTCATCAGAGTATGCTCTAGCTAATACTTCTAAATTGCCATTCGTTGCTAATTTTAAATACTGACTGTTTGTCATCTCGCTACCTTTTACCTTTCAATACAAGTTTAACATTATTTTGATTATTTGTCAAATTAATTTGATGTTTGAGCAAATTGTAACACGTTGTTAGACAATAACTTATAACATCAATAAAAATATTTTGACATTTACGGTAAAATTGTTTGATTTTATACAAAATATGTTTGACATTTCATCAATAAATGTTACTATTAATTTAGCTGTTATTTGTCAAACAAAACTCACAGGAGACCCCAGAACTATGATAGGAAAAAGATTAAAAGAATTACGTGAAGCAAAAAAGATGAGCCTTTCTGAACTAGCTGAAAAAAGCGGAGTTCAAATAGCAACGCTATCTCGCATCGAACACGGCAAGATGTCTGGCACGGTTGAAAGCCATTTAAAGATAGCCGAAACATTAGAGATAGATATCACCGCCCTTTACTCTGATGTGGTAGCGTCTGAAAGCACAATACCTCTAATTGAAACCTCTACGTTTGCAAACAATGATAAATCTATTCGCGAAATACTTATAACAAATGCAGCTGCTAAAAAGATGCTGCCTGCGGTTATAAGGATTGAAAGATGTGGTAGCACAAACAAGGAGAAATCTAAAAAAGGTACTGAAAAGTTTGCATTCATTCTTGAAGGAAAAGTTGAGGTTCATATAGCAGATGAAGTTCACACACTTACGCATTCCAGCAGTATTTATTTTGATGGGTCTAAAGAACATTATTTTGTTAATCTTTCCCCTATACCAGCAAAGCTGATATGTATATCAACTCCGGTGCAAATATGAAGAATAACAAAATACTTATAGCAAGTCCTGATAAGACAGTGCTTGAAACTATCAAATTTATACTCTCAGGGGATTACGATTTAATACTTGTTAATTCTAAGGAAGGTGCGGATGCCGCACTTAAAAACGATACGACAATTAAAGTTATTGTGGTGGATAATAAGTTGCAAGACAAAGATGATTTAGAATTACCAGAAGGTGTATCTTCTCTATATATAGCAGCAAATAAGTCTGAAGGAAACGCGCCAAAACACAATAAAAAGACCGTTTAAGAAGGATGAGGTTTTGACTGCAATTAAAGGATGTTTGAGATAGAGATTGCCACGTCGCTTTGCTCGCTCCCTACTTCGCCAAATTGCTTTTGCGTTTGACTTCGAAGGGCAGGCGCAATGACAACAACTTCAAGATTACCGCGTTTACGCTCGCAATGACAAAATAATAAAAAAACCATAGCTTTTCCGCTATGGCTGCCACCTTCCCTTTTACCTGACCCCCTAACGCCTAGTCCCTAGCCCCTACTTCTAAACCATTCCCTTTCCCCACAACTCTAGCATTGCCTTTGCAGCAACAGGATGAAATTGACTTCCAGTAAACTTTTTTATTTCTTCAATCGCAGCTTCCTTGCCTATTGCCTTTCTATATGGCCTGTCAGATATCATCGCATCATAGGCATCTGCAACCGAAATAATTGCAGCCAACATAGGCGTGCTATCACCAGAAAGTCCCTCAGGATATCCTTTACCATCGTATCTCTCATGATGATGTTTTATGCCTTCTACGCATTCTTTAGGCAAATTAAGAGGCTGTATAATTTCGACTCCTCTTGTAGGATGCCGTTTCATTATGTCGTATTCTTTAGTCAGAAGTTTACCTATTTTATTTAAAATGGTTTCCGGCACACCTATCTTTCCTATGTCATGAAGCAAACTTGCTATATATAAGTTCTCAATAAACTTCTTAGGAAAATTCATTCCATTGCTCGTCATTTGTCTTGCCATAGCCAAAGAATAGTTTGTAACACGTTCAGTGTGACCATGAGTATATTGATCTTTAGCTTCTATTGTGGAGCTTAGTACAATTATCGTTTATATAAATAGTCTTCTGTTGCCTTCGGCCTCTTTTTTAAGGCCCTCAAAAAGCTGAGCGTTTCTGATTGCCATCGCAGCATCTGATGCTAAAGCAGCAAAAAAATCCAGCTCTTGCTGCTCAAACTTTTCCTCATTTCCTTTTTCTCCCAAAATAAGAACAGCCATAAGATTATGCTGATAATACGCTGGAACACATGCTGCTATATTAAGCATTTGCATATGATCATCAACTTCATGCAAAAGCTCTTTTGTGCTATTTACGCCAGCATCACCTATTACGCTTTCTTTCCATATAAGACGATTTATATCTCCAGAAACAATAGCGTTTCTATTTACCGTTAAATGTTTAAACTCTTTTTTATTAAAAAGTTTTATTATTGGATTTTCTTGATCAAAGCGGGTAAACCCCTGCGGGATTCTTAAACCCTTTTCGCCCCTTGATACATCTAGGACATAATTGCCTTCTTCTTCTTCAAAAAGAACCATACCTACATGTTTTACTTTAAGCTTACGCACAATCATACGTAAAATGAGCTTTATCAAAAGCTTAGGCTCATGAATCATAATCATACTTCTTGAAGCTATTTCTAGTTCTTTTTTAAAATCAACGCTTGTCATCATAAGCTATAACTCAAGCTCCTTAAGCACTATTTTTTCTAACTCGCTTAACATAAGTGGTTTATGAACATATCCTATTGCGCCAAGCTCATCTGCTTGCCTTATAATATCTTTATCTTCAAGCGCTGTAACCATAACGACCTTAATATGATTGTCATTTTCTCGTAATTTCTTTAAGACCTCAATACCGCTCATACCTTCCATGGTTATATCTAGAAGTACTAAATCAGGGCCTTCTTTCGATATTACTTCAAGCGCCTCAACACCATTTTTAGCTGTAAAAGTATCTATTTTGCGCCTTCTAAAGAACTGTTTGGCGAATTCTCTTATATCTTCTTCATCATCTACAATTAACAATTTTGGCATAAAACAACCCTCCTACTGCTGTAATATAAATATTTGTATTATTCATTATAGATTAACGCTAATTAATAACAAGAAAATTCATAGAAATTATTGGCGCACAACAAGATGTGAGAAATTTAGGTCTAAGAGGTAAAATTTGAGGGGTCAGTAAAAAGCGAAGTCTCTTAAAGCTTAAACCTGAAAACTTAAACCTTGTATATCTTCCGGTTTCTGTATATTAGATACAATAAGCTCTCTATTAATCTTTCTAATAAGCCCCTTTAATACGCTTCCTGGACCTATCTCAATAAAGTTTACAATACCTTGTTCAGCTATTGCCTCTACAGTATCTACCCATAAAACAGATGAGGTTATCTGCTTTGCCAAATTTGCTTTTATTACCTCTGGGTCTGCTGTTGATTTTGCATCAACATTGCTTATGATAGGAGTTTCTGCTTGTTTAAATGAATAGTTTTCTAACTCTTCTTTAAACTTGATCTGAGCAGGTTGCATTAGGGTTGAATGAAAAGCGCCTGCAACATCTAGTGGAATTACACGTTTGGCACCAGCCTCTTTTATTTTTTCAGCTGCAGCTGCCACTTTGTCTATTTCACCTGTTATAACTATTTGATCAGGTGAATTAAAGTTTGCTACCTCGGAGCCTACTTCCGCACATATTTCAACAATTTTATCTTTTTCGAGTCCAATTATAGCAACCATTGTACCCTTGGTTTCTTTAGTCGCTTCTTCCATAAAAGATGCTCTTTTAACAACCAATTTTAAAGCTTCTTCAAATGAAAGTGCACCTGATGCACAAAGAGCAGAACATTCGCCTAAACTTAAACCGCAAACAAATTTGGGAGTTATATCTTTATACTTTTCGCTAGCACGAAGCGCTTCTAATGCCGCTATGCTATAAGTAAAAATTGCTGGTTGACAATATTGGGTCGAAGTCAATTTTTCTTCAGGACCATTAAAAATAATATCAGTTAAACCATCTATCACTTTATTTGCAGAATCAAATATCTCACGAGCCTGAGCTGATGATTCATAAAGTTCGCGGCCCATTCCGACCTTCTGTGCGCCTTGCCCTGGAAATATTAATGCAACGTTTGTCATATTTAAAAACCTTTCAATATATTTTAATTTAATGTTTAGGAGATTCTCTGCATTCGCAGAAATGACAACTGAAGGTCAATTGTCATTGGTCTATGGTCAATGGTTTGTTCTACCACTTTACAATATTTGCTGCAGCTACCAATCCACCACCGAAAGTAACAAGTGCGACTATATCGCCTTTTTTAATTCTGCCGTCTGTTACCGCTTCATAAAGCGCTATTGCAATTGATGCGGCCGACATATTTCCGTACTTGTCGATATTTACTACTATTTTATCTTTATCAAGCCCTAACTTCTTTGCTATTCCAGAAATAATCCTATCATTTGCTTGATGAGGAACAACCCAATCTATATCTGACAATTCAACATTAGCTTTTTTTGCCGCAATTTCAACAGCATCTGACATAGAATTAACTGCTATCTTAAAAAGCTCACGTCCATGCATAACAATATGCGGAGCCTGTACTGTAGCTTCTGATTGATCAAGCGGTTTTTTTCTATAAGTTGTAACATATAAAAGATTTCCAAATTCGCCTTTTGCAAGCATGTAATCAGATAGGATGCCTTGACCATCTTCTTCTGTTGGCTTTAATAAGCAAGCACCTGCGCCATCTCCAAACAAAACGCAAGTACCCCTATCGTTCCAATCTACAATACGAGACATTTTATCAGATGCTAGAACAAGAGCATTTTTATAAAGACCTGTTTTTATATATTGTTCTGCTGTAGTAAGTGCGAATAAAAATCCAGAACATGCAGCACTAACGTCAAAGGCTGCTGCCTTTGATGCACCTATTTCTTTTTGCACCATACATGCAACTGAAGGAAAATTATGATCTGGAGTTGTTGTTGCAACAATAATAAGCTCTATATCTTCAGCATTTAAATCTGATTCAGACAAAGCCTCTTTAGCCGCCGCTGCTGCCATGTCGCAATTTCGTTCACCTTTGGCTGCAATATGACGCTCTTTTATTCCAGTACGTGTTATTATCCAATCATCAGATGTGTCGACTAGTTTTTCAAGATCTTTATTTTCTAAAACTCTTTTTGGTATGTAATGCCCCATTGAAACAATAGCTGCGTTTGTCATAAGACTCCTTTATAAGTGTTTTCCCGCTATTTCTTGCTTCATTGCTTCTATGATGTTGTGCTCAACCTCTCTAATGGTTGCTTTAATGGCATTCTTTATCGCCTTAGGAGACGAGCGACCATGACTTATCATAACAAGTCCGTTTACCCCTAAAAGCGGAGCGCCACCATATTCAGAATAGTCAGCTAACTTTTTAATATGATTTAATCTCGACTTCATAATAAGCGCGCCTAAAACAGCTACTGGACTCTTTTTTATTTCGCGACGCATCAAAGCTGCTGCTGATTCCATAAGACCTTCTGATACTTTTATTACAATGTTTCCTACAAATCCGTCGCAGATAATACAATCAGCGCGTCCGGTAAACACTTCATTCGCCTCTAGATTTCCGATAAAATTAGGCAATTGATCTTCCATAAGCTTATATGCTTCTTTCTCAAATCCGCTTCCCTTGCTTGATTCTGCACCGATATTAAGAAGTCCAATATTAGGCGATTTGACACCTAGCACTTCTCTTGCATAAACATTTGCCATAAGTGATGATTGAAAAAGATGTTCTGGCTTTGCTTCTGTATTTGCGCCAACATCTATAAGAAATGAAAACTTCTTTAAGGTAGGAATAACTAAGCCTATTGCAGGACGATGTACACCATCAAGCATTCCAAGATTAAAAACCGATGCTGCAACAACAGCGCCAGTGTTTCCTGCGCTGATAAATGCATCGCAAGTCTTTTGCTTTACAAGGTCTATGCCTACAGAAATTGAAGATTGTTTTTTTCTTCTTATCGGAGAAGTTGCAGGATCATGCATATCAATTACTTCAGGGGCATGAACAACCTCTATTTTGTCTTTGGAAAAATCATGCTTTGCTAGTTCTGCATTAACTTTTTCCTCAATGCCAACAAGAACTATGTTTACATCAAATTCTTTTACAGCATCTACTACCCCAGCAACAACTGATTGCGGAGCATAATCACCACCCATTGCATCAATTACTATTTTCAATGTATGCCTCCAAAATAACTGTCATTCCTGCGAAGGCAGGAATATCTATTTTTTAAAATTATTACCTTTCAAACTGCGGAGATTCCTGTCTCCGCTTCACTCCACAGGAATGACAAACTCCGGCGGAAATGATAAGCGAAAAGCTTACTTGCTATCTGTTTCTTTAGTTGATTTTTTCTTTTTCTCAATAACAACTGCTTGACCTTTATAGAACCCGCAGTAAGGACAAACTCTATGAGACAAAACAGGTTTTTTACAGTTTGAGCAAGGTGATAAGCTTGGAACTGTGGCTTTATAATGCGTACGTCTTTTGCGTTGACGTTGTTTTGAATGTTGACGTTTTGGATGGGCCATTTTTCTAATACTCCTTTAATTAAGTGTTCGGTGGTCTGTAGCAAGTGCTCCGAATAAATATTTGTGTATCACTTAATACTTAACACTTGTCACTGTTTATTACATTTACATTTTTCTTTATTTAAATTTTGTTTGCAATCAAGACAAATACCAAGACAATCACTGTCGCATAAAATCTTGTTTGGCAAACTTAACAAAATCTCTTGTCTTATGTCATCTGATATGTCGATATGATCGACCTTATCTTCTATTTCAAAATCAAGTGAGAACTCTTTATCTAAAACGCTCTCAACAGGCTCCATACATCTAAAACAAAATGAAGAATATTTTCCTTCTACCTTTGCTTTAACTAAAAAAATATTGTCTGCTAAATTTATCTTAGCGTTTATCTTTAAAGGTTCAGGGCAGTGAATACTTTCTTCTTCTAAAATACCTAAAGAGCTGTCATCAATCTCGTCTGTTACTTCTATACCTTCTGACTTTACTTCGCTTATATTAATTATCATTTACTTATCTCCAACAAAAACTAAACACCAAGCCTTTTCTTGACCTTTTTCTCAACAATTTCTGGAACAAAAGAAGATATGTTTGCTCCAAGATGTGCGACTTCTTTTATAAGTGCAGACGACAAAAATGAATATCCTTCAGAAGGCATAAGAAATAATGTTTCTATTTCTCCGTCTAGCCTTCTATTTGTAAGCGCCATTTGAAGTTCATACTCAAAATCTGATATCATTCTTAAGCCACGTATAAGCACATTAACATTATTCTTTTTTGCATAATCAATAATAAGACCGTCAAATTCTCCTACCCTTACGTTCTTCATCTTTGCTGTAGTTTCTTTTATCATGCCTACGCGCTCATCTATGTCAAAAAGTAGCTTTTTTCTAGAAGTTCTTGTAACAGCTACTATCACTTCATCAAATATTTTTGTAGCTCTCTCTATAACGTCTAGGTGACCATAAGTCACTGGATCAAATGTTCCTGGATATATTGCTATTCTGCCCATTGTCTTAACTTATTATTTTTAATATTAATTATATTATAATTATTAATTATTAATTATCTTTTATTTTATATAGACTTAAAAGAGTCCTGCCATACTTCTTTTGCTTAAAAATAAGAAATCTACCCTCTTCTTCGGGTAGAGCTTCATCCTTAGGATGCTGTGCAACTAGTATGCAATTGCGGTGTAATATATCATAGCTGTCTAGCGTTTTCAAGACCTTTTTAGCCAATTCCCTACCGTAAGGGGGGTCAAAAACAATGACATCAAATTTCTCACCTTTTTTTGCCAACATTTTAATTGCCACAAACATATCTAGGTTCATTGTCTCATATGGCATATCGCCCTCTTCATTAGGCGAAACTGATAATATATCTAAATTATCGTGGATAATTTTATAAACTTTTGGGTCTTTTTCAACAAAAACCACTTCGCGAGCCCCCCTTGATAATGCCTCAATACCTATAGCGCCACTTCCTGCGCAAAGTTCGAGCACTCTTAAGCCCTCAAAATCATGACCTAAAATATCAAATATGGCTTTTCTTGTAACATGCTGCGTCGGTCTTATATCTGCTGATATATAGATATTACGATTTTTATACTTACCACCTGTTATTTTCAAGAAATTCCCTTTCTTCTGTATTCATCATTTTAGTCATTGCGAGAAACGGAGTGACGAAGCAATCCCTTTTATTGAGATTGCTTCGTCGCTCTGATTCATTGATCAGCTTCTCGCAATGACAACATTTTTTATTTTTACTTACGTCTTATCCTTTAAGCTTTGTTTTACCCTGCCTTAGCCATAGCCAAATAGTTTGGGTATCTTCTTCTTACTATTCTTTTGATAATTCTGTTGTCTTCTTTTTCTAGCTTTGGATCTTCTTTAGTTAGTTCCAATGCCTCTTTTCTTGCGAGCTCTAAAATATCTATTTGCGTCACCGGATTTGCGACTTTTAGTTCATTAAGTCCATGCTGATGACGTCCAAAAAAATGTCCTGGACCACGAATTAAAAGATCTTCCTGCGCTATTTTAAATCCATCTATAGTCGAGACTATTGCTTTAAGTCTCCTGTGCGAATCCTCTGTAGTGGAATTTGATATTAAAAGACAAAGAGAATCTTGAGCTCCTCTTCCTACTCTACCTCTTAGCTGATGAAGCTGTGCTAAGCCAAACCTATCTGCATGTTCTATTACCATAACAGTTGCATTTGGTACGTCAATACCAACCTCTAAAACAGATGTTGCAACAAGAATGTCAATTTGATGGTCTTTAAACTTTTGCATAATATCTTGCGACTCATTTTGTTTCATTTGCCCATGAACAAGACCAACGCGTAATCCTTTAAAATTACTTTTTTTAAATTTCCAATACATATCTTCAGCAGCTTTTAAATCTAGTTTCTCTGACTCTTCAATAATAGGATAAACAATATATGCCTGATGACCCAAAGATACATTTTCTTTGACAATATTATAAACTTCTTCTGCACTCTCTTCATCAAACCGTTCTGTCTCAATTTTCCCACGTCCAGAAGGCATTTGATCTATAACAGAAACATCCATATCTCCGTAAAGCGTTATACATAATGTTCTTGGTATTGGAGTCGCGGTCATTATAAGAACATCTGGATTTGTTCCTTTTTCGCTTAACAATGCACGCTGACGAACTCCAAAACTTATGTTGCTCATCAATTACCACATAACTTAAATTCTTAAAATTAACGGCTTCACTTATAAGCGCATGAGTGCCTACAACTAAATTCACATCTCCGTTCTCAATCTGCCTATAAAGGCCTTCTTTCACTGCCTTCTTTAATCCGCTTATAAGAAGAGCTGGCTTTACATTTTTAAGTATGCCTGCCTCTACCATGCGTACAATATTATCATAATGCTGACGCGCTAAAATTTCAGTTGGAGCCATTATTGCAGATTGATATCCGTTTTTTGCCGCAAGTTCGCATCCAAACAAAGCAACCAGCGTTTTTCCTGAGCCAACATCCCCCTGAAGCAACCTCATCATAGGCTCTTTTTTCTGCATATCAGAACTTATCTCCACTATTACTCTTCTTTGAGCATCTGTTAAATTAAATTCAAAAGAATTCGAAAATTCTTCTTCAGAAAATACATCTGCCTTATGACCAAAGCCTTGCTTTTGCACAATACTTAAGCGACGCAATATTATTGCTATTTGAAAGAAATAAAACTCTTCAAATGAAATACGCTTCATAGCATCTTCTTGATCAGACAAATCGTTCGGAAAATGGATAGTCTCTATGCTTCGCTTTATATTGGCAAGCTTCAATTTATTTCTTAAAGCTACTGGTAATTCATCAAAAAGACTGTCCTTATGCTTATCTAAAGCTGCCCTTACAATCCTTCTTAAGAAACGCTGAGTCATACCTCTTGTTAAAGGATAGATAGGTACTATGCAATTTATGCTAAGACTATTGTCATCATCAGAATCAAATGTTTCATATTCAGGAGATACCATCTGCAATCTATCTTTATAGAGATCAACCTTGCCAAAACATACTGTATGCTTGCCCACCTTAAAATACCTATCTACAAATGGCTGGTTAAACCAAACAAGTACAAGACGGCCTGATTTGTCGTCGATGATAACCTCTGTCAGATGTTTCTTTGTATGCCAGCTTTTTTTTGAATCAACACTTACAACCTCACCTGTAACAGCCTGAAATTCACCTATCTTAACTGCCGCAAGCTTGGTTACATCTCTCCTGTCCTGATATCTTCTTGGAAAGAAATATAGAAGGTCCTCTATGTTTTCTATGCCTAAATTCAAAAAAAGTTTAGCCTTTGCAGGACCAACGCCTTTGACATATTGTACTGATGTATTTGATAACATTGTTTTCATACTATTCCTTGTAAAATACAACAACAAATCTGTCATTCCGGTTTTTTGGCGTAAATCAAAAATACCGGAATCTCCTAAATTCCTTAAACATCATAACGAGATTCCTGTATCCGCTTCGCTCCACAGGAATGACAACGACTCTTTTTAACTTTTATCTTTTAACTTTTAACATAGTATCATACCAAAAAAAATCCCCTTAGCAAGCTTAGTGCTTATCAAGGGGGTTTGTTCAGGTGACTGTCACAGTGACTGTCACCTTTATCTATAATCTATCGCATTCTGCTGATTTTCTTATCTAATTTCTCTTTATATCCTCTTTCAAATTCTTCAGTAAAATCATAGCCATTTCTAAAAGTCTCAATATCATCATCTTCTGTTTTACTTAAGACTCTGTTATCAACCAAATTAAAAACTATATTTCCAAAATCCTCTGTATTATCAATACCCCAGTATTGCAAGACAGTCATTGTCATAGGACCGTATTTGTCCAGCAAGAGTTCCTTCATACCTTGCAATATCTCTTCACCTGAGACATGTTTAAGGCGTTTGAACTTCTTTTGGGTATAACTCAACGCTTCCATTACAAACTCGTAAGCATCTTCTGTATACCTGCCGTCTTTTTCAACGATCTTTTCTATAGCGTTATCGAATTCCTGATTCATAATGAATATATATTAACATAAAAATAAAAATAAAATCAAAGAATTTATTAATTATTTTTTGATGTTTTTTTAAGTTAAATTTGTCATAATGTTTTTATGCTATCAAAGAAAACTTGGGCTTTAGAATTATATTTTTGTTTTATAATACTTATTGTGGTGGGAAAAATATATCGACTTTTCTCGCCGAACTCACCTACTATTTTATATTTTCAAATACTAAATGCGTTTAGTCCGTTTATAATTTTTGCTTATGCTATAAATCTAATGCAAATAATTATAAACGTAATTAGCTTAATACCTATATATTTGCATATAGAAAACATTTCATTTCTGCCTATTAAATTCTGGAGATATATCTTTGTACTTAAAATAATTTTTGATATCGCAGGTCATCCTTATGAAACAAAAGAGATTATCTCTACCTATTATTTCAATCCTAAAGTATTTGTAATTATTTTAATTACGACAATATCAATTTACATTCCCTGGTATATAGCTTTTTATAAATATGCTTTTGGTAAAAAAACTGCTTAATCTTGCTGTGGAATTTCCCCACTGCCACCTAACTTAACCGTACCATGGTGCAACATCTTCTCAGATATGTCATCGATAATTGCATATATACAAGGTATAACAATTAAGGTTAGCCCTGTTGCGAAGAAAAGTCCCCAAATAATTGCAAGTCCCATTGGCTTTAAGAAAGGATCACCGCCGCCTATTCCGTAGGCAACAGACAATAAACCACCTATGGTTGTAATTGTTGTCATCAAAACTGGACGAAGTCGTGTCTTGCCAGCTTCGATTAAAGATTCTCGCCTGCCTTTGCCTGACTTTCTTAAGCGATTTATAAAATCAACTAAAACGACAGAATCGTTTACAACAATTCCTGTTAAACCAACTGCTCCCATCAAAGCAAAGAAAGTTATTGGTCTGCCATGAGCCATAAACGCAATAATAATTCCTAGAAAACCAAAAGGTATTGCGGTCATAACAATGAAAGGTTGAACCATGGACCCAAAAATTGCAGTCAATATTATAAATATCAAACATAAGGCGACAAATAGTGAGAATAAAAGATTTGCTTGTGTTTCTTTTTGCTCTTCATATTCTCCGCCAAATTTTAATGTATACCCCAAATATTTTTCTGGAACATCTTTAAATTTCTTTTTTAACTCCAAATTAACTCCAAATGAAGAAGCATCCTCCCCGTCTACATCGCCAGTTACCCAAATTACACGCTTACCATCAAGATGAGTAATAGCATAGAGACCATTTTCTTCCTCTATTTTCGCAACAGATTTTAAAGGAACTAGATTCCCTCTACTATTAGAGATTAATATTTTTTGAAAATCTTCTCTGTCATTACGACTTGTTTTAGGAAAACGTACCAAAACCTCTACCTCATCTTCTGCTTTAAGAGGCTTAACAGTGGTCGCTACTCCACCTTTAAATGCATATCTAACAGTTGCTGCTATTGTATCGACCGTTAAGAAATATTTTTTAGCTTTTTCTTCATCGATAACAATGCGCAATTCTTTTTTACCTAACTCATAATTTGAACTTACATCAGATACACCCTTTATTGTTTTTAAATGTTCTACTATTTTATTAGCGATTTCATCCATTGTTTCAAAGTTATCTCCCTTAACGCCTACAGATATAGCACGACCTGTTGGAGGACCTTCTTTAGGTGAATAAAAATATATCTTTTCAAGCCCTTCAATCTTATCTATTTTCTTACGCAAAGACTCTACTATTTCTTTAGGATCATTCTTGCGCTGTTGCATAGGAGTCAGGAATACTGATAATTGAGCCAAATGAGACCCTTTTTTAGCATTAGGGTCGAATCCGTGTTCTTCTGCTATGCTTCCTATGTGTGTTCTAAATGATTTCAAATCATCTTTCGGCATAGATTGAACCGCGCCCTCAACAGGCTTCATAAGCTCTTCCATGCGCTCAAGAGACGTTCCTTTTTCAGCCTCAGCTCTTATATAGAATTCTTCTATACCTTCTCCGGTAAAAAGAACAACTTTAATTTTATACACAGCAATAGCAAAAAACATTGTAGATACGAAAAATATTGCCAATCCAGCGATTACCTTGTATTTATTTCGAAGTGTGAAGTTTAAAACGCGAATATAGAAATCACGGATTATTTTAAACCACTTTTTTTCTTTCTTAATACGTACTTGTCCTGCAGCTGAAGGACTTTTTACTCTAATAAAATCTGCCAAATGTGATGGCAATATTATAAACGCTTCTAGCAAAGATGCTGCAAGTGCAATAATAACTATTATTGGTATTTCTCTTATAAATTTTCCGATAATGTCAGGAATAAAAAGTAATGGGCCAAAAGCTGCAAAAGTAGTTAGGATTGTGGCCGTTACAGGCGCTATAACTTCGCTTGTTCCTTTTATAGCCGCTTCTTTTGGAGAGTAGCCTTGCTCAACATAACGATAAACATTTTCAGACACGATAATCCCATCGTCAACAATCATACCTAAAACTAGAATGAGGCCTAACATCGACACCAGATTAATGCTAATCCCTAAGGCATTCATGACAAAGAATGTAGCAAAAAAAGCGATTGGAATGCCTAAGGCCGTTGTAATAGCAGGTATCGGATCTAGAAATAAAAATAGAATTAACAAGACTAGGACAAAACCTATGGCTCCGTTATTTTTTAGAACGCCCAAACGTCGTTTTACATAAAAAGATATATCGTTTGCTATTAATACCTCTATGTTGTCAGGTAAACTTTTCTTAAAATTATCTAAAACCTTTGTAATCTTCTCAACTACTTTTATAATGTCGCCTGATTCATTTTTTACCACTACCATACCAAGAGATCTCTCTCCGTTTGTTCTTGATATCGACCAAAGATCTTCGTAAGTTTTAACTACGTGCGCTACATCTTTTATCCTTAGCCAATTACCTGCATCGTTTGCGCGAATTATTACGTTTTCAATTTCCTCAACACTTCTAAACTCACCTGTTGTACGAATATTGAATTCTTGAGTATCTGTCTTTAGATGTCCTCCGGGAAGAGTTATATTTCGAGTCTTAAGTGCCTGCATTATTTCGTTAATTGATACATGTGCAAACTTTAATTTATCAGGATCAACCTCAACATGAAATTCTGGATCGCGCCAACCCAGACGACTAACTTTTGCCACTCCATTTATATTTAAAACTTGATCTTCTAATGCCTCTGCATAAAAACGTTTTTCATCTTCTGTTGCAGCGCCTGTTATAGACAATTCCAGTACAGGTATTTCTTTACTGCGTACTTCAAACACAATGGGGTCGTCTTTAACTCCCTCTGGCAAATTTTGTACACGATCAACAGCGCGCTCAATATCATCAACAACCTGATTCTTATCGCTCGACTTTGGATCAATTGTTATTCCTATCTCACAAACACTTTCCTCAGACTTCGAGGTTATCTCTTTAATTCCACTTATACCTTTTATTTCTTTTTCTAAAGGAATCGTAACAAACTTCTCAACATCTTCGGCCGGTGCACCAGGGTAAACAGCTGAAACAGTTACGATGTCATATTCAACTTGCGGAAAAGCTTCTTTTCGCAAACCAAACATAGCAAACATGCCCATAAATATAATAAGCACGGACAGTAAATTTATTAGTGTTGAATTTTTAACTGAAAAGGATGCTAGTTTCATAATAATTAATTTATTTATTTGTTTTGTAGGGGCGGGGCTTGCCTCCGCCCAAATAACAATGACTATTTCTATAAAGGGTGGACGCAAGGCCCACCCCTACCAATTATAACTCCTCTTCCCAATACTTTTTAAGAAGCGTTCCTTGTTTTAATTCTAAAGTTATTAAAGATGTTTTGTATCGATGTTTCTCTGTGGACAACAACTCTTCGGCAAGAATCAAGTCCTCCTGAAATCTTATGAGAGTATCAGTGTCTGATCTTCCCTGATTATAGCGCTTCTCTTCTTCCTTCAATTTTTCTGCTTGAAGCAATGCAATTTGTTCGCTATTTGAAGCTGTTTCTTTGTAAACATCGCAATTTCGTACACTGTCTATTATGTCAACCGCAATTTTTCTTTCGATATACTTTAAATTCAACACAGATTTTGCTTTATTTAATTCTGCGGCCTTCATTTTGGACTTAGCATCTGTATTGCCAATAGGAAAAGACACCTTAAGTCCTGCATAAAAATAAGGATTATCTTCGTCAGTTAAATCCTCTGAAGAGCTTTTAAAATGATCACCTAGTCTATTTCTGGACATTGTAGCAGTCAGATTTATTTCAGGCCATAAGTTGTTTTTCTTCATAGATAATTTTATATCCTTTGATTTTATATCATTTAAAGCCTTCTTGTAATTTCTTCTACTTTCAAAAGCATCTTTCATAGAACTTTCAAGATCGTGCTCCTTTAAAACTATATCCAACTTCTCTGTTGGTTCAATATGAATATTATCATCAGATATATTAAGAAGAAGCTTTAAAGCATTTTCTTTTGACTTGATTTGGTTTTGAGCCAAAATCAGCTCATTGCTTCTTTTTTTATAA
The DNA here is from genome assembly GCA_030765585.1 of Candidatus Zapsychrus exili. Lineage (GTDB taxonomy): Bacteria > Omnitrophota > Gorgyraeia > Zapsychrales > Zapsychraceae > Zapsychrus > Zapsychrus exili. The sequence continues at coordinate 3,485 of JAVCCJ010000111.1, read as the reverse complement.
TTTGCCTCTGATGCGATAAGCTCTGGTTTCTCAACTAGACCATCTTTAAACTTTTCTGCATGTAAATCATAAAGCTTCTTTGCCTGAGAAACCATGTCTTCCTTAATCCTCACTCTTTCAATCTGTAAAGCTAAATCCCAATAAGAAGCTTGAACTTCTGACAAATTCGTTTCTATCTTCTCTAAAGATGTGTATTCTGCGTTCTCTATATCTATTGCCCTAACTTTAACGTCGCCTCTATCTTGAATTCCAAAAAAATTCTTACCCAATTCTTGGCTTATGGTTAACCCTAAATCTGACTCATGGCTTAAGGCAGAGCTGGCAGATGATGAATCAGTCCACTGTCTATTATTAGTCATGTCTATATCAACTGTTGTACCTGTGGGAAGTTTTTTAGAAAGCCCTACATTATAATCATTGTCAACTACCTCTGTAGCTGCTGTGGCAGACGCTGGTTTGCTTTGATCGTTTGCATATTTAGCCTCAGCATCAAACATAACATCATAAATAGACTCTGATACTCCCTTATCTGTTTGAGCTATCCATGCATCATATTTAGATAGTTGAATGTCAAAATTGTTATCTAGCGCAAGCTTACTCACTTCATCTAAAGAAACATAATATACTGCCTGCGAATCTTCCCCTAAACTAACTGCATCTTTTTTCTCATAGGAGAAGGCTGGTGCAGAAATAATAAGAATAAGTAGAATGATTATAAATATATTTTTTTTATTTTTTAACATGACTCGCCAATCCTTTTGTTATGTTTGAAAATATCCTGACATAATTTTCTTGGTCAGAGCTAGGCAATGCACCTAGTATTATCTTCCATTTATTTTCTATTGTATTTAAAAATATCTGTACTGTTTTATTGCCCTTCTTTGTTAAAAGTATATCTGTTGCTCTTCTATCTTCTTTGTTTGCAGTTCTCTTAACATGGCCTGATTTCTCTAGCCTGTCTACTATACCTGTTATTGTTGGAGCTGATACGTGCATCTGCTCGCACAGATCCTTCTGGCGACATACACCAGTATCGCCAAGTGTGACAACTGCAATCAGCTGTGACGGCGGAAGATCAACTGCGCTAAACATGTCTGGAAACACATGCCTTAAATATGTCGGTAAAAGCGTTGCTATTTCTTTTGCTAGTTTTTCTGTCTTTCCCATTATAAATACCTTCTATCTGTCATTTCTGTCCTGTTTGTCATTCCGGTTTCTTGCAAAGCAAGAATACCGGAATCTCATTAAGAGATTCCGACATTCACTTTGTGAGGTCGGGATAAATTCGCCCTACAACTTAAGCTCCTTTTAGTCGCATAAGTTATGCGCTCATTTAGTTAGCTATACTAAATATTAACATAACTAACCAAAATGTCAAATAAAAAACCTTAAGGAAAGGCCTAATGAATTAGAGAACAATCAACCGTTTCGCTTTTAACTTATTATCTTTATGTTATAATAATTAAAATCTTTTGCAATAAGGAGTGCTATGAAAGAAATACTTGTCATCGGAAGCGCTGGTAAGAAAAATGAAGACGCAATAACGTTAGATATTGATCCTAAGCACAATCCAGATGTTGTTCATAATCTTATGGAAATACCTTATCCTTTTAAAGATAATACTTTTAAAGAAATTGTTGCGCATCATGTATTAGAGCATCTAGACAATGTTTCTACGGCGCTCGTAGAGCTTTTTAGGATTTGTAAACCTGACGGAGAAATTATCATTGAAGTTCCACATCACACATCGTGGTGCTCAAAAAGTCCTTTTCACAAAGCCTACTACAATTATTTCTCTTTAGATGATTTTGTGGAAGGAAATGCTACGTGGATTACAGAAAAGAAATTTCGATGTTTGTATAAAGAAATCACTTTTCATAGAAATTTCAGAGCAATCTTTTTGCATAAATTTTTCAACAAATTTCCTCTAGCATATGAAAGATTCTTTTACTATATCTTCCCTGCCGAAAATGTAAAAATCAAACTACAGCCGGTCAAATAAGAATTGTAAATAAAAGTCAGTGCGCGAACTTAAAGACTTCCCTGTCTTTACCCCTATTATCTCTGCCACCTAATCTTTTTAAATAATTTACAGCACAAAAAAACCCCGTTAAAAACAAAAGTTTCTAACGGGGTTAAATAAACCGGCAACGTTCTACTCTCCCTAAGCCTTGCGACCTAAGTACCATCGACCTAAAAGAGCTTAACTTCCGTATTCGGAATGGGAACGGGTGTTACCTCCTCAGTAAAGTCGCCGATATGTCTAGTGGTAAGAAATAAGTTATAAGTGCTAAGCAAAAAGCAAAAACACTTAAAACAAACCCTACCGATATGTCTAACAATTATGTAAAAGAAGGAACATAAAAAAAGTATATTTCATAAGTGATAAGTCAGATTGAAAGTAATTTTACAGCTACTCACAACCTTACACTTATCACCTATGATTATATAAAGGTCAAGCATTCGGCTTATTAGTACTGCTTAGCTAAAACCATTACTGGTCTTACACACGCAGCCTATCAACCTTGTAGTCTACAAGGTGCCTTCGTCACCGAAGTGACACGATACCTAATCTTGAGGTTGGCTTCGCGCTTATATGCCTTCAGCGCTTATCCCTTCCAAACGTGGCTACCCAGCCATTACCCTTGGCAGGATAACTGGAACACCAGAGGTCTGTATCTTCCGGTCCTCTCGTACTAGGAAGATATCCCCTTCAAGTATCGAACGCCCACACCAGATAGAGACCGAACTGTCTCACGACGTTCTAAACCCAGCTCGCGTACCCTTTTAACCGGCGAACAGCCGGACCCTTGGGACCTTGTTCAGCCCCAGGATAGGGTGAGCCGACATCGAGGTGCCAAACAGCGCTGTCGATATGAACTCTCGAGCGCTATCAGCCTGTTATCCCCGGAGTACCTATTGTCCGTTGAGCGACGGCAATCCCATAATCTACCGCCGGATCACTTAGCCCTACTTTCGTATCTGCTTGACCTGTCGGTCTCGCAGTTAAGCTCCCTTATGCCTATGCACTCTAAAGATGATTGCCAACCATCTTGAGGAAACCTTTGGACCCCGTCGTTACTCTTTAGACGGGACTCGCCCCAAGCAAACTGCCCACCTGTCAATGTCTCCCGCCCTGATTCAAGGGACAAGGTTAGAATTCTAATACTACAAGGGTGGTATTTCACCGATGACTCCGCTGCAGCTAGCGCCACAACATCAAAGTCTCCCGCCTATCCTACACAAATTAATCCAAAAATCAATGCCAAGTTGTAGTAAAGGTGCACAGGGTCTTTCCGTCCTATCGCGGGTAACCGGCATTTTCACCGATACTACAAATTCACTGAGTCTCTCATTAAGACAGCGTCCAAGTCGTTACGCCATTCATGCAGGTCGGAACTTACCCGACAAGGGACTTCGCTACCTTAGGACCGTCAGAGTTACGGCCGCCGTTTACTGGGGCTTCGATTCAGAGCTTCGTTCCG
>JAVCCJ010000034.1 GCA_030765585.1 Candidatus Zapsychrus exili | reverse complement strand
TTTTACTACTTTATTTGTGCGTATGAACTGGTACCAGTCCTAGTAACGACTATATTGGCTAGGTTGGCATAATTTATTTTAAGAGTAATAACTCCATCAGCACTTGTTGCAATTAAACTTGTTGTAGTGCTGGTTGAACCAAATGTATAAGCGAACGTTTCTGATTCAGTGCTCGGGTTCTCCATTCCTATCTGTGCGTAGCTTTTACAGTTTCCATAAGTTAATGCAGCTCCAGTCATCATTGCACAACGATCAACAGCTCTTCTTATTGCACCAAGAGTATTTAAGGCTTCAGTACTTTTTGCAAATTTGACTGTTTGGAAGAATCTAGGTAATGCTAAACTTGCTAAGACACCAACAATTATAATAACGATAATAATTTCAAGTAATGTAAAACCGCTTTTTTTGTTAAGTTTGTTAAGTTTCATTTTTGTCTCCTTTTTATTTTTAACTTCGCTTTTGTTCTTTTTTTGTTTTGTTACGATTTATCAGTTTTTTTAGGCCTCTGTCTGTTCAATAACCTTTAAAATACTTTGCAATCTATGTATTCAATAAAAAAACCTATCCCGCTTTCCGCAGAATAGGTGCACTAAATTAGATTTACTTTGCCTTAAGTTGTCATTATACGATTATCGGCAACTGGCTACCCTATACTTAATGTTCACATCTATATATAATCTCAAAAAAAAATCTTTGAGCTTGGGTCCTCTAGTTTTGTGTCCTACCCTTACGGGCAGTTTACCTGTACAATAATCAAATACACTTCAAAAGAACTTCTTTTACCTTCTACGAAAAGTATGCCACAAAAAAACTGGTTTGTCAAATAACGGTAAAATCTATAGTAAATTTTCTTTAACTTTATTAGTTTACCTTAAAAATAGGTTATTTTAAAGGTAAATTTTATAAATTTTCCTATCTTTCGGAATAAGAAAGAATTCATAAATCGTTACAGAATAAACATTTAGAAATCTTCAATAGTTTGTTCTTATTACCCCATACCTCCACCAAGCTGAGATAGGTTAAACATTGGCAAGAACATTGCCAGAACGATGGTTCCTATTATACCTCCCATAAAGACAAGCATAAAAGGTTCAATAATAGTTGCAAAACGTTTCATAAAGGTTTCTACATTTTCTTGGTAATAGTTTGCAACGTGCTTAAGCATTTTGCTAAGCTCTCCTGTTTCTTCGCCTACCATAATCATTTGTATTGCCATGGGAGGAAAAAATTCGCTTTCTTGCATTTGATCTACAAGAAGAGAACCTTTTTTAACACCTTCCTTTATGTCGTTGATTATCTGAGCACAAGTTATATTGTCAACAAGCTTTTCTGATATATCAAGTGCGTATAAAATAGGAACACCAGCATCAATTAATATAGCCATTTGAGATGTAAATCTTTCTACCACAATAAGTTTGAATATTTCACCTATTGTAGGAGTATTAAAAAGAAAGTTTTCGAAATTCATTCTTCCGACGTATGTTTTTATATACTTTTTAAACAATTGCACTGCTATGATAATTGCTCCAACTAGCAATAGAAAGTTTTTCTTTATAAATGCAAATGTTGCGAGCAGTATAGTCGTTATAGCAGGTAGTTCTGCCCCCATTGACTGAAAGATGGATTGAAATCTTGGGCCAACAAAAAGAGCAAAAAATGTAATGGCACCAACTGATACGCCAATAAAACTAAAGGATATATTATTCCAGATGTAATTGTTGATCTAAAGGATGCTTGTTGTTCAAGGTAAAAAGAGAGTTTATTTAAAACGGTAGACATAGTTCCTGAGGCCTCTCCTACTTCAACTAAACTTACCCAAAATTGATTAAAAACTTTCGGATGTTTTGCAAGTGCTGGACTCAAAGACAGACCTTGCTCAACATCGTTTCGTATTTGTTTTATTATTTTTGAAAGCTGTTCACTTTGTATTTGTGTCTGAATAACAGTTAAGCTTCGTACCAAATTTACTCCAGATTCAAGCATTGTTGCAAGTTGGCGTGAAAAAGTAAGTAAATCTTCTAGTTTAACTTTTTTATGAGAGAACTGTTTTTTCTTTTTCTTTTGTTGTCTTTTTTTGGCAAGAGGTATTGGCATGCTAATTTCTTTTACGCTTATTATAAAATATTCTTGCGCTTGCAGTTTTGAAACAAGAATAGACTGGCTAATTTCTTCGACAACATTTTTTTTAGTGTGACCTTCTCTGTCTTTTACAACATAAGAAAATTTTGGCATTATTATGTTCCTCTTTTGAATTATTATTTATTATATTATACTTCGATACTTACTCTGCAAATTTCTTCAAAGCTAGTTATGCCATTTTCGACTAGTTTGATTCCTGTTTCAAATATAGTAGACATACCGTTAGATCTTGCTGCATCTTTAATCTCATTTGAAGCCGCATTCTTAGATATCAATGCTCTTATTTTATCATTAACTTCTAGGACTTCTGACACAACCACTCTTCCCCTATAACCATGGTGATTGCACTTCTCACATCCTTTCGGTTTATATATTAAATCACTTTTGAATTTTATTCCACCATGTTGTTCAGGCGTAGGTTCGTAAGGCTCTTTGCATTCTGAGCAGAGTTTCTTCGCAAGTCGTTGTCCAATTATAAGCGTTAAAGAAGGTGTAAGTAAAAAGCTAGATACTCCAATGTCCATAAGTCTAGTTATAGCAGAGGCAGCATCATTAGTATGTAGTGTGCTTAAAACGAAATGCCCTGTTAATGCAGCTCGTATACATATAGAAGCAGTTTCTAGGTCTCTTACCTCTCCAACCATGATAATATCAGGATCTTGACGTAAGAATGCTTTAAGCGCTGTTGCGAATGTAAGTCCAATTGCAGAGCGCACATTTATTTGATTTATACCCTCTAATTTATATTCAACTGGGTTTTCTGCTGTCATAATGTTTTTAGTTGAATCCATAACTTCGTTTAGTGAAGAATAAAGCGTGGTAGATTTTCCGCTTCCAGTTGGTCCTGTTACAAAAAATAATCCATATGGAGATTTTAAGGCTTTTCTGATCGTCTCTACTTGTTTAGTGTCGAAACCAAGGCTTCCTAGCTGAAGGTTTACAGCGCCTTTGTCTAAGATTCTCATAACTACTTTTTCTCCCCAAACCGTTGGTATGGTGGAGATTCTTAAGTCAACAGCTCTGTCTTCAAGCTTTGCTGTAATATTGCCATCTTGTGGGAGACGTTTTTCTGCTATATCTAGTTTAGCTAAAATTTTTATACGAGAAACTATTGGTAAATGTAAATGAGGAGCTGGAGGCGGTATGTCGTATAAGGTTCCATCTATTCTATATCGAAGATGAATATTGTTTTCAAAAGGTTCTATGTGAATATCACTCGCTTGTTCATCTATTGCCTGGCGAATAATTAAGTCAACAAGTTTGATAACAGGAGCTTCCCCAGCTTTTGCTATAAGACTGTCTAAACTAAGTTCTGCGGATGCAGTATTTGTCGAAGAGCTTGCTATTGAGATGTTATCTTCATTTTGAGCATAAGACTTCTCAACAGCTTGATTAAGCATAGAATGTTTGGAGTCGTCAGTTATACTTCCACTTTCTCCAAAATAGAACTTGCCTATAGCTTTTTGTATAGATTTTTTTGTAGCTAGCACTATATTTGTTTCACAGTCAGTAATTCTTTTTATATTATCTATTAAAATAAGCTCTGAAGGGTCGTTTATAGCGCATGTTAATGAGTTCATATTCTTAGATAGCGGTAGCACGTTGTTTTTGCGTGCAAAATCACTAGGTATGAGCTTTTCTAGCTCTTGATCAGGGTTTGGAGTAAGTAGTTCTGGTTGCTCTGAAGAATAATATGGTATGCCTAGCTGAAGACCTAGTTCAGCTATCATATTCTCTTCTGATATAAAGCCGAGACTTATAAAGATCTCACCTATACGACCCCCTTGTTTCTTTTGAGTCTCAAGACTTTTTTCTAGTTGCTCTAAAGTAATAAGTCCTTTTTTGAGCAGTATTTCGCCCATCCTTGGTCTAGCCATATATCAGAAATTACTCCTTTCTATTGAAGAAAGCTCTTTGTCGACCATATTAAATCTTCTAAAAGGCATGTCTTGTTCCCTGGTTATTTTTCTATTATTTTTTTGAGCTTTAAAGTCTACATTTTCTTGTATTATGTGTGGTGTTATAAAGACAATCAACTCTCTTTGTGTTTCCGCTTTATCTTTATGCTTAAATAGGGACCCTATTATAGGTATTCTTCCAATAAAAGGCACCCATGTTTTTGTGTTAGAAATATCGTTTCTTAATAGTCCTCCGAGTATTACGGTATCACCATCCTTTACTCGTAGTATTGATTTTGTTCCTCTTTCTTCAGGGTCTTTATAGGTGTTAGCTCCAAAAGTTTGACCCGTTCTAGCTTGAATAACTCTAGGCTCAATAGCAAGAGTTATTTCGCCTGTCTCTATGTTCGCTTGAGGTGTTACTTTTAGAAACACACCTGTTTGAACTCTTTCAGCTTCTAGCGCAGAAGTTGATGACCCCTCAGAAGTTGTTTGACTGTTTACACTGCCTATTGCTTCATCTGTTACAATTTTTATTTCAGCTGTTTGATTGTTTAGAGTAAGTATTCTAGGTCTTGCAAGATTTTTAGTATCAGTTTGTGTTCTTAAAAATTGTAAAATATAAGTTAGTCCTGCAAATGAAACAGTACCTGTGGTGTACCTGTCTTCAATGCCGCTACTTGCCGGGGTGTCCATAGCATTGTTTAGATTAAAAGGAAGGTAGTCACTTCTTTCGCCGCCCGTTATACTTAGAGGAGTATTGCCCCATTTAGACCCTAATAGCTCTGTAGTAGATTTTGATATATCAAGCATCTCAACTTCTATTAGAATTTGCGGAATCCTAATATCCAATTTCGTAATTGTTTGTTCTATTGATGGAAATATGCTAGGAATATCTGTAACTATAATACTATTTGTTCTAGCGTCTTCTACGATAGATCCATCCTCTGTTAATAGAGATTCAATAGCAGATATCAAGCCTTCTTCTGAACTATCTGAGTCTGAAGTTTCTGAGCTTGAACTATCTGAATCGCTAGAACTGCCAATTTCTTTTGTTATTTTAGCAGAAGATACAGACGCATGCTTTAGTCTATATACGTGAGTTACTAGCTGTTTTTCTGGTCTATTGAGAGCTTTAACGGTAAAAATATTACTTCCTGGAGTAATTTCATATGTTAAGTTATTAGCAGATAGAATTCTCTCAAGAGCTTCCTCTATACTTACATTGTTCAAGTAAAGATTGACTTTCTTGTCTGAAACATTTGCTGCTGCTATAAAGTTTAGGTTAGACTGTTGAGAGAATATTTTTAAGACGTCATTTAGAGAAGCATCTTTAAAGTCCATAGATACCGTTTCTTCAAATTCAGGGTAGATAAATACGCTTGTATCAGAAAAATTTAGCGCATCTGAGGACGTTGTTATTAACATAAACATTAACAAAATAAATGTCATTTTTAATAATTTATAAAAATCGTTCTTGTTCATATAGCACTCCTTTTATTGTTTTATTGTAAATATTTTGTCTCTAAAGTTAATGTCAACTTCGGATTTACGAATAGCGATTATTTTTATTACATCTTTTTTACTTTTATATGGCAAGGCATCTCCTATGTTGACAACTTTGCCTTCTATTATCGCTTGAGGTTTTTCCGAGTTCCATATTAGACCTGTTATTTTAATCTCAGGCGCAGTCGGCTCTAATACTTCTTTTAATGTTTTTTTCTCCTCAGACACAACCTCTTGTACTGCCTTATCTATTTTAGGAACCACAGTTTTCTTTTTGACCCTTTTCTTAATAGGTTTTATTTTTTTAACTTTAGTGCGTTCTTTTTTTATTCTGTCTATTTGAGTTTCTTTTTTAACTTCTTTTTTAATAGTTTCTTTTTCTTTAACAGGTAATTGAGGAAGAAAAGGATTTCTTAGGTCGCTTAAATCATAAGTATTTTGCAGTTTAGAGTCACTAGATACAGTATCTTTTCCATAAGATAACGAAGTTAATGACAATAAAAATAGGACTAGTATTAAATATTTTTTATTCATTTTTTAACTTAATTGCGCCTATTGTAATTTTGGCTTTAAGTAGATTTTTAGCAGCGCCTTCTGTTTGCTCGCTTGGCATTTCCCCGGTCCAAGTATCTACTCTCATAGCATGTTTAGGATCTTCAATATCTTGCATAAAAAGAATGATGCTTTTATAATCTTTTGATTCAATTGAAATATCAACAGTTGCAAGTTGCCATAGTTTTTTGTCTTCTTCTGCTGCTGGAGAAAAATCTAATATTTTTATTCCTCTTGATTGAGCAAGCTCAGATAGCTTGTTTAATAATTGATAGCTTGGGATTGATTTTGGAAAACTTTTCATAAAGTCATTATATTCTTTTTGAAGAACCTTATATTCTTCAACGTATGTTAAAATGTCCGCCATCTGTATTGTGTTTTCCCTTAATGTTCTCGTCTCTTTAACGTGTCCAGAACGGATACTGATAAGAATTATTATAGATAGCATTACAAAGAACACTTTTATTGCTTCATTTGGTCTAGACAGGATAAAATCTTTAATCTGGTATATATTGATATTTTTTAACTGTTCAACATCAATGTTCTTAAAATCTTCTATTTTGATATTGTTGAGTTTGTTGATAAAGTTTTTTATTTTTTCTAAATTCATAAGTTTTAAAATTTATTTACAGTTAATTTCAAAAGAAGTTAGTTCGTATTGTTCTAATTTCTCTGCTTTAGCCGATTGAAGCTCAATTTCTTCAAACTGACTAGAAAATTCTTTATTGCGCTTAAGATTGCTAAGGAATTTATTAGCAATCTTAAATTGCTCGTTTGTATTTTTTTTATGAACGTAGCCGTTTAGACCTATTTTAGGCTTACTTTTGTTTAAAACGTCTTCGCCGGTTTCGCTATTTCTAGAAGTTTTTTCGACGTATGCTATATTAAAATCTTTAATCCATGCTCCTTCTGGCAACATTTTTGGCACTTCTCTTAAAAATAAAGATATCTCACTGTTTACTCGTATATTTTTAAATACATCAAGCTGCTCTCTTAACATGTTGTTTTTGCTTTCTATGATTTCGACAGAAGCATTTTCATATATGCCTAATTTTTCTTTAAGGGTAATAAATTTCTCATTTATTTTCTTGATAAAGAAATTTGACATCATGGATGAAACTATTATTAAAGCTATAGATCCTGCTATGATAGGCAGTACTGTTTTGTAGTCAATATTCTTTAGTAGCTCTTTTATTGTTGCAGATTTGTTTGCTAGTTTTTTTTCTGATAAATTAAGGTCTGAAGGGGTGTCTATTAGTCCAAAAAGACTTGCGCCATATGAATTAAGAAAGTCGATATTGTCTTGTCCTATTGTTGAGATGGTATCATTTTCTATTTTTGTAATAGGTATATCTAGATTTTCTTCAAGAGCTTTTATTGTGTTTTCTGAATTAGAAAAACATATTAATTTTAAGCTCTTTATATTTTGTTGACTCCCCATCCTATTAAAGTAATCTAGCGACACATGAATTTCGTTTACAAACCTTGTTGTTAAGAAATCAGGGCTTATTTCTTCGTTGTCAGATGATTTTATTCTTAATTGAAAATCTCTAATAAACTGAGGTATGCCTTGGTCGATTATAATAATTTTACCCCTAGAGCTCTCTTTTACCACAAGAGCAAATGCTTCATTTTTTGGTATTAAGTCTTGGTGTGTCAACATTCTTATTAGACTTATTGGGTCAGGCTCTACAACATCAACCCCTAACCCAGCTCTTTCTAGCAGCTCTTGATATTTATTTAACGCATCTTTTTTTATAGCAGCGAATATTATCCTTATGAGTTTGTTTCCTTTCTGAGTTATAGTCAAAGATTGAAAAGAATAGGATAGTTCGCTTAGAGGAAAAGGTAAGTATTTGTTTGCTTCAAATTCAACTACTCTTTTCATTTCATTTTGAGGAACCCAAGGGACAACAAAAGATCTGAGTATTATGTCTCTTGTGGGTAGCGACAGCTTAACAGAGGATCCATCTATCCCTTTTTGTGCTAAAGTATTTTTTATGGATTCAACTAGTTTAGTTTCTTCTGCCTTTGTCTCTTGGTCTTCAACTTCAATTAGTCCACCGATACTGATTCTTTTATAAGATATGCTAAAGGACTTATTTGCTTCCTCATCAAAGGATGTACCATATATTTCAGAGAAAGATAGTTTGTCATCTCCCCAGAAAATTCCTAATTGTTTGTTTGCAGTCATATTTTTCCTATCAATTTAATTAATAGCTGACGTCAAGGTCACTTTATTTCAAATGCTCATGAAGCAAATCAAGCCATTAATAAATCTACTTTCTTTTGCTGATTTTTCTTGACTGAGACTTTAGCCACTTATCTATTTCTCGCTTATCAAAGCGCCATACACCGCCTATTTTTATTCCAGATATCTTCCTCTGGTTTAGCCAGTTATAAATGGTTTGCTTTTGAAGCTTTAGATATTTAGCCAGATCGTCTACGTCTAATAAGTTTTTCATCATATGATAGCCATTTGTTTTCGTACAAGCTAAAACATATATTTTATAATGCATCCCTATAATGCATAATATATGCCTACAAACTTAATTAAACTATAATAAACTTACTTTGTCAATATGTTTGTAAACTATTTTAAATTAAGGCTTTATGTGTAATTTGTCGTATATTTATTTAAACTGTATTATTTAGGAGGATAATCGGTATTTGATAGATGATAAAAAATAGTGATTTTGTCGAAGTTTGGAATAATTCTAAATAATGAGGGTATTGGTGTTAGTATTGTTGCCTGCGTATAGCTAATAATCTACATCTATATCTAGGTCACTGCTTGAAAAATCTGTTGATACTGAAAAAACTGTGCCATCAATGGTCTCGTTGTATAGTGGGCCTGTTCCAAGCGTTGAATTCTCTGCTAATTCAAAAGAATAATCTAGCGCTCCCATAGCAAGAGTTTCTGCTTGAATGCGTCTAACCTCATCTTCTGTGCTTATGACTTGACTGGTGTTCATGCTAAGTACTGATATTACAAGAACCATCATAACCATTATGATAGCTATAACCATTATGAAAACAACTCCGTTTTCGTTATTTTTTAAATTTTTAAGCATATCTCACCTTTATTCTGATTGGTTTTGTTCGCTTCTTGTTTTTAAGAAGCTTTTACATTGTGGACAAGTTTGAATGTCCTCTTTCTCATAAACAAAAAATATATGAGTGCAGTAAGGGCATTGTTGTAAGTATTTAGTTTTATTTAAAATATTCTCATCTTTATTGTAATTATAGAACAGCCAAAAGGCAAAAACAAGAACTATTGATGAAGATAGCATTGTAGCGATAAAAAATACGATGTCTGTTTTTATCATAATTAAATTTAAAGCAGCATTATTTTCTTTGCCATGCTGTGGTTATTTATTTATTGGACTAGGAAACCTAAGCGATTTGTACGGATAGTCTTGAAATTTTATGCCAATGTCATCATATACGGCTTTATTGTCTAATGTGTTCTTTTTTTGTTTTAAGAAAATAGATTTTATTGTCTTTTTTGATTTAGTATTGATATTATTCCTAGAAATCAGTGGTTTAGTAAGCTCTGTTGGAGGAGATTTTTCTTTATTTGCATTTATTGTTTTTCCAACAAATCCTTTTGAAATTTTGTTTTCTGAAGAAAAATCTTTTCTAGACACTTTTTGAAGCATGTCTTCTTCTTTTAATATAGGTCCTAAAAAAACTAGACGTGGCTTATGTGACAATACTTTGGTTGGAAAAGTAAATATAAACAGCTTTAATATTATTATGTGCAGAAGTACTGATAAAAGTAATGCTTTTAAAAGCAAATATTTTATTGTTTTAGGAAGACGTATCATTACTTATTTTGATTTGTCGCGATGTTAATTTTTTCGATTCCTAAATTTCTACAGAGGTCCCAGACGTCTACTATCCTTCCAACAGAAGCTCTTCTATCTGCTTTTATTAATAGAGGACGTTTTTTATCGGCAGCTGTTTTGCTTAAGTGAACGTTTAATTCTTTTAGCGTAGTTATTGTTCCATTTAGATAAATAATATTCTCACTCGTTATTGTTACTACCAGGTTCTCTTCCTTTATTACATCGCTAGTTATAGCTTTAGGAAGTTTTACGTTTATGCCAGATTGAAAAGTAAACGAGGATGAGAGCATAAAAAATATAAGAAGCTGAAAAATAACGTCTACTAAAGGAGCTAAGTCTATCTGTTCTGACCCGTGTTCTAATTTTGTATGTCGTTTGAATTTCATTTTATCTACCCTTAACTTTTAGCTTCTGTTATTTGACACATGAAATTTGTTAGTTCTGTGGCAGCCCGTTCCATATCTAGAATCACGTGATTGACCCTATTGACGCAATAGTTGTAAGCAACAAATGTTGGTATAGCTACCATTAAACCAGCTACAGTAGTAAGGAGCGCTTCGCCAATCCCTCCTGCAAGGTCTCCAGGAGTGACAGGGTTTAAGGCCGCAGCTTGAACCTGTATTGTATGAAAACTTGCTGTCATGCCTGTAACAGTTCCAAGCAGACCTAAAAGCGGACTTATATGAGCTATTGTCGCGAGCGCACTTAGTCGACTTTCAAGCTTTGGTATTTCAAAAAGACTTACGTCTTCCATACTTTCTTTTATTTCTTCTCTTGAACATCCAAATTTGATTATTCCAGCTTTTAATATTTTGGCGATAGGAGATCTATTTGAATCGCAGAGAGACATAGCTTCTTTTATCTTGTTGTCTTTTATGGAGTCAAAAATCTTTTTTTTAAGTTCTCCAATATTTGTTTTTATGCTGAAGAGATAAATCGTTTTCTCAATAACTATTCCTAAAGCAAAAAAGGAACATAATAGTATAGGCGCCATTATTGGTCCACCAGTTAAAATTAACTTCCATGCATTCATTTCCCATATGCCACCGCCCATTTTGAATCCTCCTTAATTATCCCCAAACTATAATGACTTAGGGAGTTATATTTTATTGTTTAATTTCTAAAGAATTTTCTTCTATCCACTCAATACGTTCGTATGCGAATTTTGATTCATCTGTTTTATGGCCTACTATCTTTTTGTAGATTATTTTAGCTTCTTCCCATTTTTCTTTGTCTTCAAATATTCTTCCTACCCTTAAATAAGATTTTATTATCCAGCTTATTTGGTTTTGGTAAAGATATGGGATTTTTAAATATTCTTCCACCGCTTTGTCTGTATTGTTTAAAAGTTCGTAAGTATCTCCAATAGAAAATTGTATTTCTGAATTTTGCGATGAACTTAGTAGTTTATCAGATTTTAAGGCATTGGCGTAGCTATCTAGGGCCTTGCTGTACTCTTGATTTCTCTTATATACAGCAGCTATTTTGACATAAGCGTCTCTTTTAAGCTCAGGAGATGTTTCTATGATGCTTTTATATGTCTCGACAGCTTTATCATCATTTAAATCTCTTGAAAATATATGAGCAATTGCTAGTCTCGCCTTTGCGTATAATTCTCTGTTTTTATCAGTGATCTCTTTTAATATGTTTACAGCAGCGTCATATTTCTCTAGCGCTTGATAAGCTTGACCAAGCTGATATTTTACTAGGTTTAATTTTTTGCTCTCAGGAAAGGTGTCCATAAAAACAGAGTAGTGTTTTATAGCTGTTGCAAAATTAGATATTTCTAAATAATGATCTCCGAGCCATATGATCGCTTCTTCCGATACACTTGAGTTTGGAAACTTATTTATTAATAAGTTAAACCTTTTTAAGGCTTCGTTTACGGAACCTTTTTTATAAAGGCATTTTGCTATTGCTATTTCAGAGCTTTTGATAATTGTAGATTGATAGGGATAGTTTTTAATGATTTTGTTATATGTTTTTATAGCTTCGTCGTATTTCTGTAGATTGAATTGAGAAAGAGCTAATATGTAATAACTTTCAGCTAGAAATTCATGAGACTCTGGCAAGCCATCTATGAAATCTTCAACCTGTTCTTTCGCAGAGGTCCAGTCTTCTTTTTTGAAATAAATGACAGCAAGATAATATTTTATATCATTTAAATAATTGCTTTGGGGAAAGTTAGCTTCTAGTCCTTGAAAAGATAGTGTTGCAGATTCTATCTTATCCATTTTTAAAAGAGCTATTCCTTGTCGATATTGAACATAATCTGTGTAGGGATTGTTTGGATAGTCTTTGAGCACTTGATCGTATGCTTCTATTGCTTTGTCAAGCATATTAGCGTCTTGATAGGCATCGCCTATTTGCGTTAATGCACTTATTTTAGCGCTTTGACTTTTTGTTTTGTTTTTAATTGTTTCAAAGCTATTTATAGATGATTTAAGATCGCCTGATTTAAGATGTGACCAAGCTAATCCGAAGTAGGCCTTCTCTACTATTTCTTGACTAGATTCGTCCTCTGAGAATTTGTTTATAAGTTCATCGTATGATTCTATTGCTTGAGCATATTTCTTAAGAAGATAATATGTGTTTGCTCTACCTAAGTAAGCTTCTTTTATTCTTTGACTGCTAGGAAAGCTCTTTATAATATTCTTATATGCTTCAAGAGCTTTGGAATTATCCCCTGTTCCCGCATAAAGAGTTGCTTGACCCAAGAACACATCATCAGAAAGAATTCCTTTTTGTTGTGCAACATCAAGCGCGTCATTAAAGCTTTTTTCAGCAAGCTGATGCCTCCCTAGCTTTAAATAGCCCCATCCTAAGCTTACTTTTGACATTATTATTAATTTATCGTCCAAAGAAATTTCTGCCGATTTTGCATAATATGTGATTGATGTAAGATAGTCTCCAAGAGAATAGAAAGATTCTCCTATATAAAAATAGCTTTCAGCATGACGAGTTGATTGAGGGTAAGTTGCTATGTATTTTTCGAAGAGATTGATCGCTGATTTATAATCTTTGAGATTGTACGCTATTTCTCCTAGTTTAAAGCTAGCATCTTCAGATAATTGATGCATTGGGAATGTTTGAAGTAGTTTGTTTAATATTTCTTTGGCTTTTTTAAAATTGTTCTGTTCAAAATAAGACCAACCTAAAGAATAATAAGCCTGCGGGACGTATATTGAATCTGGATAAACTTTTATTAATTGATTATATTGTTGTTCTGCTTGAGTGTAATCAGAACCTTTTAAGTATGTTTCCCCTAGCCAAAAGAGTGTAACATCTTTAAATTCTGAATATTGAAGTAATTCATTAAAAATTTCGTAGGCTTTTAAATATTGGCTTTTGAAAAAGTAACATTGACCTAAAAGTAATTTAGCTTGAATTATTTTTTCTGTCTGAGGATATCGTTCTAATAGTTGTTCTGTGTATCTGATAGCAACGTCATAAAAGCCATCATCAAATGCTTTTTGGGCAATAGAAAATAGTTCGTTTTTATTATTTTGCGCAAAGGTAGTTGACGCGCCTAGAAAAAATATTGTTTGTATAGCAAATAATATAAATATTAATTGTGTATATTTTTTAATGATTCTTAAATTGTGCATGCGAATATTTTAACAGCTTTCTTTGATTTTTCAACTTAATGAATGAAACCATTTTTTGTACTCGTTAAATGAAAATACCCAGACATTTTTGCAAGTTTTTGTTTTTGGATTAAACGATCCAGACACTTGATAGTGATCGTTCTTATTTAACTTAAATTTTATAGTTTTTCCGTCCCATTTTCCATTATATATTTTTGATGGCTGTTCTTCTTTATGGCAAGTAACTGGTACGCCAAAGCTTTTTGCGACAGCATTTAAAATTTTTGGCATTTTCATATTCTTACTTATTATTCCATAGGGAAGGGTTTCTTTTAGTTCGATAGCAAATTTAGCAGTTATCTCAAGAATTTTTGAGCCGGATTCTTGTTTTTGATGTTTAGTTATTATTCCATTAGTCAGTATAATTCTGTTTCCGCCAAACCATTTGATAGCATAGATTTGTGCGGGAGTGGATTTTATCAATAGACCTTGAGTTTTATTTACGAATGTTGAGGCTATTGTCTTAGGGAGTATCTCTAGTCTTTCTGAGAAATCTTGACATTCTTTTGATATTTTAATTTGCATTAGGACATAACCTTTTTTAGATATTTACCCGTATATGAAGTCTTATGCTTTATTATTTCATTTGGTGAACCAGAAAAAATAATCTCTCCGCCCTTATCTCCTCCATCAGGTCCAAGGTCAATTATATAGTCTGAGTTTTTAATTATTTCTAGATTGTGCTCTATTACAATAACTGTGTTGCCGCGATCAACCAGTCTTTGAAGGACGTTTAAAAGTTTTTCAACATCAGCAA
The DNA here is from genome assembly GCA_030765585.1 of Candidatus Zapsychrus exili. GTDB lineage: Bacteria > Omnitrophota > Gorgyraeia > Zapsychrales > Zapsychraceae > Zapsychrus > Zapsychrus exili. The sequence goes on along the minus strand of JAVCCJ010000034.1, from coordinate 46,373 downwards.
AGTGTAGGCCTGTTGTAGGCTCATCTAATATATAAAGAGTATTTCCTGTTGATGGCTTGCAAAGTTCGCTCGCGAGCTTTACTCTTTGTGCTTCTCCTCCAGATAGAGTTGTTGCTGGTTGACCTAATTTTATATAACCTAAACCGACATCGCTTAAGGTTTGCAATATCTTTTTAATACGAGGTATGTTTTTAAATAATTCAAGAGCTTCCGTTACTGAAGCATCTAAGACGCTGGATATATTTTTTTCTTTGAATTCTACCTCCAGTGTTTGCTCTGTAAAGCGTCTGCCTGCGCACACCTCGCATTCAATGTATACATCAGGCAAGAAATGCATCTCAATCTTTTTTATTCCGTCTCCCTTACATGCCTCACATCTGCCACCTTTTACATTAAAGCTAAAACGGCCTGGTTTATATCCTCGCATTTTTGATTCAGGTAGCTGGCTAAATAACGCCCTTACATGGCTAAATATGCCTGTGTATGTTGCAGGATTTGACCTAGGCGTTCTTCCTATGGGAGATTGGTCTACCTCTATTATTTTATCTATCTTTTCTGTTCCTAGGATATTTTTGTGTTTACCTGGCTTTTCTTTTGAATAATTTATTTTTTGAGATAATGCTTTGTAAAGTATTTCATCGACAAGAGTTGATTTACCGGAGCCAGATACGCCTGTAACGCAAATAAATGTTCCTAGCGGAAAAGTTACGTTTATTTTTTTTAGATTATGCTCTTCGGCCTTGACGATTTTTATCACGTCAGATTTTTTGTAAGACCTTCTTTTTTTAGGTGTTGATATCTTTAGTCTTCCGCTTAAGTATTTTCCAGAAAGAGATTTTTTGGACTTCAGAAGGCCTTTTATATCTCCTGCGTACATAATCTCTCCCCCATACTCTCCTGCTCCTGGTCCAAGATCAATTATGTAGTCGCTTTTTCTTATGGTTTCTTCATCATGCTCTACGACAATAAGGGTGTTGCCAATATCTCTCAGAGAATGAAGAGTTGATAGAAGTCTTTCATTATCTTTCGGGTGAAGTCCTATGCTTGGTTCATCAAGAATATAAATAACTCCAACAAGACCGGACCCAACTTGAGTTGCCAATCTTATTCTTTCTGCTTCCCCTCCTGATAAAGTAGAGCTTTTTCTACTTAAGGTAAGATAGTCAAGTCCTACATTTATGCAGAAATCTAGTCTGCGAATAATCTCTTTTAGTATTTCTTCCGCAATGATTGTTTTATTTTTAGATAGTTTAAGTTCTGAAAAGAATTTTTTAGCTTCTTTAATTGAAAGTGATGTAATGTCAGATATGTTGGCTGTTTTTATTTTAACAGCTAAAGACTCTTTTTTTAACCTTAAGCCGTGACATGTTGGGCACGGCAAGATAGACATATAACGATTAAGTTCGTCTTTTAGCCAGTCGCTGTCAGTGTCCTTGAACATTCTTTCTAGGTAGTTCACAACGCCTTCATATTCTTTGTTCCAGATATTATCTTTTGATCCGTAAAGCATTATTTCCTTGAAATCTTTTTTCAGTTCTTTGTAGGGCGTGTGCGGGTCAACAGCATATAATTCTGCCAGATCTCGCATGAGGGCTCTGTAGTACATTAGGTAGTGTCTTCGTCCTCGTTTTGCTGGTGCTATTGCATTTATCCAAGGTTTTGTGTTGTCTGGAGTAAGTAGCTCAGGGTCTATTTCAAGCTTTGTTCCTAGCCCGTTGCATTCGCTGCAGGCACCGTAAGGTGAGTTAAATGAAAATATGCGAGGTTCTATTTCTTCTATATTTATTCCACAGTCAACACAGGCGTAATTCTCGCTGTATACAGCAAGTGGAATTCTTAATCCAGAATCTACAAAGACAATACCGCATCCCACATTAAGTGCGGTTTCAATTGACTCAGTAAGTCTTTTTTTGATTGTCGGCTTTATAGTAAGACGGTCGATAACAACTTCAATGTCGTGAGATTTGTACCTATCTAATTTTATTTCGTCTTGTGTTTCATATATTTTTCCATTAATACGTAGTCTAGCAAAGCCTGCTTTAGCTATCTTGTTTCCTATATTTTTATGCTCGCCCTTTTTACCTCTTATTATTGGAGCTAAAATTATTATTTTTGTTTCTTCTTTGTGTTTTAAAATTTGATTAACAATTTCTGACGATGTTTGCTTTTCTATTTTCTTGCCGCATTTATAGCAGTAGGGCGTGCCAACTCTTGCATATAAAAGACGAAGATAATCGTAAATTTCTGTTTGCGTTGCGACAGTAGAGCGCGGATTGCGACTAGTTGTTTTTTGTTCTATTGATATTGTAGGAGATAAGCCTTCGATGTGTTCAACGTTAGGTTTCTGTAGTTGCTCAAGAAATTGACGAGCGTAGGCAGACAAACTCTCTACATACCTTCTTTGTCCTTCTGCGTAAATTGTGTCAAACGCTAAGGACGATTTTCCAGAGCCACTTAAACCGGTAATGACAGTAAATTTATTGCGAGGAATCTTTAGGCTAATATTTTTTAGATTATGTTCTTTTGCGCCAGAGATAGTTATATGTTGCGATTGCATAATTGAACTGGTAAGAATTGATGATGGATTGAGATTTTTAATTAAATTTTAAACAGCCCTAGCAAACTGTTTAGCTTATTAGGGCTGTTTAAAGTATGTAAAAGCTATATTATTATTTCTTTTTTTTAGCTTTTTTTACAACTTTCTTTACAATTTTCTTCACAACTTTCTTCTTAGCTGGAGCTTTCTTCTTTGCAACTTTCTTTGCAGCTTTTTTCTTTTTACCCCCACGAACCATTTTTGCGCAAGAGATGTCTCCGTCTTTATCTATAAAATAAAGGAAACCTGACTCTTTTGTAATACCGACTTTAGCAACTTTCTTAGGTGAACCACCCTTCTTGTTACCACGAGCCATTTTAGCGCAAGAGATATCGCCTTTCTTGTCTACAAAATAAAGGCATCCAGCTTCCTTTTTGATACCTACTTTAGCAACTTTCTTAGCCATTTGTTAACCCTCCTTTCCACAAGTATTTTTATTGATTTAAGTCCCGACAAACAATCCTGAGCTAAATTGCTTTAACGTTGCAATAGCAGATAAAACAGCTAAATAGCTCGTCTTAGGATTGTCGGGACAAATTACATTCTCTGTTTTTGTTGTAATGCGTCCAGAATCACCTATCATTTCAATTTCATGAGAATTATTTTTATATTTAGAAGAAGTGATTATTTGAACAGTCACTTTGCTTTTGTCTCTGCATGCTAATGATAGAGTTGCTGCTACGTTGATGTTTCTAGGAAATAATTTGACAGCCTTATCAACGCTACCTTTAAAAATAACAATATCTTTATTTGTCTTGCCTGCGTTCTTTTTTGTGAAGTTTGGATCATTTTTAAAGCCAGTAATAGGTTTTCGAGTTGTAAGGGTTATTTTCTTAAAATTAATCATACTAGAGGCTTTTATTGCATCTATACCTGATATCGCGCCAGACGGTATTATTATTTTGCATCCATTTCTCTTTGCTAGGCTAAATAGATCTTTTGCGTTTAGAAGTTGACCTGAGCTCATGACAAGGATGTTCTTTTTAAGCTTGATAGATTCTTTTGCTATGTCGTATACACTTATTGAATTAACAGCCTCAATAACGATATCGCAGCTTTTGATTAAACTTTTAAGGGATATTTTGATAGATTTTGTTTCGCATAAGCTTTTTGCGAGTTTTGAGGAAACGGTCTTATCAGTATCATAAAGACCAGATATTTTATAATCTTTTTTTAATTCGCTTTTGATGCTTCTTGCGATACCTGAACCTATCGCTCCACATCCAACTATGCCGACTTTAATTTTGTTTTTCATAAAATTATTTTACTTTAAACACAATGTTGTCGATGAGTCTGACTTTTTTAAATTTAACGGCTAAAGCTATCATAACCCTACCGTGTAGCTTTTCAAGAGATTTTAATGAGTCTCTGTTTACGCAACCAATGTAATCAATCTTTGCTGAACTCTTAGTGATTATAAAATTTCTAATAAAATTTATAATTTTCTTTGAGTTGTACTGGCCGGATAAAATTTCTTTTTTGGCTAGTTTTAAGGCTTTAAAAAGAACAGCGGATTCGCTACGTTGTTTTTTTGTTAGGTAGCTATTCCTTGAGCTCATTGCAAGTCCGTCACGTTCGCGTATGGTTGGACAAATCCTTACCTTCACGTTAAAGTTTAGGTCATCAACCATTTTTCTTATTATGATAGCTTGCTGTCCATCTTTGCTTCCAAGATAAATAACGTTAGGTGTCACTATGTTAAGAAGCTTTGCAACAACTGTTGTGATGCCACGAAAGTGTCTAGGTCTATATTTACCACACAAAAGTTTTCCTAATCCTGTTGTTTCTACAAATGTAAGGCAATCGTTTTTGTACATCTCCTCGACCGACGGATAAAATATTATATCAACTTTTTCTTTTTTTGCCAACAATTCATCTTTTTTTTTCTGACGAGGATATTTATTAAGATCTTCATTTGCTGCAAATTGAGTCGGGTTAACAAAGATACTGAGGACAACAATGTCACATTCTCGACGAGCTTTTTTTATTAAAGAAAGATGGCCTTCGTGTAAAGCCCCCATTGTAGGGACAAAGCCAATACTCTTGTTTTTTGAACTTATTTCTTTTATTGCTTTTGTAGCTTGTTTGGTCGATTTAATTGTTAGCATAATCTAAATTTTCTACTAATTCTTTCGCTATTTCTTTTAATGGAATCATAACAAAATCTCTATCTAACATTCTAGGATGAGGAATGGTAAGGTCATCAGATTCTATTTTTATTGAATCAAAAATAAGTATATCTATGTCAATAGTTCGCGGTCCATCTTTTATTGTGCGAACTCTTCCTAGCCTATGCTCTATTTTGTTAACTTTGTAAAGAAGGTTGTGCGGACTAAGATCTGTTGTTACTTCTACAACAGCATTTAAATATTTGTTTTGATTCCTTGGTCCGCCTATAGGATTGGTTTCTATGATAGAAGATGTCGAAACAATATTTATGGGATTCTCATTTAATAGAGAAATCGCATCCTCTATGTTTTTTTGTCGGTTACCTAGATTTGATCCTAGAGATAGATATGCATTTGACATAATAATAAGTTAAAGAATTTTCTTTAATCTGTTTACAGCCTCAATGATTCTTTCTTTTGAGATTGTTAATGTCATTCGAACATAGCCTTCACCATATTCGCCAAAACCAATACCAGGAGTTATTACGATATTAGCTTTATCTAAGAATGCTTTTGCGCATTCCATTGAAGTTTTAAATCCGTTTGGAAGTTTAGCCCAAATGTAAAATGCTGCTTTAGGCGTGGGAATATCCCAGCCAATGCTTTTTAAGCCATTGATAAGAATATCTCTTCTTTCTTTGTAGAGTGCTCTCATATCATCTGTTATCGCTTCATCGCTCTTTAGAGCTGCGATTCCTGCTACTTGAATAGCTTGAAAAATTCCAGAATCGAAGTTTGATTTAACTTGTGCCAAGGCGGCAACTAATGTTTTATTCCCGCAGGCCCATCCTATTCTCCAGCCTGTCATGTAATAAGTTTTTGATAGCGAATGAAATTCTATTGCAATATCTTTTGCCCCGTTTATTTCTAGTATGCTTATAGGTTTCTGCCCATCATAATAAACCTCAGAATAAGCCATATCAGAAACAATGAAGAAGTCTTTTTCTTTTGCTAATTTGACCAAGTCTTCATAAAATTCTTTGGTTGCAACCGCAGACGTTGGATTATTTGGGTAATTTACTAGCATCATTTTTATATTGTCTAGTTTTCTGATATCTTCGATACTAGGCAAAAATGAGTTTTCTTCGCTAAGAGGTACATTTATTATTTCTCCTCCTGCAAACTCAATAGCTGGTCTATATGCTGGGTATGCCGGATTTGTTAGCACAACCCTATCTCCTGGGTTAATAACCCCTAAAGGAAAATGAGCAAGTCCTTCTTTTGATCCGATTAAAGGATAAATTTCAGAATCAGTATCTAAATCAACATCAAAACGATTGTTAAACCATTTGTTTATTTCTTCTCTAAGTTCTGGTAGTCCAGCGTCTAATGCATAATGATGATTGTCTCCATCTTCGACAGCTTTTTTCATTGATTCTATTATATGTTGTGGAGTTGGAGAATCAGGGTCTCCGATGCCAAGATTTATAACATCGCGACCTTCTGCAATTGCCGCTCTCTTTGCTTTATCAATTGTTAAAAATAAATATGGAGGTAAATCTTTTAATCTTTGCGAGAAGTCTATATTGTTTGACACGAATACTTCCTTTCTAGTTTAATGAGGGGGATTTTTTTCTTGGATTTCTTAAACCTTACACCTTTATTTGATCTAGGCCTAAAACTTGCTGCATACTATAAAGTCCAGGTTTCTTTTCTGCTAAGTAATGTGCTGCTTCTAAGGCTCCTAGCGCAAACATAGCTCTATCTTTCGCGTGGTGATACATCTTGAATGTATCAAATTCTGTTTCAAAAGCGATCTCATGATTTCCAATAATTTCACCTTCTCTTAAAGGTTCAGGGTTAAACTTTGCTTTTTGTTTTGATGCTTCTTCTGCTATTTCAGCTAAAGTTTTTGCTGTTCCCGAAGGAGAGTCTTTTTTGTGTATGTGATGCTCTTCGTAAATGGAGATGTCCATCGCACCTTGAAGTTTCTTTGCAACTAGTTCTGTCGCCTTAAATAAAACGTTTACCCCGATAGACATGTTTGTTCCGTAGATTATGGGAATAATTTCTGCAGCCTTCTTTACTTCTTTTTTTTGTTCAGGCGTCAATCCCGTTGTCCCAATCACCATAGGTATTTTTTGCTCAACACAAGTTCTAAGGTTTTGTAGAGTACCTTCTGGTAAAGTAAATTCGATTAAAACATCCGAGCCTTTTAAAGATGAGCTATCAGCGCTTACAGGTACACCTTCGCAAGCTTGGTTAGCTTTAGGATGGCTAGGATGCTCTAGTAGCGTATGGATTTCAAAGCGCTTAGGTTGTCGTAGTGCTAGTTGGGTTATTTTGGTGCCCATTCTGCCTAAGCAACCGCTAATTGCAAGTTTAATCATATTTACCTCGTTTTAGGATCTATTTTAGCAACCCGTAGTTTTTGAGCTCGTTTTTTAATATTTCAAGATTCGCATCTTCCATTTCGCATAGTGGAAGACGAACCTCTCTTGAGCAAAGCCCAAGAAGACCTGCGGCATGTTTGACTGGAATAGGATTTGTTTCAATAAACATTGCTTTGATTAAAGGAGTTAGTTTATTGTTTAATTCAAATGCTTTTTCTTTATTTCCTTTGTTATAAGCATTGACCATAGCGGCAACATCTTTTGGTACGATATTTGCAACAACAGATATAACGCCTGATCCTCCTATATCCATCATAGGAAGCGTTAGTGCATCATCTCCAGACAGTACAATGAAATCATCTCCACACGCTTTTTTTACATCGCCAGCTTGTTCTAGAGAGCCAGATGCTTCCTTAACTCCTATAATATTTTTGCAGTCACGTGCAAGTTTTGCAACTGTTTCTGTTTCGATGTTTCTACCGGTGCGACTTTCTATGTTGTAAAGAATTATAGGAATGTCGACACTTTCAGCAACAGCTTTAAAGTGTAGATATATTCCTTTTTGTGTAGGCTTATTATAATAAGGAGTTACAACTAATGCTGCATCAGCCCCTGCATCTGCTGCATGTTTTGTCAGATGAATAGCTTCAGCAGTTGAGTTCGAACCTGTACCTGCTATAACCGGAATTCTTTTATTTACAGTCTCAATGCATAGCTCTATTACTTTGTCGTGTTCTTTTGTTGTAAGAGTCGGAGACTCGCCTGTTGTTCCGCAAGGAACAATTCCATTTGTTCCATTTTTTATTTGAATCTCAATGAGTTCTTTAAATTTATTCTCATCAATTGTTCCGTCTTTAAATGGTGTAATTATTGCGACAAGTAAACCTTTAAACATAATATTCTCCCTTAGCTATAAATTTGGCACTTCCTAAGAGCCAAACATTGATCGCTGTACCTTTGATTATATCAAAACAAACTTCTAAAATTTCCCCACTTTTTGTTTTGACCTTCATTGTTGCGCCTTGTTTGTTTTTAATAGTAGGATTAGTTTTTAGATATGCAATTATGGCGGATGCAACACTGCCTGTGCCGCATGCCTTTGTTTCGTTTTCGACACCGCGTTCATAAGTACGGGCATCAATTAAATTCTTATTTATTTGTTCAATAAAATTTACATTTGTTCCTTTTGGTTTAAATTTTGTATCGAATCGAATGTCTCTGCCAATCTTAGAAACATTAATATTCTCTAGTTTGTCGACAAATATGACAATGTGAGGAACTCCTGTATCAATGAATGAGACATGTATTTTTTGTTTATTAATAGAAAGTGTGATGCTGTCCTTATACCCTTTTGGGTCTTTTAGTCTTACGATAGCAATTTCTTTTTTAGCTCTGCACAGTATTTCTCCGGACAATGTTTCAACTGAGAACATCTGTTTTTTTGGTTTTTTATTTTTAGTGATATATGCAGCTAGGCATCTTGCGCCATTTCCACACATTTCAGCTTCTGATCCGTCAGGATTTATGATGCGCATTTTGTAGTCTGACTTTTTTGACTTATCAAGAACCAAAAGTCCATCTGCTCCAATTCCGTTGGTACGATCGCAAACTTTTTTTGCTAAGTTCTTATAATCAATATTTTTTTGTACATCTACGACTATAAAATCATTTCCTGCTCCAGCCATTTTTGTAAAGTTTATTTTTTTTATCATATTATACTCGGTATTTTTTCATTTTTAATTAGGTCTTCGAAAGACTCTTTCTTTCTTACAATAGCCCATTTCGATCCTTTTGCCATTATTTCAGCTGGTTTAGGCCTTACGTTATAGTTGCTTGCCATAACATGTCCGTAGGCGCCAGCGCTTTTTATTGCAATCAAATCACCATCTTTTACACGAGGGAAATTTCTGTCTTTAGCAAAGTAATCTCCACTTTCACAAATAGGACCCACTATGTCTACTTTTATTTTCTTAGCACTTGTCTTTTTAACAGGTACTATTTCATGATGTGCTTGATAAAGAGTTGGTCTTATTAAATCGCTCATACCGCCATCAACGATAAGAAACTTCTTTACCCCATTATCTTTTAGATAAAGAGATTTTGTTACAAATACACCTGAATTGCCTGATATGAATCTTCCAGGCTCAAGCACTATCTTTAATCCAGTTTTCTTAAGCAAAGGAACTATTTTCTTGGCAAAATCTGATGCACTTGGAGTTTTTTTGCCATCGTAAGATATTCCCATTCCTCCGCCAATATCAAAGTATTCCAGCTCAATTTCATTAGCTTCAAGAGTTTTTATAAAAACAGTAACTTTCTTTATCGCGTTTACAAATGGATCTATTGTTGTTATTTGAGATCCTATGTGTATATGAAGCCCTTTAAAGTTAATGTGTGGATATTTTTTTTGATTCGTTAATATATTTTTTGTTGTTTTTAGATCTATTCCAAATTTATTTTTAAGAGTACCTGTTGTTATTGATTTGTGCGTTGCAGCATCAACGTCAGGATTTATTCTTAACGCAACAGGAGCCTTTTTCTTTAATTGCTTAGCTATCTCATTTATTCTGACAAGTTCTGGTTCAGATTCGACATTGAAGAATAATATTGAAGCTTTTAAAGCTGCTCTTATCTCTTCTTCTGTTTTTCCTACAGATGCAAAAGCTATTTTACTAGCATCAGCTCCAACTTTAAGAACCTTCTTAAGTTCGCCTAAAGATACAATATCAAATCCTGCGCCTAAATCTTTTAAAGTTTTTAAGACAGATAGATTGTTGTTTGATTTAACTGCAAAACAAATAATAGGCGTAACTTCTTTAAAGGCTTTTTTAATGCTATTGCAGCGCTCGACAAAAGCCTTTTGACTGTATAGATAGAAAGGTGTGCCAACTTTCCTTGCAATAGAGCTTATCTTGACGCCTTCACAACAAAGCTCATTATTTTTAAATTTGAAATTATGCATTTAATATCCTTTTCCAATTCTTGATTTGAGTCTCTACAGATTCAGGACTTGTTGAGCCTAGCGATTTTTTAATTTTAACAGAAACCTCCGCGTTTAAAAGCTTCTTAACATTATTTTCAAACTTTATAGAATATTTTTTAAGCTCTTTAATGTTTAGGTCAGATATCTTCTTACCTTTATCTGTACATTCTTTTATAATTTTACCAATAGTGTCGTGAGCTTCTCGGTACGACAGCCCCTTCTTAATTAGATACTCCATAATATCAACAGAGAAAAGCGATTCATCACAGGTACGCTTTTTAAGAACGTCTTTCTTAATTTTTAATGTAGCAAATAGTTTTGACAATAGCTGAAGTATCTCTTTTGTTTTATCTATAGATTCAAATAAAGGCGGCTTGTCTAGTTGCATATCTCGATTGTACGTTAAAGGAAGCCCCTTCATCAAAACAAGAATCTTGTTAAGGTTGCTATATAGCGTTGATGTTTCAGCACGCACTAGCTCTAATATATCAGGATTTTTTTTGTGAGGCATGATAGATGACCCCGTACAAAGCGACCAATCTATATTTACGAAATTAAACTCATTTGTAGACCATATAATAAAATCTTCAGCTATTCGTGAAAAATGCATACCCATGATAGCTATTGATGCTAACGCGTCTACTATAAAGTCTCGATCACTTACAGAATCAATGCTATTCTGCGTTGCTTCGTAAAACCCAAGATTCTTGGCAACCATTTTGCGATCTATAGGAAGTGATGTGCCTGAAAGCGCACAGCTCCCTAAAGGCATTTGATCTGCTCGCATAATAGAGTCCATTAATCGTTTTTTATCTCGCTCAAGCATTTCAATATATGCAAGTGCGTGATGCGATAAAAGTACAACTTGTGCTGCTTGAAGATGAGTATAAGCTGGGATAATGATATCTTTATTCTTTTCAGCAAATTTTAATATTGATTTTTGAAGCTTTGCAGTTAGATCAATAATAAGGACAAGCTCATCAGAGCAGTACATTTTCATATCAACCGCTATTAAGTCGTTTCGTGATCGCGCTGTATGTAGTTTATCTGCAGCATCTCCGATTAATTTTTTTAGTTCTGTTTGAATATTGGTGTGAATATCTTCCGCCGTTTTATCAAACTTAAAAGTACCTTTATTTATCTTTGAGGCAATTTTTTTAAGTCCAGATATGATTTTAGAAGCATCCTTTTTGCTGATTATGTTCTTTTTACCTAACATATCAGCGTGAACAATGCCTGTGAGCACATCGTATTTCGCAAGACGATAGTCATAAGCTATGCTAAAGCTAAAATTGTCTGCCAATTTATCAGTACCTGTTTTAAAGCGGCTACCCCATAATTTTTTTGATGACATGTTTTCCCCTATTATTTTTTAAATGGCATTGCCCACAATGCGTTAAATCCTTCTGCTAATTTTTGATTAAATTGATCTCCCTTGCCATAAGTAGCAAGTTTTTCTTTGTATCGAGAATGTTTAGACTTTCGCCCTACAACATTGCAATTTCCTTTATAAAGTTTTAGTCGCACAACACCCGTTGTAAACTCATGCATTGCATCAAAATATTTATCTAGTTGTTCTTTTAGTGGAGTAAACCATAATCCATTATAAGTCAATTCAGCATATTTTTGAGAAGCTTGAGTCTTATATCGCATTGTCTCTCGGTCCAGAACTAAGCTTTCAAGGTCGTTTAGTGCAATATTCAACATAGTCCCTGCAGGATTTTCATAAATTTCACGTGATTTAATACCTACAAGACGATTTTCTATCATATCTACTCGCCCTACTCCATTTTTGCCGCCAATTTCGTTCAGTTTCTTTACAAGAGCAACTGGTTTGTAAGATTTGCCATTTATTTTCTTCGGTACACCTTTTACAAAAGCAATATCAACATAAGTTACCTTGTTAGGAGCCTTAGATGGAGACGTTGTCATTGAATAAATATTTTCTGGCGGCTCATTCCATGGATTTTCAAGCACACCACATTCTATGGCTCGTCCGTAGATGTTTGTGTCTATGCTATAAGGACTTTTTTTAGTAACATTAACTGGGACGCCTTGTTCTTTTGCGTAATCAATCTCTTGATCTCGCGTTTTAAATTCCCACACACGTACTGGGGCTATGATTTCCATTTCTGGCGCCATTAGACGAAATGTTGTTTCAAATCGTACCTGATCATTCCCTTTTCCAGTACAGCCGTGAGCAAGTGCATCGGCTTTTTCTTTTAAGGCTATAGCTGTTTGATGTTTTGCAATTAATGGTCGAGACAAAGCACAAGCTAAATTATATTTTCCTTCGTATAAAGCCCCTGCTCGAAGTGCTAATAGTACGTAGTCTTCTATTAATTCTTTTTGCAAATCAAGACAGTAAACTTTTGAAGCACCTGATTTAAGAGCTTTCTTTTCTATTTTCGCAAAGTCTCCACCTTGCCCAACATTGCCAATAACAGCAATTGTGTTATATCCTTTGTTTTTTAACCAAGGTATTATGCAGGATGTATCAAGTCCGCCTGAATATGCTAAAACAACTTTCTTTGACATATATATCTCCTCTATTGAAATAGAAATTTAAGTATAGCTTTTTGAGTATGAAGTCGATTTTCAGCCTGATCAAACACAATTGAATTAGGTCCGTCAATAACTTCGCCTGTTACTTCTTGCCCTCGATGCGCAGGAAGGCAATGCATGAAAACAAAATCTTTATTAGCAAGATCGGCTAGATTTTTATTTATTTGGAAATCTTCGAAATCTTTTAGTCGTTTCGCTGTCTCATCCTCTTGTCCCATACTTACCCAGACATCTGCGTAAATCACATCTACCCCTTTAACTAATTCTTTTGGGTCGTTTCCTGTGTTTATTTTTGCACCAGATTGTTTGGCGTAAGAGTTAGCTTTATCTAAAATAGTTGAGTCTATTCGATATGCGTCAGGTGTCGCAATATTGACATTAACTCCAAGCTTTGCACATACAAACAATAAAGAAGTGCATACATTGTTTCCATCGCCTACATAAGATACGGTTATTCCATCTAAGGTGCCAAACTTTTCCTTTACGGAAAAGATATCAGTTAGCCCCTGACATGGATGATAAAGATCAGACTAGCCATTTATAATAGGTATATTGGCATATTTTGCCAAATCGATAATGTCTTGATGCTTGTATGTTCGAGCCACAATCCCATCAACATAACGAGCAAGTGTATTTGCTGCATCAGATACAGATTCTCGAACTCCAAGCTTGATTTCTTTCGGACCTAGATAAACACAGTTTCCGCCTAATTGACTTATCCCTACTTCAAAAGATACGCGAGTTCGGTTTGATGATTTTTGAAAAACTAGAGCAATAGATTTGCCATCTAAAAGATTGTTGCACTTAAATTTATCTTTTTTAAGTTCTTCTGTTGATTTTAAGATCTTTAGTATATCGTCTTTTGTTAAGTCTTCTATTGTGAGTAGATCTTTCTTCATATGTTTTCCTATTTTAGGTTTAAGGTTTAGGGTTTAAGGTTTAAGTTAAAAAACAACTTATCCCTTATCCCTTATAACTGTTGTTATTGCTTTTTCTAAAATATAAAGAGCTTTGTTAGCTTGTTTTCGTGTAATATTTAAAGCTGGCATAAGTCGCAGAACATTTCCCTGAGTACAGTTTATAATAAGTCCTTTTTTAAAGCATTCTTCGTAGATATCTTTTCCTTCGATATTTAATTCTATGCCTATCATAAGGCCCATACCGCGAATATCAACAATACAATCAAATTTATCTTTTAAGCTTTGAAGTTTTTCTAGAATATACTGTCCCATTGTTCTTGTATTTTTAAGCATCTTATCAGCGAAGATAGCCTTAAAAGCCCCAAGTGATGCTTTACAAATTAAAGGGCTTCCTCCAAAGGTTGACGCATGCATTCCAGGCTTAAATGTGTCAGAGATACTTTCTTTAACTACTAATGCTCCTATAGGAAGTCCACCGCCTAGCGCTTTAGCTAGTATCATAAGGTCAGGTTTTACCCCATAATTTTTAAATGCAAACATTTCTCCTGTTCGACCCATTCCGGTTTGCACTTCGTCAAAAATAAGTAAAATATCTTTTTCGTCACATAGGTTTCGAAGCTCTTTAATATATTCTTTATTTGCAATGTTTAATCCGCCTTCTCCTTGAACAAGCTCAAGCATTATAGCTACTGTTTTGCTTGTTATAGCTCCTTTTAAAGCAGATATATCGTTAAACTCAACAGTTTTAAAGCCTTCGGGTAAAGGGCTAAATCCTTTTTGGTATTTTTCTTGTCCTGTTGCGGCTAAAGATCCAAGTGTACGCCCATGAAAAGAGTTCTTCATGGTAATAATTTCAAAACGAGAACCTTTTCCATATGCACGTGCAAACTTTATTGCTGCCTCACACCCTTCAGTTCCGCTGTTGCAGAAGAATACTTTTCCATCGAATGAGTTTCGAATAATTTCTTGAGCTAATTTTACCTGATTAGGATGGTAAAAATTATTAGGCACATGAATAAGTTTTCCTATTTGATCCCGTACGCCTGACATAACTTTTGTATGGCAATGCCCCATATTGTTTACACCCCAGCCAGGGAAAAAATCTAAATATTTCTTTCCATGTATATCAATGATAATACTTCCTTTACCTTTTACAAAAATAGCTTCAGTTCGTGTGTATGTAGAAAGAATATATTTTTGGTAGTTTTTAATAATGTCCATTTTTTTCATAATAATAGGTTCGTAGGGACGGGGTTCTATCCCCGCCCGCTATTCAATATAATTGATCATTGTTATTCAGGCAGGCACGGGGGCCTGCCCCTACTTTACCCCTTATGTATCTGAGTTCCAACACCACGGTTTGTAAAGAACTCAAGCAATAGAGCGTGCTGCATTCGAGCGTCAACAATGTGAGTCTTTTTGACTCCTCCGTTTAAAGCCGAAATACAAGAGTTAACTTTTGGTATCATTCCGCTTTGAATAACGTTTAATTTTATTAAGTTGTCAATCTCAGCAGTGGTAAGCGTTGATATAAGCGAATCTTCATCATCAGGATTTCGCATAACACCATGTACATTTGTAAGTAGAACGAGTTTTTCAGCTTCCATTGATGTTGCAATTACGCTTGCTACCTCATCAGCATTAATGTTATGAGGCTGCTTTTCTGTGCTAATTCCCATAGGAGACACAACGGTGATATGTCCTTTTTTGAGATGTTTATTTAAGGCGTCTTTATCTATCGATGTAATAGTGCCAACATACCCAAGGTCTTTCGATGCTTTACGTTTTTCAACATGAATTATGTTTTCGCTGCCTTTCAGTCCCGTTACATCGCCTTTTAGCTCTTTAATCTCTTCTACGATTTGTTGATTTAATTTTTCAAGTTCTTCGCTTACGATATCAAGAGTTTCTTTATCAGTTACTCGTATTCCATCACAAAACTCAGAGTTAAGCCCAGCTTCTTTGACGCGCATGCTTATATGTGGACCTACACCATGCACAAGTATGGTATGAATTCCAACATAGCTTAAGAAAACAATATCTTCTAGTACATTCTTTCGAATAACAGCATTGTCAAGTATGCTACCGCCATATTTTATGACAAAAACTTTCTTTCGAAATGCATGTATATAAGGAATCGCTTCGATTAATACGCTTGCTTTTTTAATTATATTTTCCATTTATCCTCACATAGTCTAATGATAGATCACAAGTATAAGCGGATGCGGATGCTTTGCCTAAGCCTAAATCTACGATTATTTTTATTTCTTTTTCTTTAAATGAGCTAAATACTATTTTTAAGTTGTTTTCAGTTATTTTAGAAATACCTAAAGACCCAACAGCTGCTGCAATTCGACCCCAATTTGGATTGCTTCCGTAAGCTGCTGTTTTAACAAGAACAGAATTAGCAATTTGTAAAGCAGCTTTTTGAGCCTGCTTTTTGTTTTTAGCTTCCATTACTTCTATGTTGATAAATTTTGTTGCCCCTTCTCCATCTAGAACAATTTTCTTTGCAAGGTCAAGACATATATAGTTTATTGCTTTGCATAATTTTTTAAAGTCAGCTCCAGCTTTTGTGATTTTCTTATTTTTCGCAAGTCCGTTTGCCATAACGATAACCATGTCATTTGTGCTCATGCAGCCATCAACACTAATACAGTTAAAAGATTCATCATTGGCTTTTTTTAAAGCAATCTTTAACATGTTTGCATTGATGGCTGCATCAGTTGTAACGAAGGCAAGCATTGTAGCCATATTTGGCGCAATCATGCCGGATCCTTTTGCACAAGCACCTACATACACTTTCTTGCCCCTTAAGTTTATTTGCACAGCTGACTGTTTTGTTTTCTTGTCAGTTGTTAGTATGGACTTAGCTATTCTTTCTGAACCAGACTTACTTAAATTTTGTACAAGTTTTTTCGATGCATTTTTTATTTTTTTAAAAGGAAGCGGTTTTCCGATTATTCCAGTAGATGAAACTATTACATCTTTTTTTGAAATATTAAGAAGCTTTCCTATTATCTCTGTAGTTTTATCTGCATATGCGAGACCAAATTTACCAGTAAAACAATTAGCATTACCACTATTTACAATAATAGCCTGAATCTTGTTGTTTTTTATATGTTTCTGACTAATTACAAGAGGAGCTGCTTTTACTGAACTTTTAGTAAATACTCCTACGCTTACTGTGGCGCAGTCGCTTGCAATAAGGCCTAGGTCAAGTTTCCCTGATCGTTTTATTCCGCACGATATTCCACTTGCTTTATATCCTTGAGGTTTTGTCACGCCACCTTTTATTATTTTCATTTTATTCCTGTGTCTTCTTTAAAGTTGCAGGCTATATTCATATTTTGAACGGCTTGTCCAGATGCGCCTTTTAGCAGATTATCAATAACGCTTGTTATAACAAGAAGCTTTCCGTTCTTACTGATTGCAAGCCCTATATCACAATAATTTGTGTTGGTCACATTTTTAAGCTCAGGTTGAACGTCCAAATGTAATACTCGCACAAATTTTTCAGTTTTATAAAAACGTTTATAAATTTTGTATATATTGTTTAGTGACACTTTTTTATCTAGGCGTACATATATGGTCTCAAGTATTCCTCGGTTTGTAGGAAGAAGATGCGGCACAAAATCTATAGATACTTTTTTGTCAGATATTTTTGATAGATAAAGATCTATTTCTGGAGCATGCTGATGGTTCAAGACTTTGTATGCTTTAAAATTTTCATTTGCCTCAGCAAAGCTAAGCGCAGTTGTTACTCGTTTCCCTGCTCCTGATACGCCTGATTTAGCATCAATGGTAATTGAATTGATAATATTAGAATGCACAGAAATAAAAGGCGTAAGTCCTAAAATTGCAGCTGTAGGATAGCATCCTGGATTAGAAATTAGATTGGCCTTCTTTATATCTTCTCGATATAGTTCAGGTAGGCCATACACAGCTTTCTTAAGGTTGCTTGTGTCTGTGTGGGTTTCTTTGTACCATTTTTTATATAATGAGGCTGCCTCTAGTCGATAGTCACTACTTAAGTCAATAACAAGTTTTTTGTTCTTAAGTAACTCTGGAGTTATTTTCATTGCTGTTTTATGTGGAACAGCGAGAAAGATAACATCGCACAGGTCAATAGCTTTTTTTACATTATATTTTTTGCAAACTAGGTTGCATTTATTTTTTAATTGTGGCCAAATTACAGAGATCTTGCCTGTTGTATTATTAGCACTAACATAAGTTACGCGTACTTCTTTGTGATTTAATAATATCTTAAGCAGCTCAAGACCTGAGTACCCACTTACTCCAACAATTCCTACTTTAACCATAGTTTAGATTCCTTTTTAAAGCATTGTCATTGCGAGGCTTGCGATAGCAAGCCGTGGCAATCTTATTATTTTCACTTGTCTTATACAGTTATGAGATTCCTGCCTCCCTACTTCGCCAAGGCTTCTAAGGGCAAGCCGCAGGAATGACAGTGTTTCTTAATCATTGTCATCATTTTCTCTCATCATTGCCAGCGTTTTCTTTAATCACTGTAATCACTTAAGAATACCGACGAAGAATAAGAGTTTTATAATAAAATAAAAAACCCATCTCGTCAACTCTTTTATGTTGATCAGATGGGTTTTCTTAAAATCAAATTTTAATTTTTCTTTAGGTCTAAGACTATCTCTTAACCCATTGAAATTTCCTACGCGCTCCCTTCTGACCGGGCTTCTTTCTTTCTTTCATTCTAGGATCGCGTCTTAATAATGATGCTTTCTTAAGTATGCTCTTATTATCTGGATCTAGAAGAGATAAAGCTCGCGCTAGACCTAATAGAAATGCTCCTGCTTGGCCAGTGTTTCCACCACCAGTTACTTTAACATCTATATCAAGCTTACCTTTTGTGTTGGTAAGAGATAAAGGTTCTAATATAGTTAGGCGATCTGTTTCTCGAGGGAAATAGTTTTCAAATGTTCGTTTATTTACACGAATATTACCTGTTCCTGGAGCAATGTTTACTCGAGCAACTGAACTTTTTCGTCGGCCTGTAGCGCCATATTTTACAACTTCTGTCATGCTTTTATTCTCCTGTCTATATATCTAAGACAATAGGTTTTTGTGATTGATGAGGATGTTTGTCCCCTTTGTAAACTTTTAATTTTGTTCGCATCCTATTTCCTAGTGGTCCAGATGGAATCATTCTATTTACTGCGAGCTCAATGACCTTTGCTGGGTTTTTTGCAAGCATGTCTTCTAGGGTAAGTACTTTTTGCCCAGAATGATATCCACTATAATGGTGATATTCTTTTTTCTTTAGCTTGTTACCAGTTACTTTAACTTTTTCAGAATTTATAACTATAACCATATCTCCAGTATCTACATGGGGTGTAAAAATTGCCTTATGTTTACCGCGAAGAATAGTTGCCGCTTTAGCTGCAATCTTTCCCAGTACTTTATTATTTGCATCAATAAGATAGCATTTTTGTTCTACCTCAGTTGATTTTGCCATGTAAGTTTTTTGAATCATTTTTATCGTTTTCTCTTCTTTTTTATGAAATTTAACTAGTTTTGCAGACGCTTCATTTTGCGTCAAATGTTAGGAAAGTATATCATCTTAAGCGGGAATGTCAAATGTTTTGTTTGGAATTCTTTAGGAAGGAATCTGGCTTTTTAAAAGTTAGATTGGTCAAGTTGTTTAAATGCTCCATAACCTCTTATGTAGCGTATTTTTCCTTGATGAGTACCAGCAGGTTTATAAATATACCAACGAATATAGTTTGATGTATCACCTATTAAATATGCGTAAAAGTATATATAGGTAGTACCGCTATAAGTAAGAGTATAGTTAAAGGTGGATGAGTCCACCTCTGATTCTACAATGCCTAGCTCTGCCCAAGTGTCACATAGGTTATAGTTCATAGATATTCCGCCCATCATTGCGCAGCGATCAATAGTACGTTTTATTGTGCCAAATGTGTTTACTGCTTCAGTGCTTTTAGCGAATTTTATTACATTGAAAAATCTTGGCAGCGCTAAACTTGCTAAAACACCAACTATGATAATAACAATAATAAGTTCAAGTAAGGTGAAACCATATTTTTTAGTATTGGAATGTGGCATATCAATCAATTTTTAATTTTGGTTTAATAAGGCAAAATTTATTATTAAATTTATTATAGAGCATAATGTGCTTCATTAAAAGGATTAAATCGTAGAATTTGCTCGTAAAGAGTATTGTGCTAATATTCGGCTTTAATTAAGCATAGTCCTTTGGCGGGTGCTGTAGGGCTGGCTGTGTTTCTATTCTTTGCCTTAAGAATTTTTCTTATTGATCCTTTCTCGAGCCTTCCCGAGCCCACACCTAATAGCGTTCCTACTATATTTCTCACCATTTTGTATAAAAAGCCGTTAGCTTCTATATCTATGTAAATGAAGTCGCCGCTTTTTTTGATTTTTATATTTTTAATTGTTCTGATTGTGCTACCAGGTTTTCTTGTTTTGTCGGATGACTGGAAAGATTTAAAATCTCTTTGACCAATCAATAATTTTGCCGCATCTTTCATATGCTTTACATTTAATTTGCGATTATGCAACAGGCAGAAATCTTTTTCTAAAGAGCATCTAGTAGCTCTATTTAATATAGTGTATCTGTAAGTTTTTGATTTTATATTGTATTGCGAATGAAAGTCTAAGCTGACATCTGCTGCTTCTAGTACTGTAATGTCATTATCTATGTTTGCGTTTATTGCAGATATTATCTCTTTAGTAGGCATACTTGAGCTAATTTTAAAATTAGCTACTTGAGCAGTTGCATGTACTCCACTATCTGTGCGACCTGAACCTATAATTTTGATGTTTTTTTTGAATATTATTTTTAAGGTATTTTGTATTTCACCTTGAACGGTGCGTTTGCCTTTTGGTTGGATTTGAAATCCGCAGAAATTTGTTCCGTTGTACTCAATTGTTAGTTTTATGTTGCGCATGATAAAAAGAGATATAGAGGTAATTTGTAGGGGCGGGCCTTGTGTCCGCCCGAACGATAGATATGGATAATAATTTTAATGGGCGGACACAAGGCCCGCCCCTACGCTATTATTTAATTAATTCTTCTGCTATCTGAACAGCGTTTAATGCAGCTCCTTTGCGGAGATTATCTGACACTACCCAAATATCTAAACCATTCTCTATTGTCTCGTCTTCGCGTATACGACCAACAAATGTATCGTCTTTGCCCTCTGCATCTAAAGGCATTGGATATTTCTTGTTGTTTATATCGTCGATAACAATAATTCCTGGCGCAGCAGAAAGAAGCTCAATAGCTTTCTCTCTTGTAATTTTATTTTCTGTTTCAATGTTTATAGCTTCAGAATGAGCTTTAATTACAGGTACGCGTACGCAAGTAGCTGTAATTTTGATTGATTCATCGTGCATTATCTTTTTAGTTTCGTTCACCATCTTTATTTCTTCTTTTGTATATAAATTATCCATAGGGACATCTATTTGAGGAATAAGATTAAAAGCTATTTTGTAAGGAAACTTATTGGCAGGCACTGAAGCATCTTTAGCTTGAGCAGCTAATTCTTCCATAGCTTCGCTTCCTGCACCAGATACCGACTGATAAGTAGACACTACAACCCTTTTTATCTTTGCAAAATCATGTAATGGTTTTAAAGCAACTACCATTTGAATTGTAGAGCAATTTGGATTTGCGATTATTCCTTTATGCTTTTTTATATCTTCTGGGTTAACTTCAGGCACAACTAAAGGAACATCTGGATCCATTCTAAATTGAGATGTGTTATCAATCACAACTGCCCCTGCAGCTACTGCTGATGGGCTGTATTCTTTGCTTACCGAAGCCCCTGGTGAAGATAAAACGATATCAACTCCAGCAAAGCAATCGTGTGTTAGTTTTTGCGCTTTGAAGACTTTTCCGTCAAACTCATAGTCTGGACATTTATCAGGGTTAAAAGATAAAGGTATAAGTTTCTCTATAGGAAAATTTCTTTCCTTTAGTATGTTATACATTTCCATGCCGACCGCACTTCTGCATCCGACGATAGCTACATTGTATTTTTTCATGATATAATTCCTTTATCAATAGGTTTAAGGTTTAGGGTTTAAGTATTTTTTTATTTTTTGCTGAAACCTTAAGCCTTATCCCTTAGACCTTAAATTATAAATTTGCAACAACCAAATCGCCTACTTCAGTTGTTGAAAATCCCATTTTCTTTGCTGCAAGGTCTCTTAGTTTGTCTGTAGCAACTAATCTTGCAGATTTTTCAATCATTGCCGCTGCAGTATCTTCCCCTAATTGTTTTAGTAGCATTGATAAAGCACATATTGCAGCAAGAGGGTTGATAACATTTAGTCCAGTATATTTTGGCGCAGATCCACCGATAGGCTCAAACATAGACACGCCGTTAGGGTTAATATTTCCGCCGGCTGCTATTCCCATTCCACCTTGAATCATTGCTCCTAGATCTGTGATAATGTCACCAAACATATTATCAGTTACGATGACGTCAAACCACTCAGGATTTTTAACAAACCACATTGTTGTTGCATCAACGTGAGCATAGTCTGTTTTAACGTCAGGGTATTCTTTTGCCACTTCATAGAAGGTTCGCTCCCAAAGGTCAAAGGCATATGTAAGAACGTTTGTCTTACCGCACAGAGTAAGTTGTTTTTTCTTTCCGTATTTTTGCGTATATTCAAAGGCATAGCGCAAACATCTTTCAACTCCAGTTCTTGTGTTGTACGAAATTTGAGTCGCAACCTCGTTAGCCGTACCTTTGTCTTTGAATTCTCCCATTCCCTTATAAAGGCCTTCAGAGTTCTCTCTAACAACTACAAAATCTATATCTTCTGGTTTCTTATTTTTAAGTGGGCAAAATCTTTCATCGTAAAGTTGAACAGGTCGTAAGTTTATATATTGGTCTAAATCAAAACGTATTTTAAGCAGTATGCCTTTTTCTAATATCCCAGGCTTTACATCTGGGTGTCCTATTGCCCCAAGATAGATAGAATCAAATTTCTTTAATTCTCCTATTGCTGATTCAGGCAAAACCTCACCTGTTTTTAGATATCTTTCTCCGCCAAAATCGTAGTTTACAGTTTCGTACTTAAAGTTGCATTTCTCAGATATAGCTTCTAGCACTTTTAAACCTTCATTTATTACTTCTGGTCCTGTTCCGTCACCAGGTATAATAGCAAGCTTATAGTTATTCATTAAGTAACTCCTTTTTTGGTTTTTAAAGGATAATTAAATAGACGATTATTCTTGGAATTTTTTTACAACTAAGCTAGCGTTATGTCCGCCGAATCCTAGGGAATTTGACATTGCAACACACACATCGATTTTACGAGCTACATTTGGAGTATAGTCAAGATCGCAGTCAGGATCTGACGTCTCTTGGTTGATTGTAGGCGGTATTATGCCGTCTCTTATGGCAAGAAGACACGCTGCAAATTCTATTCCACCTGCAGCTCCTAATAAATGACCTGTCATAGATTTAGTTGAGCTGATAGGAGTTTTGTAAGCTTCGTCACCAAAGACTGTTTTGATCGCAAGTGTTTCTATTTTGTCATTAAGCTTTGTAGAAGTTCCGTGAGCGTTTATATATGATATATCTTTTGGTGTAAGATTCGCGTCTTTTATTGCAAGTTCCATTGCTTTTGCCCCACCTCTTCCTTCAGGATGCGGTGCGGTAATATGAAAGGCATCAGCCGTTCTTCCGTAACCTACGATTTCAGCCATTATAGGAGCCCCTCTTTTTTTGGCATGCTCTAGTGACTCTAAAACAACTACACCAGCACCTGCTCCCATAATAAAACCGTCGCGGTTTAAATCGAACGGACGAGAAGCTTTTTCTGGATTGTCGTTGCTGCCTGTGGATAAAGCTTTTATTGCGCAGAATCCGCCAACACCCATTTCTGTTGTAGCGCCTTCTGTTCCGCCTGCTATCATAGCATCAGCATCGCCTACCTGAATGCATCTCATAGCATCGCCAATAGCATTAGTTGCTGTAGAACAAGCTGTTACAACACAAGTGTTTGGGCCTCTTGCACCAGTTCTTATAGATACTTGGCCTGCTGCTTCATTTATGATAATTTTTGGAATAAAATGTGGAGAAATTCTTGAAGGACCGCGTTCTTTGTATTTCGTATGTTCTGCCTCTAATGTTCCAATGCTTCCTATTCCAGAGCCTACCATAACACCAACACGATCAGGATCCACTTTTTCCATGTCTAAGTTTGCAGATTCAACGGCTTCCTTTGCAGCAACCCATGCGTACTGAACAAATCTAGCTAAGTTTCTAGCTTCTTTTGAATTAAAATATTCTAAAGGATCGTAATCTTTAATCTCTCCAGCTATTTGACTGGTAAATTCAGATGGATCGAAATCCGTTATTCTAGCTATACCGCTCTTACCTTCAGTTAGAGATTTCCAAAATTTCTCGATTCCAGTACCTACCGGAGATATTACGCCAACGCCAGTTATAACGATTCTTTTCTTTTCCATAATTTATTCCACACTCCCAATAAAATATTGATTTCTCGTTTTATTTAAAAGCATAAAACGTATTAATGCTTTTGTCTGTTTTGAGAGATCTAGGTTTTTCGGTTGTTATGAGGTAACCGAGATTTTTAATTTATTAGTTTATAGAATAAGGCCTCGGCGTTTTGCCGGGGCCTTATTCAAAAGAATTTACCGCTGTTTTATCCGTTGACTAAACAGCTTTTTCGTTGATATATTTAACTGCATCGCCAACAGTAGTCATTTTTTCAGCATCTTCATCTGGAATTTCAACGCCGAACTCTTCTTCTAATGCCATGATAAGTTCAACAGTATCTAGAGAATCTGCACCAAGGTCATCTATGAATGATGCTTCTGGAGTAACTTCTTCTGGTTTAACGCCTAATTGTTCTGCGATGATTGATTTAATTTTTTCTTCAGTTGCCATTTATTTCCTCCTATTTAAGGTATACTTTTTCTTCTATCTTTGTGTTTATATTACCATTCCGCCGTCAACTACTATTGTTTGACCAGTGATGTAATTTGCGCTTTTAGATGCTAAAAATAAACACACATTAGCTACATCATCAGGTGTTCCCATTGTTCCCATCGGAATGTTCTTAAAAATAGCTTCAGCTGCTGCGTCAGTTAGCTTTTCTGTCATTTCTGACTTAATAAAGCCTGGAGCTACAGCATTAGCTGTAATTCCACGAGAAGCAAATTCTTTTGCTATTGATTTCGTGAAACCTATTATGCCTGCTTTGCTTGCAGCATAATTGGCTTGCCCTGCATTTCCTGTTATTCCAATGATCGAAGCAATATTAACAATCTTACCAGCTCTTGCCTTCATCATACTTTTTATTACTGCCTTAGTGCATACAAAGGTACCTTTTAAATTAATATTAAGAACGGCGTCCCATTGAGCTTCGTCCATTCTTACTAGTAGATTATCCTTTGTTATGCCTGCGTTGTTAACTAATATATCAATCCGTCCATATTTGTCAAGAATTTTATCGACCATTTCTACAACACTTTTTGTATCTGTAACATTAGCTGCAAAGCAATCAGCTTTTAGGCCTTGGCCAATAAACTCTTTTGAGGTTTCAAGCGCCATCTCTTCGTTTATATCAGAGATAATTATTGTTGCTCCTTCTTTAGCAAAGCCTTCGGCAATAGCTTTTCCTATTCCGCGCGCTGAGCCTGTTATCAAAGCAATTTTGTCTTTTAGTTGCATATTGTTTTCCTCCAAATGTTTATATTTGTTAAGATGGAATTATGTTAGCAATATCTTTTATTTTTGCAAGAAAAATATTTCTTCTTACTTAATAAGAGATAAGCGAAGCTTATCTCTGTAAGGTGTTTCCGGTAAGCGATAAACGAAGTTTATCGCTAAGAGGTAATTCCACGCTTCTGGGAATTACCGAAAAAAAGAAACACCGCGGAACAAAAGGTAACATTGGGCGGTGATGCTTTTGATAACACGTTATTGCCTTCGGGCAATAACATTATAAGAGCAGCACCTTATCGCGATAAGCGAAGCTTATCGCTACACATCAATATCGTCAAATCTTTTTGTTTCGTTTGGTCGGCCATCAAATGAATTTACGTTGATTGCATTGCCTCTTTTTATCATTCCTTCAAATTGTTTGCTTAGCCAGAATTTTATAATTGATCTGGTTAAAGGAATAAGAAGCAAGAATCCCGTTATATCTGTAATAAAGCCAGGGGTTAAAAGAACTATACCTCCAACTAAAATCATAAGACCATCTAAAAGATCCTCATTCGGTATCATCCCTTTGCTTAAATTTTCTTGTATCTTACGAAGCACAACAAAACCTTGCAACCTTGCCAGGTAAGCACCAAGCACACCAGTAAACACTATAATAAATAATGTATTAAAAGCTCCAATTTGAGCACCTACTCTAATAAGTAGTATTAGTTCTAGTGCGGGTAATACGGTAAATAGTAGTATTAAAATTCCAAACATAGTTATTTTATTCCTCTTATTCTGTCATTCCTGCGCTTATTCTGTCATTCCTGCGAAGGCAGGAATCTCCGTTTATTTTGTAGGGGCTGGGCGCTTCCCATCCCATTTAACGGGTTACCTTTTTAATTCATTTTATCAACGTCAAAAATTCTGATCGAGTTGAATCATTTTTTCTGAATGTGCCAAGCATGCAAGATGTTTTCATTACAGAGTTTTGTTTTTCTACTCCGCGCATCATTGTGCATAGATGTTGAGCTTCAATAACTACTCCTACACCTGTAGCGTTAGTATACTTAAGTATTGTTTCTGCTATTTCTTTTGTGAGGTTTTCTTGGACTTGTAGCCGTCTTGCAAAAACATCAACTATTCTTGATATTTTAGAAAGTCCTATTATTTTTCCGTTCGGAAGATATCCAACATGACATTTTCCAAAGAATGGCAGCAGATGATGTTCGCAAAGAGAATACATCTCAATATCTTTTACTATAATCATTTCATCATTGTCAGATTCAAATATAGCGTTGTTTACGACTTCATCTAAATCTTCGCCGTAGCCTTTTGTGAGATACTTAAGAGCTTTTGCTGCACGCTTAGGAGTATCTACTAAGCCTTCTCTTTTTGGGTCTTCCCCAATAGATTTGATCAAATCTTCGTAATATTTTTCCATAATAGTTTAACCTTGTCATCCCTGCGTAGGTAGGGATCTTTAAATATAAATATTAATAATTTTTTGTAATAGATTCCCGCCTTCGCGGGAATGACATTCTGTAATAGAGGAATATAGCATAGACTAAAGATTCGGTCAAGGAAAGCCAATGCTTTCCTTTTTTTAAAAAGGTAGCGGCTCGCTTGTCTCTTTACTTTTAAGAATATCATTATTTTTGGATTTGAGATTTTGGATTTTAAAAGAAAAGGAGTCCTTCTCTTTTTCTTTTATGTTATAATGTCAATCATGATTCCTATTTATGACTATCATATGCATACTTTTCTTTGCGGACACGCAACAGGAGAACCAAAAGATTATGTAGAACGTGCAATTTCTTTAGGATTAAAAGAGGTTGGATTCTCTGACCATGCCCCCTTCCTATCTCATGTAGATCCAAGCGTTACCATGGGTATAGATAAGTTACTTGATTATTATAAAATGATAAGCGATTTAAAGGAAGAATACAAAGATAAGATCTCCATTAAGATTGGAATCGAAGCTGACTATATGCCAGATTACGAAGAAAAAACAAAAGAGCTTCTTGCTCTTTATTCTTTCGATTATATTTTAGGATCTGTTCACTTTATAGAGTCTTGGGGTTTTGATAATCCAGATGAGCGTCCTAAATGGGATAAACAAGATATTAATAGTATTTACTTTGCTTATCATAAGCTGCTGCGCAAATCTGCAGAGACAGGTATGTTTGATATAATGGCACACGTTGATCTTTTAAAGAAGTTTGGCGATCGTGCTACAAAAGATTTAAGTGGCGAGGTTAATGCTACGGCTCGTGTGTTTAAAGAATGTGGAGTTGCAATTGAGATAAATAGTTCTGGACTTCGCAAGCCTATAGGTGAAATCTATCCTTCCCTTCCTGAATTGAAAATTTATTGCAACGAAGGTGTACCTATTGTTTTTGGATCTGATGCGCACACACCAGAACAAGTTGGTATGGATTTTGATAAGGCAGTCGCCGCCGCCCGTGAAGCGGGTTACAAAGAATATCTTGTGTTTGAAAATAGGAAGGTCGCAAGAACAGAAAAGCTCTAAGTTTAAGTTACGAAAAAAGGAGCCAAGCTCCGTGCTAAGCACGGAGCTTGGCTCCTTTTCAAATCAACCCCCACTTAAATTCCTATTTATTTTAACCATCTTTTTAGACTTGTTAATTCTGATTCTACATCAGTAGAACTATCTGGCTGATAAATCCAACATAGCCGTCCGTTGTTTTCTAAGTAAATTTTAGCATAATGGTTACCATCTTTTGTTCTAATGCAATAAACAGACGGAGGAGGATATTCAACATATTCTTTATATTCAAGCTCAGAACAGCTAGCCAATTCTTCAAAACTATTAACTAAGCGACCTCCTTCTTGAATCGGAATAGCAGCAATGCCTCCATTCTCTTGGACTTGAAGTCTTTTTAAAATAATAGAAGTTCCGGATAAGCTTCTATAAGATCCCAGACGTTGAGATGTTTCTGGAATAATGTTTGTAGTAACTTCATAAAAATCAAGAATTAAATCAGCTGTGGCTTTTTCATTGCTAACTTTATTGTTCGGAAAGTTAATATATTTTTTGTCAGAGCGCGTAGGTATTTTGTAGCGTATAAGCCCTTGAGGTAATTTAAAACCCATGTATTGTTTTTTAAGTCGTATTTGAAACTCAGATGGAATAGGTGCAGGGTCTAATATCTGATAATAAAAAGAAATATACCCTTTCTTTGTTATTTCAATGTCACCACTCCTAATATTATTCCCTATTTTTGAAACTTTTATTATTTTGTTAAAATTAAATTGCCCCAAAGAATTTGTGGTGGCAATTTTTTCTTCACGTAAATAGCTATATTTTAAAAAACTCCATAAATTGCCGGTATTAAAAAAACGAAATATTTTTACATTAGCATCCGATATAGGCTCATTAGAATCAAAATCTACAACTTGACCAATAACTTTAATGTACGAAGGTTTGCTTGGTTTAATGAATAGCCATAACACAAAACATAAAAAGATTACTATAATCGTTGTTTTTTTCATAAGTTTTCAGTTCTCATAAGCCATCAGTTCTGGGACACATACTTGGACCTTATACTGTCATCCTCGCGAATGCGGGGATCCAGCCTTTTAAACCCCTTATGGTGTGTGGCACAGGAATTTATATATCCCTTACACCACTTCCATTGTTGATGGTGGTTTGGTCGCGATATTATATGTTACACTCACAACCCCAGGAACCTCAGAAACCATCCTGCTTGCCAGCTTTTCTAAAACCTCATAAGGCAGCCTTGTTGGCTTTGCCTCTCTGGCGTCAATGCTATCCCAGCTCCTTATTTCGATTTGCAGACCAAAATCCCTTTTATTATCGCGCATGCCAGTGACTTTATCCTGATGCAAGATAGCCATATGTTGAAACGCCTCTGATTGTGCCAGCTCTTCTTCAAGAATACTTGTTGCAATGCGGACAGTGGCTATTTTTTCTGGCGTTACATCCCCTATTACCCTTGCTGCCAATGCCGGACCTGGAAAAGGCATACGCGCAAATAAACATTTTGGTAATCCAAGAGCTTGCGCTGCTTTTCTTACTCCATCTTTGCGCAACTGGATCAACGGTTCAAGGATCTTATAGCCAAATGTCTTCTCTGGGTCAATTCCTAATTGCTCAAAGACATTGTGCTGCCTTTTTATTCCTGCGACGGTTTCGTCCACATCAGTTAAAATAGTCCCCTGCAAAAGATATTTTGCCCCGCTTTCGCTGACAAGCTTTCCGAAAACATCTTTATAAAAGGCCTGGGTAATGGCTTCTCGTTTTTCTTCTGGATCAGTAATGCCGGCTAGTGCTTTAAAAAATTTATCTTTGGCATCAACTATCTTAACAACAACGCCTAGCTCTTTAAACAGATCTACAATTTTCTGCGGCTCGCCTTCTCTCATTATTCCATTATCAACAAAATATGTTTTAAGACGACTGCCCAGGGCCTTGTGCCCCAGCATCGTAACAGCTGAAGAATCCACTCCGCCGGATAAGGCGTTTATAGCCTCTCCGTCGCCGACTGCCTGTGATATTTCTTTTACTTTTTGGTCAATAAAATCTTTTGTGTTCAGCTCGCCCACTGTGATCTCTTTGATGTCTGGCATGATAAAATCCTTTCTTTGTTTTAACAATTTGGGGACACATACCGTAACCTTAATTAGTTCGGGTTATGGTGTGTGGCACAGGAATTTCCTTGTAGCCACTTTCCCTCATCGTAAACTATACGATTACTTTCTCCTGCTCGACCCCGTTTTGTAAGAGCTGTAATATCTTTTAAATCTTCGTCTGAAATGTTTTTAATTATACCTTGTCCTTTTAGCCACAATAGCTCTGTTTCCATTGCCTTTGAGAAATCAAATGTTTTATAATCAACAGACGTGGATATCTTTGTCATAAAGGACTCGTCTCTCTTATACTCATAAGGGATTTGAATTCTTATATTAAATCCTGAGACTAGCTTAGACTTAATGTCAAACTTTTCCATTGAAAATTCCTCAAGTGGCTTCAACATTACATCTTCACCAATGATTACAACAACTTTATTGTTAAAATTAGAAGCATAGGCAAAGCCGTCTTTGCTGCCACCAAAGGGGTGTTTTATTTTTGTTGTATTAACTTTTTCCTCAATATCAGAAAAATCGTATTCTATTTCTGAATCAGTTAAAAGTGCCTCTGTTGCAAAACCAGCTCCTGAATCAATGCAGCAATAAGCTGTTTTAGGAAAAATTAATAATATTAAAAAGATATGCAGGATATATTTGAAATTTTTCATAAACCCTCCCTTTCCTTATCTTACCTGGTTCTTAATGAGATTGCCGTGTCGCTTGTGCTTCTCGCAATGACAAAAGTGGGATGAATCCCGCCCCTACGAAGTTTACTTGTTTAACTGGCAGATAAAGTCTTCGAGTATTTTTATAAATTTTTCTTTTATTTTCCCACCTTTTAATTTAGCAATCAATTTTTCTTTAACAAAAACAAGTGCTTGTGGGGTTTCGCTTTTTCCTGGCAAGCTAATTCCAATATCTGCATGTTTGCTCTCTCCTGGACCATTAACAATGCAACCCATTACAGCAATTCTTATTTTCTCTATTCCAGGATATTTTTTGCGCCAGCGAGAGACATTCTTTTTTATGTGCTTTTTAATATCGTCTGCAAGCATCTGAAAATATTCTCCATCCGTTCTTCCGCAGCCAGGACAACTTGTTACTTTTGGCTCAAAGTGGCGAAGCCCTAAAGATTGAACAATTGCTTTGCATACCTCTACTTCACGAGCCCTGCTTACTTTAGGTTGCGGGGTAAGTGATACTCTGATAGTGTCGCCTATTCCTTCGTTAAGTAAAATTCCTAAAGCAGCAGCCGAAGAAGATATTCCTTCTAAATCGCTTCCTGCTTCAGTTAGTCCTACGTGAATTGGATGGTCACAAAGTTTAGACAGAGACCTGTTTATTGCAACTAAATCTTGAAGCTCTGATGCTTTAACGCTGAGTATTATTTTGTTTTTAGGAAGACCTAAATTGATTGCTTGTTTTGCACTTCTTATTGCGCTTTCGACAAGTGCCGCTCGCCATACTTCTTTTTCTGTTTTCGTTCGCTTTAGTCTACTGTTCTTTTCTTTTAATTCTTCAAAAAGATTTTTGTCTAATGAGCCACCGTTAACTCCAATACGAATAGGTTTTTTTGTTTTTATTGCTATCTTAATAAATTTTTCAAAGTTTTTGTCATGAGCATTTTTCCCACCCACATTACCTGGATTGATTCGATACTTATCTAGGGCGTGTGCAAGTATTGGGAATTTGTTTAGAAGAATATGTCCATTGTAATGAAAGTCTCCAACTACAGGAGTGCTGTAGCCTTTTTTTCTTATGTTGTTTATTATTTTTGGTACAGCTTGGCAGGCGGCAGAGTCATTGATAGTTATCCTTACTATCTCTGATCCAGCCTTAATAAGCTCAATAATTTGTGCAGTTGTTTTGCTTACATCTGCTGTATCGGTATTTGTCATCGATTGGATTACGACTGGGTTGTTTCCACCTACCTTGACGTTACCAATCTTAACTTCTTGTGTTTTTTGTTTTTTTGTGTTCATCGTTTTTGTTGGACCGTATTTATTCTTATTGTAATCAAGTTTCTTTCAATCAAATGAAGTTAGGAAAGAACCTTTTTGTTTACTAAAAAAAATTTCATGCTACAATTACCTCATCCACATTATCACGCTCAATCTTAAAAGAAAAGCACAAGTATTGCAAGTTAAATAAGCACTTATGGAAATATATTTAGCAAAAACTCAGGGATTCTGCGCGGGCGTTTCTTTTGCCATAAATATTGTAAAAGAAGCACTTAAGAAGTATGGCTCCCCTCTTTATGTGTATCATGAGATAGTACACAATACTTTCGTAGTAAATGATTTTAAAGATCAGGGTGTTATTTTTGTCGATGAGATAAACCTAGTTCCTAAAGGCGAGAGAATAATTTTAAGTGCTCATGGAGTTCCTCCTTCTGTGATTGAGGAGGCTTTAGCGAGAGACCTAAAGGTGATTGATGCAACGTGCCCACTAGTTGCGAGAGTGCACGCACAAGCTGTCAAATACTCTAAAGAAAACATTAATACAATTTTAATTGGACATAAAGGTCACCAGGAAATAATAGGTACAGCAGGTTATGTCAAAGAAGAATTACTTCATATTGTAGAAAACAAAGACGATGTAGATTGTCTTAGTGTAGATGAAAATTTAGAGGTTGCATTTATAACTCAAACGACACTTTCGGTTGATGATACTAAAGCAATGATAGATAAGTTAAAGAAGAAATATTCTAAGCTTATCATCCCTTCTCGCTCGGACCTTTGTTACGCAACTCAAAGTAGACAAGATGCAGTAAAAGAGCTTGCGAAGATATGTGATGTAATTATTATTTGCGGATCTAAGAATAGTTCTAATAGTAATCGTCTTTGCGAGACAGGAATTCGTGCAGGAGTGGCAAGCTCTTTAGTAGATTCTAAGGACGAGCTTGATGTTAGTATTTTAGAGGGTAAGAATAAAGTTGGTGTAAGCTCTGGCGCATCTGTTCCGAGAGACATTGTTGATGGGCTTGTAGAAAGAATTAGTCAAAAATATTCAGGTTCAGTTGTTTATGCTTCTGAGAATCCTGAAAATAATATTGTTTTTAAATTACCAAAAATTTAGGGTCATTTTCAATGACCCAAACAATAGAGCGCGAAGCGCTTATTTAGGAGTAAACAAATATGGCAACATTAATTGTAAATCACATCGAACATCAATTAGACGACGGGGATAAAATATCTGAGGCTTGTAAGTCTTCAGGAGTTGTTTTTAGCTGTAATGCTGGTGCTTGTGGTTCATGCCTTATTAAAGTGCTGGAAGGCGCAGATAACTTAAACGATTTAACAGCCGAGGAAAAAGATCTAGGCTTGGATAAAACTACAAGATTAGCTTGCAGATGTAAAATAAAAACGGGAATGGTAAAAATAACTTTTTAACATGACAAACATAACAACAAAAAAAGGCGATAAAGGAACTACTTCTCTTTTTTCGGGAGAGAAAGTTTCAAAAAGTTCTCCTACAATAGATGCGTTAGGAGATATTGATGATCTTATAAGCATTTTGTCTGTTGTAAGTGCGTCTGCTAAAGTTAAAAAGCTAAAGAATGAAATTTTGTGTTTGCAGAAAATACTTATTGTAATATCATCTGAAGTTGCAACAACTCCTGGGAAGATTACCAAGCTTAAAAGGCGTTTAGAAAAAGAAGATCTAAATATATTAGACAAAAAAGTTTTGTATTTAAGTAAAAAGGTTATGTTGCCTAAATGCTTTAATATTGTGCAGGGCTCTTTAGTTTCATCTTACATTGATTTGGCTCGTGCTGTTTCTCGAAGAGTAGAGAGAAAAATAGTTACACTTTTTAATAAAAAAGCAATTACAAACAAATTCATCCTTTCTTGGGTAAATAGACTTTCAGATTATTTGTTTTTGCTGGGTGCCTGGCACCTAAAATAAATCGACAAGTGCCTGGCACCTTTTGTTCTTTGTTTGCCATCCCTGTTTCTCCCGTTGTCATTCCTGCGAAGGCAGGAATCTCTTGATGTTGCGAGAAACAGTTATTTAAAAGCGGGGATCCCTGCCTTCGCAGGGATGACAGAAGTTAGGGTAGTAGTGATAAAATTTTTTAAACTGTTGCACTAGCATCTTGAATCTGCACTGGCACCTTTTGTCAAAACGAGGATTTAATTGGACGTACTTAAATTAAAAAAACTTGGCGTTGAAATTTTCGATAATCCACGACTTTGTGATTTTACTACATTTAAATTAGGTGGACCTTGCCCCACGCTCTTTGATTGTAAAACACCAGAGCAAATCCAAGAAGTTATAAGACAACTTGCAGCAGACTCTCTCCCCTTTATTGTTGTAGGAGAAGGATCTAACATAATAGTGTCTGACAAAGGACTTGATTGCTATGTTGTACGTTTTGCATCAAATGAACCTATTTTTGAGCGCGTAGGAGATGATATATTTGTTTCGGCTAGTGCAAAGCTAGATGATGTAGTGTCTTTTGCAGCGGAGCAAGGGTTAGAGGGTATTAATTTTGCATCAGGTATACCTGGAACTGTAGGTGGTGCAGTTGTTGGAAATGCAGGTGCATTTGGAAGACAAATATCTGATTCAGTATCAAGCGTGGAGATTGTATCAAAGGAAGGTATTAAGAGTCATATTGAACATCAAGACCTGGGTTTTAAATACAGAGATTCAATTTTAAAGAAATCGGAAGATGTAGTTTTATCAGTACAATTCTCGCTTAAATTATCTGATAATAATAAATTGTTAGATGAGAGAAAAGAATTTCTGACTGTTAGATGGGAAAAGCATCCTTGCCCAGAAGTTACGCCGTGCGCAGGGAGCATATTTAAGAACATTGAGCCAAAAGAAGCTGGTGAAGATCGTCGTGCTGCAGGATGGTATTTAGATCAAGCTGGTGCTAAAGATTTAAAAGTTGGCGGAGCATCTGTTTTTAATAAGCATGCCAACATTATTGTAAAATCCAATCAAACTTGTCTGCCTCAAGATGTATTTGACCTATCAAACAAAATGGCCTACATCGTAAAAAACAAATTTGGACTAGAGTTAGAACACGAAGTCAGATTCTTAGGCGATTTTAAATAGGCGCTAAAGTGCCTATTTAATCAGTGTAATCAGGGTCATTCTGAAAATTTAAACAAGAATGGTCCTTATTTTTCTGTAAGGTTGGGCTTGTTGGAGATTTCCAATATGTACGGAAGCACTTCTTTGAATTTTGCAACTAGATTAGGGTCAAACTGAATTCCATCTAGGCTATAAATCTCTGCCAAAGCTTGTTCTATTGGCCAAGCTTCTTTGTATGGGCGCCTGCTCGTTAATGCATCAAAAACATCACAAAGCCTTACGATGCGACCTAGCAAGGGAATGTTTTCTTCTTTTAACTTTTGTGGATAGCCTGTTCCATCCCAGTTTTCATGATGCGTAAGAGCAATAACCTTTGCCATGCTAAGAAGTTTAGAGTTATTATCAGGCAATATTTGCGCCCCAATTTTAGCGTGAGTTTTCATAATTTCCCACTCTTCTTTGTCTAGTTTGCCAGGCTTAAGAAGTACGGAATCTGGAATACCAATCTTTCCGATATCATGCATTTGACTTGCAAGATCAAGTAGTTCGCACTCTTTTTTGTCAAGTCCGATGGCGTGACCTAATAAAGCACAATATTGGCTCATACGCTGTATATGTTTTCCTGTCTCGTTATCTCTATATTCTGATGCGTGAGCTAATGTGTATATAATTTCTTCTTGAGTGCGTTCTAAATCTTTTGTACGTTCGCTTATTAATTTCTCTAAATCTGATTGATGCTCTTCTAGGGACTTTTCTACCTCAAGTCGTTCGCTTATTTCACTTTTAAGCTGCGTATTTATACGAGCTATCTTATTTCTTTCGGATATAATTAGTCTTGAGTACAAAAAGTCTTTGCGAGCGAACATCTCCATAAAATAACATACGTACATCCCTATCAAGTTACCTGTTATTATAAAGAAGTTATTGTTTAAAAGATCTGCTTTGGAAAGCTCTATAATATTTATTGCTACAAGCTCGTAGGCGATGATAATTATTACGCCTATTGTTGCTGCCCACACAAAACGAGACCTCATGATAGCATAGCTGTAGATAAATATTACAATGATACTAGCATTCCATATATAACTCATTTCTGCTGGAACAATAGCTGCCTTAGCGATAACTCCTAGACCGCTTGCGAGAATTCCTATCGAAATAGCAAAACCTATATATTTTTTTACATTTTTAGTGTAAGAAAGGATTATACTTATGACCATAATCGGCCAAACAATGGCGTAGCGCATTAAGAAAAGCTTAAATAAGGTTTCTCTTGGTGCAATCCAGACATCTAATACGCCGAAAAGTCCCCAGATAGCAATTCCTAGAAACATAGACCAGCGTATGTGATTTAGGTATTTTGTACAGTAATGAGATAGAAAGTCCCCTTCAATGTCTTTTGAAAATGAAAGACTAAAAGGGTTCATTTTGATGTGTTTAAATTCAGAAGATGCTCTAATCATAAGTTATATATCGTAAAATATTTTTATAGATTAATATAATAACATATTAAGCCCTAAAAAAGCAAAAATTTTATAATATTGTATGTATTTTTTCAATTTGGTCGGCGCATACCGAATTGGTTAGACATTTGCTAAGCTTAGTAGTGGTTTGTAAAATTAAAAAAAAGGGACATTTTGCCCCCTTTTTTAGTAAGTTTTATTGTTTATTTGTAAATTCTATGCTTTTTCAACAATAATATCTGAATTGTACTGATCTTTAAGCACGCTCTCTATGAATTTTAATGTCCCTATTGCTGCATGTGGACAACATCCACAGGCGCCTTGATAAGATATCTTTAGCGTATTGCCTTCATAGCTTATTATTTCTAAATCGCCACCATCTTTTTGAAGCATTGGGCGAATATTTTCATCAATTATTTTAGTTAATTTTTCATCCATTGCGTTTTCTCCTGTTTTTAGTTAAACCCTAAATGCTAAATTCTAATGACTAAAAGCTTAAAATGTTTGGATTTATTGTTTTGAATTTGTTTCGATATTCGAAATTAGGATTTCGTGTTTTTTATGAAAAGTGTTTTCTTTTGTATTCTTCTAGTAGTTTTCTTGCCTCTGTTTCGCATTGTCCGCAAACAGTGCCAAGTTTAGTGTGTTCTTGAAGCGCTAAGTATGTTTTTGCGCCTTCTAGTACAGAATGCTCTATTTCATGGTCAGTTACGCTCATGCATTGGCAAATAATTTTTGCTTTATCTTTTTCTATTTTTTCTTCTTGGTTTGATTTTTCATAATAATCATCAATTGCCGCACGAAGAGCTTTATCTCCTAAGACAGAGCAATGTATTTTGTGTTCAGGCAAACTTCCAAGCTCTTTTGTTATGTCTTTAGGCGTTATGTGATAGGCGTCACTGAGTTTCATACCTTTTACCATAACAGATAAAACAGATGTGCTTGCAATTGCAGATGCACAGCCATATGTCTTCCACTTGCAATCTTCGATAGTGTCACTATCTTTATTTACTTTAATTGCCATTAACATTTGATCACCACATTTTACGTTTCCAACCATTCCTTTGCCATCTGCTTTAAAACTTTCTTCATCGGTAAGGATATTCTTTGGATTTGTAAAATGTTTTTTGACCTTATCTGTATATGCCCAATCGTTCATAATAATCTCTCAAATTCGAAACACGAATATCGAAACAAATTCGGATTATAAAGCTCTAAAGTTAGAAATATTGTTTTCTTTCTTTGTTATTAGAATTTTGATATTGTTTCGTATTTCGCATTTAGTGCTTAGATTTTATTTCTTATATACTGTAGACATGCTACGAGTTTTTTTAACTACTTCTGCTAGTTTTTTTGCAACATATCGCACTTCTTCTTCTGTGTTATTCTTTCCTAAACTTATCCTTACCGATCCGTGCGCTTTTTCAACTTGTACGCTAGTTGCTAAAAGCACGTGCGATGGATCAAGCGATCCTGATGCACAGGCAGATCCTGTAGAAACGGCAATTCCTTCTAAGTCAAGATACAATAGTATAGCTTCACCCTCTATCCCATCAAATGAGACATTAAGGGTTCCTGCAAGACAATCTGTTGGATGCCCATTAAAAGAAATATCCTCTATGTTTTTTGATATTTCATCTTTTAAAATACTTTTAAGCTTAAGTAGGTTTCTTTCTTCTTTTACCATTTCTTTTTTGCGCATATCGACTGTTTTGCCTAAACCTATTATTCCAAGCGTATTTTCTGTTCCAGCACGTCTTCCTTTTTCTTGATGTCCGCCATGAATAAAAGGACAAAATGCAACGCCTCTTTTTACATAAAGAGCGCCAATTCCTTTTGGACCATACATTTTGTGCGCAGATATTGTAAGAAAATCAACGTCTAGGTCTTTCACATCGACAGGAATTTTGCCAACTGCTTGAACAGCGTCTGTATGAAACAAAGCACCTTTGTCGTGTGCAATTTTAGCTAGTTCTTTTATATTTTGAATAGTACCTATTTCATTATTTGCCATCATAATAGAGACAAGACCAGTTTTTTCATTGATAGCTTCTTTTAATGAATCAATTTTTACTTTACCAAATTTATCAACATCAATAAAGGTCACTTTCGTACCTTCCTTTTTGCTAATGCATTTTGAGGTTTCGAGTATACAAGGATGTTCTATTTTGGTTGTTACTATTTCACGTCCACACTCAGATTGGCAAGCGCAGGTTTCTGGGTTGCAAGGCGTAATTGACAAAACGGTATTATTTGCTTCTGAACCGCTTCCAACAAAAAATATCTCATCCGCCTCTGCTCCAATAAAAGATGCAACTTTTTCCCTTGCTTCTTCTACAGCAATTCGAGATTCTCTTCCAAAACTATGAAGACTGGATGGGTTGCCAAATAAGCTTAAGGCTTCTATCATAGTATTTTTGACTTCCTCGTGAAGAGGCGTAGTCGCATTGTGATCCATATATATTCTTTTTTGAGTCATTTTCTATTCTTCGTTATTTTTTTCTAAAAGGAATATTCCTATATCCGCAAATAGATTGTACAAAACAGGTGCAATGTTGTTGCCAGATATTCCTACTACTTTTAAGATATCTATTTTATTTATTTCGCAGAACTTTCTAAAATCTTTAAGGCTTAAAAAACGTAAATTTGGAGTGTCAAACCATTGATGTGGAAGATCTTTTGTAACAGGAACCGTTCCTCTAATTGCCACCTGAAAGCGTCCTTTTATTTGACAAAAATTAGGAATTCCTACAAAAACTTTTTTTCCGACTCTTAATGCTCCTAAGATAACCTTCTGAGGATTAAGAACCTCCTGCAGACTCTCATTCAATATGACGTAATCAAAGCTTTTGTCCGGATAGTCAAGAAGTTCTGTATCTATGTCTCCATGGGAAACAGCGATGCCGTTCTCAACACACTTGTATATAGCGTCTTCGTTTATTTCAATTCCAGTGCCAGAACAACCCTTCTCTTTGATAAGAACTGATAAAAGTTCTCCGTCTCCGCAACCAAGGTCAAGAACAGTTGAATTCTTTTTTATGTTATCAAGTATTATTTTATAGTCAGTTCTCATGCTTTATAAATCCTGTCTAAATAGTGAGAGATAATTTTTGATTGACTTTCAGCTTCAACTAAAAACGCATCATGCCCATAAGATGATTTTATTTCAATGTCGGTCACATCTTTTCCGTTTATTTTAAGGGCTTTTACAATATCCTTAGATTGATATCTAGGATACAGCCAATCAGACGTAAATGATATGACAAGAAAAGATGATTTAACATCTTTGAATACATTAGATAGTTTTGTTTTTTCTTTTAAGTTAAAATAATCTAAAGCTTTTGATATATATAACCATGAGTTTGCATCAAAACGTTGCACAAAGCTGTCTCCTCTATATTTTAAATAGCCTTCAATTTCAAAGTCGCTGGAAAAATCATATCCTAAACGTTCTTTGTCTTTAAGCTTACGACCAAATTTTTCCTCCATCGACTCTTCGCTCATATATGTAATGTGACCTATCATTCTAGCAACTGATAGTCCGCGCGCAGGCGCAGTTTTGCCGTAGTAATCTCCGCCCTGCCAGTCAGGATCAGTCATGATTGCTTCGCGGCCAACTTCATGAAAAGCTATTTGTTGTGCGGTATGCCTCACACTTGTTGCAATTGCAATAGCAGATTTAACGTTATCAGTATAAGATAAGGCCCATTGAAGTACTTGCATACCACCCATAGATCCGCCAACAACTGATAAAAGTTTTTCAATTCCCAAGGAATCAATGAGATATTTTTGGGCGTTAACCATGTCTTCTATGGTTACTACAGGAAAACTTAAACCATAAGATTTGTTTGTTTTTGGATTTATTGAAGATGGTCCTGTACTACCTTTACATCCGCCTATAACGTTTGAGCAGATGACAAAGTATTTATTGGTATCGAATGCCTTGCCTGGACCAATCATATTGTCCCACCAGCCAGGTTTCTTATCGTCTTTTTTAAGTCCTGCAGCATGAGCGTCCCCAGATAGAGCATGCAATACAAGTATCGCATTAGATTTATCTTTGTTAAGCTCTCCATATGTCTCATATGCAAGTGTTATGGGTCCTAGTTTTTCTCCACTTTTAAGGACAAGCTCGTTTGGGACTTCTGCAAATGTGAAATACTTAGTTTCGATTATGCCTAGTTCTTTTTTCATTTATTCCTCTTCTGTCATTCTTGGCGTAGCAGGAATCTTTTTATGAGATTCCTGCATTCTCGCCTTACGGTTTGAAACCGGAATGACAGTATTTGTTTAGCCTGTATATTTTAACATAGCATCAACACATTTTTTAGCTTTTAAACGCATCTCTTCATCTATAACGACTATATTTTTACTTTCTGGATTTTTAAGCATTTTTAATATATCTTCAAGCTTATTTGATTTCATATATGGGCATAATGTGCACATTCCCACTAAATTTTTATCTGAGAATTCTGACATTAATCTAGAAGCGAGGCCACATTCAGTTAGTACAAAGAAACTTTCTGAAGAAGTATCTCTTACATAGTTTAACATTTGAGTTGTACTTCCTACAAAATCAGAATTTTCGCATACTTCAGGTTTACATTCGGGATGGCTCACAACTTTGACTCTTGGATGATGAGCCTTTATTTTTAAAACATCAACCAAGTTATATTCTTTGTGAGCGGCACAGTGTCCGTTGTAAATTTTTATATCTTTAGCTATTCCTCTGTTTTTCATTTCTTCTATTAGGTTTAATCCCATAAGCTTATCGGGAACAAAAAATATTTTTTTATTCTCAATAGCTTCAATGACTTTATAGATATTTGCAGATGTAACGCAAACATCGCATTCTGCTTTTACGTCAACTGTTGTGTTTACATAACAAACAAACGTATAATCTGGGTTTTCTTTTCTTAGTCTTATGACTGTTTTTGCGTCAATACTTTCAGCTAGGTCACAACCATCATAGGAGCTTGGAACAAGAACAGTTTTATTTGGATTAAGTATTTTTGCAGTTTCTCCCATAAAGCGAACAGCTGAGAAAATTATTATATCAGCATCTGTTTCAAGCGCATTTTTACTTAAGCCTAGCGAATCTCCAACATAATCTGCTACACCATAAATTATCTCAGGACCAACATATGTATGAGCTAAAATTACTGCATTCTTCTCTTTTTTTAGCTCATTTATTTCATTTATTATCGGCACAAATTCTTCACATTTTTTAAGTGAGAAATTACAGAAATATCCGCCAATCTTTATATTATTAAGCTTAGCGTGAAGCTCTTCCGCTGTCATCTTGTTCTTAGTCAACATTTAATCTCCAAAAGAATTAGTAATATTAATAATAGTTATTAAACGATTATATTAAATAATTAAAATAAAGCAACTTCTTTTTATCGGATCAGACCAACTCAATATGCCCAAGCTTAGGTGGGCCACTTCTAAGTGCTGCAAAAACGCATGGAATTAAGATAAGTGTTATTAGTGTTCCAAAGACAAGTCCCCATGAAAGTGCTAACATCATTTGTGCCAACATAGCATCGTAGCCTGCCCAGCCATAGGCG
This sequence comes from Candidatus Zapsychrus exili, assembly GCA_030765585.1. Lineage (GTDB taxonomy): Bacteria > Omnitrophota > Gorgyraeia > Zapsychrales > Zapsychraceae > Zapsychrus > Zapsychrus exili. The sequence continues at coordinate 4,404 of JAVCCJ010000034.1, read as the reverse complement.
GTTGGAATAATTCCAACTACTGTGGTTATTGTTGTTAGGATAACAGCGCGAAGACGAGTTTTTGCAATAGAGGCAATTTGTGTGTTTTTTTGTTCATTAGCAGCAGAAGTATTGAAATCAGATTCAAGTTTTGTAAGCATAATTATGGCATCATTTATAACAACACCTGAAAGCCCCAGAGCCCCTATTACTGCAAAGAATCCATATTGAGATATTCCGTGTATCCAGAATGCCAGTATAATACCAACAACACCGAACGGTATTGTAAGCATAATTACGAAAGGCTTGAGTATGGAATTAAACAATAATGCTAGAATTATGTAAATGAGAATAATTGCCATTAGTATAGCCGATGCAAAATCTTTTTGAGATTCTCTGGTATCTTTTACTTCTCCGGAAAACTCGATAATCGTTGAAGGATGCGTTGAGGTTATTTTGCTAAATACATTCTTCTCAAAGTTGTCAGCAATGTCTAAAGGTGTTGTTTTTCCTCCCTCTTTTATATCTGCATATACTTTTGTTGTACGCTTAAGATCTTCTCTTTCAATTGAGTCTGGACGCTGTAGCTCTTCTACGCTAACGATGCTTTTAAGAGGCACTAGATAACTACCTTTGTTTTCTACTGGAATATTTAGAACTTTTTCTATGCTCTCTTTAGCGCTTTCAATGGCAGTAAGCCTTACATAAACTTCCTCATCATTTCCCATAAAATCATACAAGGTTTTTCCTTCCAAAGCTGCACGTAGCGTTGACGCAATATCTGACGGGCTTATTGAGAATTTTCTTATTTTATCGCGATCAAGTTTTATTCTGTATTCAGGGCTTAACACGGGTCTATCAATTTCAACATTTTTAAGGCTAGGATGACTTCTCATGGCTTCTGCTAGTTTTTCTGCAACAGCATAACGCAGCTCATCGTTATTCTCTTTAATGACGATTTCAATAGGGCTTCCGCTAGATTGACCGTGCCAAGTTTTGCGGAATTTTATTTCCGTTACGTCTTTGACATTTTTAAATTTTTCTTCCCATTCTTTTATAAGCTGATTTGCTGATTTTGCACGTTTTTCTTTTGGCAATATTTCTACGCGCATTCTAAACTTATTCTCTTGAGATACAGAGCCTCTTCTCGTTCTTGCAATTTCATTTCTAAATCCAACAACTTCTGCTCCTAAGTATGTGCTAAGAATGTTTTCAATGGATTGAGATTTTCGCGCAGTTTCGTAACGTTGAGATCCTTCAGGAGCTTGGGCTGTAAGTCTTATCTCTCTTGTTTCTTCATTTGGAAACATTAAGAATTTCATTTTCTTGGACGCAATAAATCCTGAAATAATAATAAGAAGAATAAATAATGCAAATACTATCCATTTAAATGACAGTATTGTTCTGATAAATTTTTCATAGGCATCTTCAAAGGCATCAAACCAATGCGCTTTTATCTCACTGTTTTCTGTTTTGGTTTTAGAAAAGAATGAAAACATGTTTTCGATAGGAATCATCATATGCCCTGGCAGTATGAAAAGTGCCTCTAGAAAACTTCCTGCTAGCATAAAGAAAATTATCGGAGGAATAAAAGTAACCATTTTCCCGAAGTGCCCACTAAAGAACATTAGTGGGATAAATGCAACACAGGTAGTTAAAATACTTGCAAGGATAGGCATAAACACAAATGAAGTGCCTCTGGCGGCAGCTTCTTTTGTTTTCATTCCTCTAAACCTTAATCTAGTTATATTTTCTGATACGACAATAGCATCATCTACGACCATACCCATAACAATGATAAAAGCTGCAAGTGTTATGTTGTTTATAGAATAGCCTGAAATAAGTACGGCAATGAGAGTAAAACAGAATGTAAATGGTATACCCATAGCAACCCATACGCCTGAGCGGAAATCTAGAAAAATAAATAATGAGAAAAGTATTAGTACAAAACCAATGATTCCGTTTAGTGCAATTAAAGAAAGTCTATTCTGCACGTCAAAAGATTCATCATCCAATAAAACAATGTTGATTTTTCCATCTTGAGCATTATTTCTTTTAAACTCTTCGCAATATTTCTTAACAGCGTCAATTGCATCAATAATACCTATTTGAGAGCTTTTAGTGACGCGTAAGAATATTCCTTCGCGTCCGTTTATTTTTGTTACAGATTTAGTCTTTTCATGGCCTTTTTCTATGCTAGCAACATCTTTAAGCCTTACGATGTTTCCGTCAAATCCGCCTTGAATTCCAAGCTCTTTAATTTCCTCTATTGTGTTGAGCTCTCCTGCAAGAGTTACTTTAGGTTCTTTTATGTTTTCAATGCTGCCGGCAGGTTGGCGAACATTGTTGGTATTTATCTCTCTGCTAATGGCATTAAACGGTATGTTGTATTCGATAAGTTTTTGCGGATCTACTTTGATATGGATTTCATCATCAAGATATCCTGAGCGACTTATTGAAGAGACTTCAGGCAAGCTTAAAAGTTTGTTTTCGAGAGCTAAAACATATGACTGAAGCAGCTGCCTAGATTCTACATTTAGAATATTTTCTTCTTCTAAGAAGAGTCCGATATCTATTATTGCTTTTCGGGAAGTTTTAAATACTCTAACACGAGGGTCATCTCTTATATCGTCAGGTAAGCCTACATTTAAAACTTCGTTTCGTATTTCCGTTATAACTTCGTCCTTGTCTGGGTAGTTTTTTTCTATTTCTGCTGTAATGCTACATGTTCCTATGCCAGTTGAACTAGTTATGCTGTATATGCCATCAAGGTCGCGAAGCGCTTCTTCTATAGGTTGGGTAACATAATATTCTACTTCCTCAGATGATGCCCCAGGATAATTTACTGAAATCCTTACATTATCAAAAGTAACGTCAGGAAGCTCTTCTTTAGGTATTTGTGTCCAAGAAAGAATTCCTCCTATAAAAATAGCAATAAATATCATGTTGGCTAGCAAATGTCGCTTAAGAAAGAATTGTATTAGCTTGTCTTTCATAGAACTTCTTCTCCTCTAAGATTATGCGGTGAGCCATGATTAACTTTAACATCAATAAATGACCCTAATTCGTATTTTTTGGATGATCTGAAGGTAATAAGTTTATTTCCATCATTCTTGCCTATGTAAAGACAAGGTTCTTTAGTTTTGTTCATGTTTTCTATTAATATTGTATACGTTTTGCCTATTTCAGCTTCATTTTTCTTTAAAGATATTTTTCCTTGAAGATCTTGAAGTTTAACTATGCGCTTGGTTTTTTCTTCTTCCGAGATATCATCTTTAAGCTCTTTAGCTGCTTTTGTATTCTTTCTTTCCGAATATTTAAAAATGAAAGCAGAATCAAATCCAACTTTTTCTACCACGTAGAGAGTGTCATTAAATTCTTCTTCTGTTTCAGTTGGAAAACCTACAATTATGTCTGTTGTTAAAACAAGATTTGGAATTTTATTTCGCATTTTATCGGCTAGAGAAATAAATTCTTCTTTTGTATATTTTCTATTCATCAGATCAAGAATTCTGTTGTTTCCTGCTTGCAGTGGAAGATGAATGCTTTTACATATTTTCTTATTTTTTGCTATTACATCAATCAACTTTTCAGGAAAATCTTTTGGATGTGGTGCGACAAATCGTATTCTTTCTATATCTTTTACTTTAACTAGTTCTTCAAGAAGTTTGCAAAAGTCTGCTTCACCGTCTTTATATGAGTTTACATTTTGACCTAAAAGAGTGATTTGCTGATATCCTTTAGAGCTTAAGCTTTTAGCTTCTTTTATTATTGAATCTTTATTTAATGACCTTTCGCGTCCACGAGTAAGTGGAACTATACAAAAAGAGCAGAAGTTGTCGCAGCCTCTCATGATAGCAATCCAAGCATTTATGCTTGCATCCCTTTCGGCCACTATTTCTGAGTAAGTTTCGTTTTTATAAAATTTAATGTCTGACAATTTTTCATGTGATTCAACTACTTTATTGATAGTTGTAGGTAAGTTTTTGTAGTTATCTGGTCCTACTATGAAATCTATCGCAAAACCCTTATCTTTTATAAGTTCGTCTTTTAAGCCCGTTGCCATACAGCCTAACACACCCACTATAAGAGGAAGCCCTCCTTTTTCGTGACGAACCCTGTGTATCTTTCCAAAGATCTTTCTGTGCGCACTCTCACGTACAGAGCATGTATTAAGAAGTAGTATATCTGCATCTAATTCATTTTCTGTAAAATTGAATCCAGCTTGAGTCAAAATAGAGCGGATGATTTCGCTATCATGCTCATTCATTTGACAGCCATACGTTTTAAGAAAGACACTCTTCATTTTATTGTCTTTCTTAAAACGTCGGTGGTGTTGCGATGAAGTTGAGAAGCCGAAGGATTCTCAAAAAGAGGTGTTGCGACGCTTTTGCGCAACACCGATAAGAACGCAACACCATATAA
>JAVCCJ010000099.1 GCA_030765585.1 Candidatus Zapsychrus exili | reverse complement strand
TAATAGTATTAATAATTATTCTCTTTTTATCTTTTTCTATGTCAATAAAAGAAAAATCATAAGCCCATAATAAAGGTTGAAAAAACTTCGGTAATTTAGATTCTTGTTTTGTTTTATTGGTCATTATGTCTTAATTATACTGCAGATTACCCTAAAATTCAACTTTATAATTTATAGAAATTAGTTACAAAAAGTATCAAATATTTAATTTATTCCAACACTAATAAAATATCTTTGATTATAAAATGAAAAAGTCTTTAAGATTTTGTTTTTGAGCAAGATTTTCTAAATCTTTTATAAGTTTCGTCATATAATTTTTATTTTAGGACTATGGATAATGTTTTTGAGGAAAGAGTCTTTTTTAGATTTTTCTTTCCATTCTTCTTCATCAATTAAATGGTAATTAATTTCTCTTTTAAAAAGGTTTTCTAATTTACTAATTTTAGAAATAAGCAAATCTTCATCTATTTTTCCAATAATCATTAAATCAATATCGCTTGATGTATTCTCTTTATTTTTAGCAAAGGAACCAAAAATAAAGGCCTGTTTAATGCCTTTAATTTTTTCTAATTCTTTTTTTAATCTCCCCTGTACTCCTATGGTTTTGAAAACAATATTTTTGAAATCTTCAAACAAAGCAGAATCTTTGTTCAAAAAGTAATAAACCTGTTTCCCCATCTTCTCACATTTGAAAAGACCTGTTTTCTCTAGAAATAAAAGTTCCCGACGGATATTTCCTACCGAAATATTAAGAATTCTTTCGAGTTCTCTTAAATAGTATTTTTTGCTCGGGTCTGAAAAGAATAGTTGGAGAAGTTTTTCCCTTGTTTTTGATTTGGTTAATTTAAAAATGTCCATAATTCCGTAGTCAGTTCCTAATACGATTGTACTCAATTTAATTTATAATGTCAGGTTGTATTTTTCTATTAACAGCTTTTAAAAGAACTGTTTTTCATAATTTTATCTTTTTCTGGATTTATAAACCATGTGCAATGGAAAGAATTCATAATAATTTTTATCATCAAACCAAGCGCATTTAAAATCCTTTATTGCCAGTTTTGTTCTAGAACCAAGGGCTAAGGCATAAACCATTAATTGTTCAAATGGCTTTTCTTTTCTGGCATCTGGCTTGTAATCAAGGATATAAATAAGACCATTTCTGATTTGTAGCAAATCAATATGACCTGTTATAGGAGTACTGCAACCACTGAAATTAAATTGAAATCCTTTTTCTTTAAAATATTTAATGTCGTCGTTCGTGAGATATACAGGAACTTCTGCCGCTACCGTAACAGAATCATTTATCAGCATAAAATCCTGTACTTTTTCATGCCTTGCATAATTTGTCTTTGCCAGTTTCAATCCGTATTCAGCAAGAGAATTCGCCAGATTATTCTTAGTTACTTCAACCGGAGTAAATCTTTCCATCTTTATTTGCGAAGCTCTTTGTTTCGATTCTTCGCTTTTTTGAGTAAAAATATGATGAGGAAACGGCCTCTTGCTTTTTGTCCCAGAACAACTTTCTCTCTTTTTGGCAATCCATTCCAGATATTCCTTGAATAATTGAAGCTTCCTTTGGTTTCCATATTGAAACTTCATATCTAACTTAGCTTTATGATATTGGAATTTATATGTTTGTTTATGATCAAATTCTTTAGAGAAAATAATGTTTTCGGGGGCATAACTCTTTCTGCCTTCTTCTCTCAATTTTGAATAACCGCAAATATTCTTATATTTTTCTATCCAGGAATGAATCGTTGATAATGGAATCCTTGTTCTAAAGCGTTTTGCGACCTGGTTTTTTGTTTCTTCTAGCGAATAACCAAGATTATATATTGAAATTGCATTAAGGATTATGTTTTCCTGATAAGATTTGTATTTCATTTCTCTATCTGAAAAGAAATTCTCACATTGCTTGCATTTATAAATTTGAATCTCTTGAACTTTTATTTTTCTCTTCCCGTATTTAACAATTTCCTTGGATTTGCATCTTGGACAAACAATTATTTTTTCTTTCATATTTTAGAATTGCTTTATTATATTTATATTACACTTTTTCTTGATAAGGTTTGATAAATTTTTGGAATAATTCCTTTATTTCGATTAATACATATATCGCATTTTTCGCAATGGTCTGAGATAGATTCTCCAAAACATTCCAATAAAAATTTCCGTCGACATGTCCTAATTTTGCAGAATTCAATCATTTTTTCTAATTTTTTGATTTCTATTTCTTTTTTCTCGGGATCTTTGATATTTGAGATGATAAATTTTTTCTTGTCATTCGCTCTCCATTTGTTATAAAACAAAATAACTTCACTTTTTAAGCCGTCTCTCCCCGCTCTTCCCGTTTCCTGATAATAATTCTCTATGTTTCTTGGTATGCTGGTATGCAAAACAAATCTGATGTTCGGTTTGTTAATCCCCATTCCAAAAGCAATTGTTGCTACTATTATTTTTACTTCTCCGTTCATGAACGCTCTCTGGTTTTTGTCGCGGACATCCCTGAGCAAGGCCGCGTGATACGGTTTCGCTGAAAAACCAATTTGACTTAATGTGTCTGCTAAAATAGTTGCTTCAGAACGAGTGAACGTATAGATAATTCCAGAATCATTTCTGTGTTTTCTTAAATAATTTGCTATCTTTTTATAAATATCATGCTTGTCAGATACTGGTTGGATATAATAGTAAATATTTTTTCTGTTAAAACCTGAAACGAAAATTTTAGAATTTTTAATGCTTAGCTTTTCTATGATGTCTTTCCTGGTATATTCGTCAGCCGTAGCAGTAACAGCAATAGTTGGAACAGATGGAAAATATTTTTTTAAAAGGGAAAGTTTTAAATATTCTGGACGGAAATCATATCCCCATTGGGATATACAATGGGCTTCGTCTATTGCGAATAAAGAAATATTTATTGTTTTTAAAAAACCGAGAAATTTATTATTATTCCAAAAGAGTTTTTCTGGAGATAAATAAAGTAAATCAAGATTGTTTGTTTTTAGATTGTTTGTTATTTCTAATCGTTTTTCATAAGGGACTGTGGAATTTAAAAAATCTGCTTTTATTTTTTTGGATTTTAAAGAATCTACTTGGTCTTTCATTAAAGAAATAAGAGGAGAAATTATTATTGCAGTTCCGTTTAGGATTAAAGCTGGGATTTGATAACAAATGGATTTACCTCCACCAGTTGGCATGAGGATTAATACGTCTTCGTTTTTTAAAATAGTATTAATGGCTTGTTCTTGGTTGAGATGAAAGTCATTATGGTTAAAATATGTTTTTAGGATTTCTTTTGGAGTTGGCATTAAAAAAAATTATTTTGTTCTAATTCTATTTTTATACTTTTTTCTTTTTTTTAAAAATTATTTAAATTTTTAAAAATATCTAATTTGATTTAATAAAACCAAACGCATTTCGTATACAATGTATATTTGGTAAACATAATAATATCCATAATTTCGTATACGAAATATCAAACGGATTTCGTACAGATATTTCTGGGCTTTCTGGGGTTTTTGGTGTGTTTTGGGGGTTTTTAGGGTTGGTGGGGCAGAGTTTTGGAAGGTGTTTTGGGGGTTTTTAGGGTTGGTGGGGCAGAGTTTTGGAAGGTGTTTTCGGGGCTTTTCGGGTGGGTTCGGATGGGTGGGAGGAGGGTGTTTTGGGGGTTTGTCGGGTGGGCGGGGTTGAGGTTTGGGGGGTGTTTTTTGTTATGCTGGCGGCGTGGGAAATTATAGTTTTACTTTAGGCGGAGGCCGCCTTTTAGGCGGGTTCCGCCTTTAATTCTGATGATGTCGGAACGGGCTTCGGTAAGAGTTAGAACTGCATAAGAAATGGCATAGGGACTTGAACTTCTTTCTTTCCAGATAATGCCGATTGAGGTGGCGTCTGAATAAGCTGAACCAAGATATGTTGGCGAGTCAAGACCTGTTTTAACAACTGCTCCGCCTGAGGGGTCTCCCCAGGAGCCTGAATTTTTAACTTTGTATTTAATTGCATTTCCCTCAATAAAGAAGGCAACAAGATTTCCAGTGGTTGAGTCATAAGACAAAGAAGGATGAGTAACTGTGCCGGTATAGATTTCTTGAGCGCTGGACCAGGAAGAACCATTGTAATAAATATAATTCAAATCATTATCATCTGAATCTACATAAACAACATGGATATTGTTTGAGGAATCCGCAACAGCAGAGAACCAATGATATTCGTCCCAATCAGCATAACTTGTGTTGTCTTTGCAATCAGTAACCACAGTTGAAGAAGCCCCCCAAGAACTATCATAAATTCTGTATTTGAGATTATAATTTGTACTATCATAATCATTAAAAAGAGCCATTACTTTCCCAGAGCCCATATGTGTTAAAGACATATGTCCAAACCCGGAAGAATCTCTTCCAATTTCCGTTTCGGCTTGCCAGGCAGAATCGTCATTAACACTGGTTGATTGCCGAGCATAGTAAGTAATTTCAGATCCTTCACCATACATATTATCTATATAAAAGGTATTATTCGCATCGGCATTTACAATAGTTATTATAATGCTATCTATTACATCTTTATTGGCATTAGCCACTCCTGAAATGTCCCAAGTAACCGTTTGGAAGGTATCTGCTTGCGTTATATTGGGTGTGATTTCGGTTGTTGCCCCACCTGAATCGTGTATCCCTATCTTGATATTGCTTCCTGTTCTTGAAGCCCGAGCATCAAAGTAAATTATATCCTTTGCAGTTAAATCTATTGGCGAACCAATTGTTCTTGTTAAAGTATCATTCAGAGAATCAGTTGCTTTGGCTACCCCTTTTAATGAATAAGAGCCTTGTTGTTTGATGGTGGATTCGGAATAAGACTGCAGATTAAGTTCTCCTATTTTTATATAATCATAATGAGTTACCATATTATCCGTAATATAGCCCGCTACACTAAGCCCAAATTTGCCATCTGTTCCCGGTGTTTCATAATCAGAATCAAAAGTTCCCTGAGATACATTATCTAAAAATACCTCTACTGTGGCAGCAGCCTCTCCACCAGATTTATCCACTTCAAATCTCCAAGTTTGCCAAGCAGCAGAACCCCCATGTTTAACTATATCCGTTCCAACTTCGGTGTTGCCAGCAGCTTTGTAAATAAAAAGACCATCAGAGGCAAACCGAGCCAAAAAAAGCCAAGAGGTTGTAAAGTACGCAATTTGACTATAATCTGGTGCATTGAGAACTCCTATTTTATCAAAGTAAGTTTTGGCTTCGATAACAAACTTATCGGGGGGTGAGGTTATAGTTCTATATAAACTTGCAATGGCGTTGCTATCAGCACCTAAATTAGTGTCTAACCTGAACTGCCCTGCTGGGTCAACTTCGGAAACTGCTGTTCCTGTATCCTCATCAGTCCAATCACTTATATCTGAGCAATCTTCATTTAATAAATTCCAACTATCATTACTCACATACTCCGCTTGTGCAGCAGCATCATTGGCATATTCCATATAATCAAGTTCTACAGAAGTTGAACCCTCCTCTTCCTCTTTTCTCCATAAATATCCTGCGCTGTCTTTAATTATTTGGGGATGATAACGGTCAGGGGTTGAGGTTGAATACTCAGCGCCTAAGGCGCCGTCAGAAATCTTAATTTTTTTAGTATAACTGGTAGTGGTGGAATTATAAGCAGTCCAAATATAAATATCATCTTCCCAAATACCCAAAGAAGTATAAGTGGTAGAAGTGGCTATCTCCGTAACTGTTCCATCCCAAGTCGTACCATCTGAGGATTTTTCATAGACAATGTGGCTGTTGTCGTCAATATAGAAAGCCCAATAGTAGGTGCCGTCATAAAAAGTATGGCGGTCAGCGCCTAAGCGAAGGGTGTTAGCATTGGTAGAAGTATCTAATTCACGATAAGCCATGGTAAAGTGAGCTGTTTCTGTTGACCAAGCACCTTCTTCACTGCCATCCCATCCTGTACCTCCATCCCAGAACTTAATCCTCCAATAGTATTTAGTAATGTCTAAGGCTAAAACAGTAGTGCTGGCGTATGCAATATCCTGGCATCTGTCTCCTTGAACGCAGTTTGACATTGAAATACCCGAACTTCCTGAATCCCAAAATACGCTTGAGGTAGCAAAATCAGAAGAAGTCGCCACTTGGATTCTATATTTATTAGCAATATCTCCTGCATCCGGGTCATTATAGACAGCAGAAAAAACCGGCGTGGTATCAGTAATCCCGGTTGGATTTTCTTTCCCGGCTTGGGCATTGGCGTTGTTGGAATAAAGAGTATTTGGAGCAGTTGGAGCAGTGTTGTCTTCCTGAGCCCCATAAGTAAGTAAGGTATCCCATAATGTATTATAGGTTGCTTTGAGCCAAGCGGCAGCTCGTGGGGTGCTTGAAAATCTAAGTTCATCTATAATTCCATCAAATGGATTATTTGGAACAGCATCCGAAGCTCCAACAAAAATATCTGTATTAGTACCATCAAGAATGTTTCCAAGAGTATCTCCTGTATATTCTGTTGTATTTAGGTATGCTTTTAACGCAGAATCATGAGTATGAACTCCAGCAACATAATACCAAGTTGCGGTGGTAACCGTATCTGTACCCTGAACGGCTTTAGGCCCACCACCCTGAGCCTCTCCCCAAAAGCGAACCTGATTTGTATTATGTATATAGAAACCCATTAAATCTTCGCCACTAATATTTTTCTTATAGAATATATAATGGTCTGTATCTACGATATCAAGTTTTATAATCGCTTCACAAGTAAGGTCATCAGGCATAACATCTAAGAAGGTTGCATGAGTTATATAATCACTGCTAAAATCTTGTGCTAATCCTACTTTACCTGCTATACTTACAGGCTCATTCGCACCCTTCTTTGTGCCATCATTATTATTACTCGTGCTATCTTTTATAGCAGAAGTTGTGTCATCTGTCATATGCTGAACCATTTTGAAATTACTATCCCAGACACTTTCTCCCGGGGTTGAAGCTATATCTCCTATGTAAGCGAAATTATCATTTAGACTTGAATCATAATACATATAGAAATCCGTGTCTGCGGTTGAAGATATTTCCCAGCCAGTTTTTGATACATGTATAACAGCGCTTTCATTGGCATCATCCCACTTTTCTATTTCTCCATAGAGTTGAGTAGAGCCATCGGCTTTTGTAAAGGCAATTTTAAAACGATTTGCATCAGAAGTTAACTCATCAAATACAGAATCACCGTGAGTAGAAGATAATATTACGGTTACAGGAAAATGAGTTAGAGTTGAATCTACTTTCGTATTGTCTATTGTAAGTTTGATACGATGTGCAAAGTCCGCAGGAACAGGATGAACATACTCTTCCTCATCCCCATAAGTAAGCAAAGTATCCAATGCTGAATTATAGGTTGCCTTTATGTAAGAGGCAGAACGGACAGATTGAGTAATATGAGTCTCATCCATTTTGCCATCCAGATAATATGGGGTACCAGCCCAAGCACCCATCCACAAATCCGCAACAACATTAGGTATAGTTCCCCAAGTTGTAACTTCAGTAACTCCCACAGAGGCACCATTAATATATATATATGCTGTTGCACCACTTCTTACAAATGCTACATGATACCATGTACCTACTGTTGGTCTCCAAACATCAGTGGTAGCAAATTCTCCTACCGCCACATTAGTATTATAAAAAATTACTTCAAGTTTGTCATTTGCTTCCCTTCTAAATGCAAAATACGTTTCTCCGTCACTATATTGACTTACCAAATTATATCTTATACCATTCGTAGCGACATCAAAATTAACAAGTAAATCTATACTAAAATCACCTGAAAAATACCAGTCAGCACTATCAGCAAATGATATATAATCATCACTAAAGTCTTGCCCCTGTCCTATTTTCCCTGTTGCCTCTATAGGATTGTCAGCCGAAAGTTTCGTCCCATCGTTATTATTACTTGTGCTATCTTTTATAGCCGAGGTCGTATCATCTACCATATGCTGAACCATTTTAAAATTAGCATCCCATACATTTGCCCCAGCAGTAGTGTTTATCGCGCCAATATAATCTGTGTTGTCTGCGTGGTCATTGTCATAATACATGTAGAAATCCGTGTCTGTGGAAGAAGATATTTCCCAGCCGGTTTTTGAGATGTGGTAAATCCCTTTTTGTTCCGTCTGCAACTCTATTCTTCTAATTGAGATAAGACTTGCAGCAGAACCATAATTATCAGCAAATTTAAAAGCATAATATCTATAAGCAGTTGAATTAGTTACGGTTATATATTTTGGGTCAGCTTGGTCTGCTGCAACATGTCGGTCAAAAGAACTTGTTGCAGTTGTAATTTGTGTCCAACCTTCATCATTAACATAAACTAAATCATCAAATGTTCCTGCTCCCGTATTAGAACCCCAGAAAGTAAAGTTTTGAACACCCCTATCTGTTTCATCCCCGCTATTGTGCATATTCTCATAATATATTCTCTTAATGACTTTCGCAGAACCTAAATCAATATGAAAGCGTTGATTAGTATCTATTCCTACCCCACTTTGCCAAGTAGTACCATAATAAGTTCCTGTTAATGATTTTGTAGGGTCAGTGGTAAAATGTGCGTAATGGTCAGCATCATATATCGTAGTCGCTTTAACATAAGTATCTGACTGTGCTGGTGGGTATTCTGATGTATACCCTATTTGAAAAAATTCTTTTTCAGCATATAATTCTGCTACTCCATCATCTTTTGTAAAGGCCACTTTAAGATAATCCGCGTCCGCGTCAAATTCAGTAAAGACTTCTTCGCCTTGGGTAGAATCCAAAAACACGGTTACAGGAAAATGAGATAAATCATCATCCACTTTTGTGTTGTCTATGGTAAATTTAATTCTATTGTCCCAGCCCGCCAGCCAGCTAGGGTCAAGCCATACAATAGATGCTGATGAACTTTTACCAATCTTATTGGTAGCAGTGATGATAGTAGTATACTCTCTTGGTCCTGTATCATGGACCAGCCATTCTGCCTGCCAGGTTCCATTATGAATAGTTCCCTGTTTAAGTTCTAAATTAATAGTTTCAATGCCTCCCATATCAGCTATGACCTGTGAAACGCCGTGAGGATCCATAATTTCTGCATAAACAAACATTGTATCGCCGGGAACCACCTTGATTGGGTCAACATAAGCATTAACAATGTTCGGCAAATCTTTTTCTTCTTCTGTTTCTTGATAAATCCTAATACTTGGGTCAATTATTATGGGATATACTCTTTCAATGTCATCCAGCCATTGTCTTGAAGGAGTAATCTTAATAAAACCTCCGGCTGTATTAACTTCAATCTTGACCTCTTCGCTCCTTTCTCCATTGGCATCCTCCATAAAGAGCGCTGGAATGTAAAACTGGTCTCTGCCTGAAACATTAAAAAAATGCCATACATTTTCAATTTCTTTTGGCTCTAAGTTTTTTAAAGTAATTGGAAAAACAAAATGGCTCAGACTAAGAGGTTGTTCCAAAACAATCTCTTCTTTAATTCCAACTGCTTTGCCTTTTTCATCTTTCAAAATAGAGTATTCATAAGCATATTCTTGAGATTGCGCCTGAACGCCTTTTTTAATTTTCTGCCAGGTCATATTTTTAGAAGGGAGTTCAATAATAATCTCTGTTCCATTTCTTTGAAAAACTATGTTTGGCGTTTCTCTTTGAATCCCAAACCCCGCCTTAAAATCCTTAATATTAACTGTTTTAAAAATATACTGGCCTGTTCTGTCAGCAACAATCTTAGGGGCAAATATGGTTATTTTCGCTAACCCATAAATAGCAAAAACCACTCCAATAATAATGAGCGATAAGATAAACTTTTTGGGAATCCCAAAATATTTTTCTTTAAAATATATTTTTTTCATAATGTTGTGGTTATGGGCGAAGAGAAGCTTTGTTTCTCTTCTTTACCTGCGCTTTTACTATGCGAAAGCTTGGCGCTTGACATAAACTTGTAAAAACCTATAATTAAAATACAATTTATGCTCAATGGATTTTCAATTCATTTCGCCTCTCAATAAATAAATTTATTTCGATGCTTGAAGATAAAGATATACAAAAACTTATAGATGTCTTTGCAACCAAGGAAGACTTGAAAGAAGCCGTAAAAAATCTTTCTACCAAAGAGGATTTTAATAAATTATTAACTGCTGTTGATTCCTATGCTAAGAAAGCAGATACTTATTTTCAAGAGATGGTAATGCTTAGTCATAAGGTAAATAGAAATGGAAAAATGGATTCAACAATTGGCTGACAAACTCGGAGTAAAACTGGAATATTAATTGATTCTAACTCTTGTTCTTTATTAACGGCTTTAAAAAGAGCTGTTTTTTAAATAATGTGGATTGTGGGATTTGCTCTTTACAAGGTTTTTCTGTTTGGTATGACAAGAGTGCGAGTGGAAAACTATTCGTTATCAACTGCCAGTTGTAAAAGACGGGCTTTTTTGTTATTTTTTTATTTAATTTTTGCTTTTTTGATTTGTTTTAAAGGTTTCAAATAATTTTCTTTTGTTAATACTTGCTTGCCTGTTCTTTTTTCAATGTCCTTTCTAGCTGAGCCAGCTACTTCCCCACCTTCTTTGGCATCTTTTTTTAAAGGAATAAATCCTTTTGAATTTCTATCTTTGGTTATTTTTGTTGTCGTTGCTTCGCCCAGCATTGTTAATATCAATTCTAAATCTTCCATATGGTCACGCAAGTTTTCCCGGTTTAAGCCCTTAAATTTTTTATACTCTTCCGGCGTCATGCCAAAAGCGGCTTTTGAAATCTCTGCTGTTAAAATAGCATATTCTATATCTTCTTTTGCTCCCCGTTTTTTCCATTCAT
>JAVCCJ010000101.1 GCA_030765585.1 Candidatus Zapsychrus exili | reverse complement strand
AAGGTCCCGCAGTTCTTGCTTGCAAAACAGGTTCACCAATTATTCCTGCATTTTTAATTAGACAAAAAGACAACACCTTTAAATTATTTATATCTGATCCTATTTATTCTCCGCAAACATCTAACGAATTGGTAGAACAGGATATGATAGTGAGCGTTATAAGAGAGTATATAAGGGTAATAGAGAAAAAAATTAGAGAATATCCAACTCAATGGTTAATGTTTAGGGAGTTTCCCGTAAAATGAAAGTCTGTATTTTAATTCCAGTCTTTAATGAATCAAAAACAATAGGACAAGTAGTAGATGGTTTAAAGAAAAAGAATCATGATGTTTTTGTTGTAGATGATGGATCGACGGATAATTCTGGCGATATTGCAAAAAATAATGGAGCGTTTGTAATAAGAAATGAAAACAAAAGTGGTAAGGGATATTCTATTCGTCGAGGGTTTAACAGAATAGTAAGTGAAAAATATGATGGAGTTATAATACTTGATGGAGATGGGCAACATAATGTTAATGATGTAGATAAATTTTTAGATAAAGTAAATGGAAATAAAGATATTATTGTTGTTGGAAACAGAATGAATGATTCAAGAGACATGCCGTTTATTCGTTATTTAACAAATAAATTTATGTCCGCTTTAATTTCTTCCGTATGTAAACAAACCATACCAGACACACAGTGTGGATACAGATATGTAGGATGTGATGTTCTGGATAAAATTAGTTTGTCTTGTGATGAATTTGAATTTGAGACCGAGATTTTGATAAAGGCTGCTAAGAAATATACTAAAATTTCATCTGTTGTGATTGAAACAATTTATAGAAACGAAGTGAGTAAAATAAATCCTTTCAAAGATACTATTCGTTTTATTATATACTTTTTAAAAGAAATATTTGCTACTTAAAAAGGCAAATAGACCTGCCTTAAAGAAGAATATAAATATATATGGAAAATAGAACATTTAATTATGCATTGTTAATTTCTTTTGCCTTACATTGTGTTTTTGTTATTGGATTTTCAAATTCGCAAATGAAGCTGCTTAAAAGACAGATAAAGCAAATTGAAGTTACGTATTATAAAATACAACCAAAAGAAAGCAAAAGAGAAAACTTGTCTTCTAAGTCTCTTAAAGTTATTGAAGAAACAAGAATAGAAAAAGAAAAGTTTAGTGACAATATAGAAATAGCTTCTAAGAAAGAAGACTTCTTTTCGTCTCCAGGTAAGAATATAAAGGATATATCTAAATTTGAAAAGAAATTCAAATTAGACAAGAAACAAGCCCCTAAAATTAAAACATTAGATATGGGGCGTAAGATAAAAGTCCCAATATTAAAATCTGAAAAGATAACTAATGTAAAATATGTTAGTTATAATCAAAATATTAGGCAGAAGATAAAACAAATGGCCTATTCTCATATAGATCATCCTGATTTTGAGGTAGGTGAAGTTTATCTTACGTTTGTATTGTCTGCAGATGGATCTTTGAAAGATATAAAGATTATTGAAGAAAGAACGAGAGCTAATGATTATTTAAGGAAAATAGGTAAAAGAAGTATAAAAGATGCAAGCCCTTTCTCAAGCTTCCCAAAAGATTTAAACTATCCAGAATTAACTTTTAATGTGGTTATATCTTTCGAGATTGATGAATAAAATATAAATATTTTTAAGTCAAGCTCTAGCAATTGACAACATACTTATAGAGTGGTACTCTATTTAATACTATTAATACTAATAATATAATAATGAAGAGGTATAATGATGAGTGAAGAAAAAAAAGTAGATGAGTCTTGGAAAGAAGACGCTGTAAAGGAAAAGCAAGAAGCGCAAAAGTCGGAATCAGCGCCAGAGGTAAAATCAGAAGAAAGTGCAGAGACGGCTGCTCAAGAAGCTGCACCAGAGCTTAATTTTATGAATTATATTGCAAGCTTGGGCTTTCAAACAATGATTTTCTTAGGCGAGGTGCCAAACCCTATCACTAATGAGACTGATAAGAATATTAATCAAGCGAAGTTTCTGATAGATACTCTTATAATGCTTAAAGAAAAAACTAAAGGCAATTTAGATGAGAAAGAAGCTAATTTGCTTGAAGCATCTGTTTATGAGCTTCAAATGAAATATGTTGAGCTTGCTAACAAAGAGAATAAGTAATCATGGTAGATAAAAGTCTTTTAGATATATTAGCCTGTCCTGCATGCAGAGGCGAGGTTAAAGAAATAGAGGATAAAATTGTATGTATAAGTTGTGGTCGTAAATATCCAATTAAAGATGGTATACCAGTGCTTCTAGTGGATGAAGCAGAAAAATAGGAGGTTTGAATTGAGTAAAATATTAGTTATTCATGGACCAAATTTAAATCTTTTAGGCACGAGAGAAAAAGATATATATGGGCAAACAACATTAGATGAAATAAATGTTATTTTAGATAAAATAGCGAAGGAAAATGAAGTTTCTTTAGATATTTTACAATCTAACCATGAAGGCGAAATTGTTGATGCTATTGGTCGTACAAAAGAGGCCGGCATAAAAGCAATCTTGATTAATCCAGCAGCATACACTCATACAAGCGTTGCTATTCGTGATGCTATTGCAGCTGTTGATATACCAGCTATTGAAGTACATCTGTCTAATATCTACGCGCGTGAAGAGTTCCGTCACACATCCTTAATAGCTCCTGTGGCTTTCGGTCAAATCAGTGGATTCGGAGTAAGCAGCTATATACTTGGTTTGAAAGCAACTATTGAACTTCTAAAAAATTAATTTTTATACTTATTGTGAATAAAAGATTAAAGCATATTATTTCTGTCTTTAAACAAGATAATATTGACGCTTTTGTTGTGACAAAAGATGCCAATATATCTTATTTAGTAGGATTCTCTGCAGAAGACGCATGGCTTTTAATCGCAAGAAATAAAGTTTTTTATATTACAGACTCTCGTTATATGCTTGAAGTGAAAAAGAAGCTTCGTGGTATAAAGCTAGAATGTATAAAAGAATCTCTGCCAAAGACACTAGCCACAATTTTAAAAACACTTAAAATTAAGAATATTGGTTTTGAAGGCAATGTGTTAACTTATGCGCAGCATAAAAGCATAAAAAAAGCATGTGGGACAATCAGACTTGTTGATAGAAGCGGAGCTGTAGAGCTTTTAAGGTCAATTAAGTCGAAAGATGAAATTAATAGTATAAAGAAATCTTTAAATTTACATAAGAGTACTAATAAATATATTAAAAGTATTATTAAACCAGATTTAACAGAGAAAGAAATTGCTTTTAAAATTGATAATTTTGTTAAGTCTAAAGGAGCTAGATTATCTTTTGAAACTATTGTGGCATCAGGAGTCAATTCGTGTTATCCGCATGCTCAAATAACAGGCAGAAAAGTGCTTAAGAATGATATAATTCTCGTCGATATGGGAGTAGATTTGAATGGCTATAAGTCCGACTTGACACGAATGTTCTTTTTAGGTAGAATACCCAAACCTTTAAGAGAGGTAAATAGTATAGTAAAGGAAGTCCAGGTTAGTGCAATAGAGAAAATAGCCCCTGGGGTAAGTACAGCGGATATTGACAATTTCGCGCGTAAGTTATTTAAAAAGCATAAGTTAGATAAGTTTTTTACTCATTCATTGGGTCATGGAGTTGGATTAGAAGTCCATGAAAGACCTATTTTGTCGAAATTAAGTCAAGAGTATTTAAAAGAAGGCATGATCGTAACGGTTGAGCCAGGCATTTATATTCCTAATAAGTTTGGGATTAGAATAGAAGACATGGTTTTGGTAACAAAAAAAGGATATGAGATTTTAAGTGGCGATATCAATTAGTCAAATTACAACAGGAAAAAGCATACTTGTAGGCGCAGATATTTTCTTAGTGGTAGAACATCAGCATGTGAAGCCTGGAAAAGGTGGAGCATTTGCAAGAACTAAGCTAAAAAACATCAAAACAGATCAAGTAATTGAAAAAACTTTTAAACCTGTAGATAAAGTAGAAGAAATTATTTTAGATGAAAGAAAGCTTGAGAATTTGTATCAAAGCGGCGACTCTTATCATTTTATGGATCATGACACATTTGAAGAAGTTGCAATATCGAAGGATGTATTGAAAGATGCTGTTCGATTTTTAACAGATCATTTAGAAGTTATTGGTTTCTTTTATAATGACGAGATATTAAAAGTAATACTTCCTACGTTTGTATCGTGTGAAATAACTCATACAGAGCCTGGGTTCAAGGGTGATTCGTCAAGGGCAGGCAATAAACCCGCGACAATAGAAACAGGAGCGGCAATTGGAGTTCCATTATTTATAAATATAGGAGACCGGATAAAAGTTGATACAAGATCCGGAGAATATGTTGAAAGGGTGAAAAAATGAATCTTAAAGAAATTCGAGAAATTATCAACCTCATGAATGAAAATGGTTTAGCTGAAATGGAGGTTGAACGAGAAGGATCTAAAATTAAGCTTAAAAAAGTTTCGGGTCAAATTGTACATGTAGAACAATCCTCACAAGTACAACCTGTTGTTGTATCTCAAGCCCAAGATCAATCTAAAGTACAAGAAAGTCCTGCGATACCTGCAGGTGAAGAAATTAAATCTCCCATGGTAGGAACTTTTTATAGGGCTTCTTCGCCAGATGTTGCTTCTTATGTTGAGGTTGGACAAATTGTTGAGGTTGGACAAGTGCTTTGTATTATTGAGGCTATGAAACTGATGAACGAGATAAAGTCGGAAGTT
>JAVCCJ010000047.1 GCA_030765585.1 Candidatus Zapsychrus exili | reverse complement strand
TGGACTCTTCAAGGATATGCCCGAGCTCAAATATGCGGTATGTTTTCGCAGAGAATCCTTTCCCATCGTCAACTGGGGTATGATGAAAATCATATTGTACCTGGCGGATACATTCTTTCCCGAGCATGGACGCCCCGAGATACGTTCTCTTTGACCGCTTTTTCGCCATAAGCGCGTCATCGATATGCCCGTTGATATCATCTGACACGCTTTCCTTACTTTTGCTGTTTAGGTCGATCATTCTATTATTGCCCTCCTTATGAACCACACAATATTGTAGAAGCATAACAACCATTATAACCAATTAATTTACATAGTTCTTTATGTATGTTTTTTGGCGAAACTTTATAATGGATAACGATTACCAACGCCATATCAGAAATATAATTTTGCATTTTTATTGATGTTTCAATGTTTTGGACATGGGAATAACATGCTAAATCTGAATATCTATATTTTCTACTTAACCTGTATTTATCAGGCCACCCGAAAAGCTCAATCCCACCCCCAGCATCCCAGCAAACCATAGTATCTTTTGAATTTAAATATCCTAGGTCTTCTATATCTGGATTAAGTTTTTTCTTATGTTCTTTAGAATGTTTTATGAAGGTTATTAAATCTTCACCATTTGTGAACCATTCACCGCCACATCTAAGATGACTAAACTGATTATGCAACTCTGTTTCAAACTTCCTATCGCCATCTAACTTACCGATCATTTTTAACTTATCTGAAGATGCCGTTTGTAATGATTTAATCCTTTTCGTAGGATCGCTTGAAAATCCTATCTTTATTTTCTTATTCACAACGTTTTGTATAAAATAAACCATTATCTCAACACCGTCTTATACGTTTAACAATACTTAAATTAGCGAATGCGCTTATGCACCTTAGATTAGCCATATTATTATGGAATTTGACAAATTTTAGTCTCATGCTCAAATCTGCTATCTCGTTCCTTACCCTACCGTCTTCAGAAGTTAACAATTCAACTCTATCAGGGTCAATTCCATATTCAGTTATAAAGTTATTAAAAATATCATTAAAGGTGTTGGGGGGAGAATGGTCAACGTGAGAATTTGATTTATTTATAGCCCCACCCGTAAGCTGGCACACGGGGCTGTTATTATTAAAAAAGAAGTCATTCTTGAAAGAAATTATATCATCCGCTATAGCCGACCTGCATGCACCCTTGAATTTATGTAGTTTTGTCTGATGTTTTAAGCATATTTCAAAGCTAAAATCAGTTTCCGACTCATCCACTCTTATAAGCCAAAACCCCATGTTTTTGAAGACAGGGTTTACCCTGACTTCCATGGATTGTACCCCACAACCGATTTTACTGGAGGGGTCTTCATGGCGATCAAGGATCGATAGCATAAAACAAAAATCATTATCGTCCAAGATACCCCTATCAGGATACTTATAAAGAATACATCTTATATATTTTCGTAGTGCTGACTTGGTATCAAACTTTACACCATTGACTGTGATTGATTGTCTTTTCCCCATTTTATTATGCCTCATTAATCATTTCTATTATGTTCTTTTTAATGTTATTTAACCAAAAAGACGTAACTGGTCGCCGAAATCAGTCTTATTATTTTTTTCCATATTGCATTTATGACAAAGGCATTGGGTATTACGTTTGGAATGTTCGCCGCCCTTGGACAAGGGCAAAATATGATCTAAGTTGGGATACAAACAATGATGGGGGTTTTTATAATTTGGCCTAGTTTTACGACCGCATAATTGGCAAATATAATTATCTCTTTCAAATATTGAAATGGGGTCAAAATCTTCTATTGTAACATTAACCATTAACGCTCTTCGTTTATGCCTTGCCCTTGTTGCTGCATTTTTATAAGACTTGGTCTTACGATATTGTTTTGATTTTTTTGAAATTATATCTTTGTTTTCATGATGATAAATCTTTTTTATTGCTATTATTTTTTCTCTATTTTCAGCATAATATTTTTTATCATAGGTTAGCCTATCGTTGTTTTGACGATAAACTTTTTTTTGATTCAATATTTTTTCTCTGTTGCTGAAATAGTATTCTTTTTTATATCTGGAGAAATCATGGTTTTTACGATATTCTTTTTGATAATCAGATATATCATCTTTATGTGCTTCACGATATTGTTTCTTTATTAGAAAAATCTTATCTTTATTCTTTTCTTGATATTCTTTGACACAAGATTTACAATTTGACCGCCGCCCATCTAGCGATGATTTTCTTTTGTAGAACTCAGAAACGGACTTTTCAACTTTACATTTTGAGCAGGTTTTGGTAATAATAGAATCGGTCATGACAGCATATCCTTTACGTATGTGGTTGTGATTAGAAACCGGATTGCCCCCAAAGCTTTCCGGTTTCGTCAATAATACCACCTTTAAATGCGCCATGTCAACCATTTCTCATTTATCTAAGTGTTTTTTTGAATGACAGCCACTACATAACACGATAAGATCAATAGGCCATTCATGGCCTAATCTATTATAATTGCAGTGATGGACTTCCAGCAACCCAAATTTTCCACATTCTTGACAACGATTTCCTGCCCTTTCTAATGCCCATTCCCTAATAGCTTTCCATATCTTTGATTTCTTCACATAGAAATCATAAAGTGACCTATCTCTCGTTTCTGTTAATACGTATGGAGTCCCACAAAAATTACATACCTTAGAACGGGAGGTCCGCTTCACTAACTTTTTCCGTCGAATCAAAATCCTTCTCCAACATGGATTCAAGAAAGCATTCTCCCAGCTTGGTTATTTCTTCTTGGTTCATCTTAAACAATGGTTTATCCG
>JAVCCJ010000054.1 GCA_030765585.1 Candidatus Zapsychrus exili | reverse complement strand
TGCTTGAATTATTAAAATCTCCTCCTCTATATCCAGAACCTATAGTACCCGTAATTCCTCTTGCAGAATCTATACTATTTATGCCAGGCCAATCTATATTCGTTGCATTTCCTTCATAACCAGATATAGTTGTAAGTTCCCCATCTCCATGTGTTCCTAAAAATTGTCTACCTTCAGACTTACCAACGGAGGCTACCATTTCATGAAGATTTCCAGATAGTTCCATCGTTCCGTAATAACCTGCACCGCTTGTTGTTCTTGTTGTTGAACTCTCAGCAAAAACTCCTGCACGTAAAGGACCTTTTTGTCCCTGAGCATCTCCGCCTGTCCTTCCATCTCCAGAACTCCAGCTGGAGTTATTACGATTTATATTAGCTCCACTATCAGATATTTGCTCGTCCCCATCTTCATCTGCATCTGGATAAATTTCACCAGCTTCTGCATTATTAACAGATGTATTCCCCCAAGCCAACTCATCTACAACAGAAGATATATCTACACCTCTTGCTGATTTCTCGAACTCTAATTCTGTCGTTGGTCTTAAAGCTGACCAATCGGCATATGCCAACATATCAGGCCAAGAAATATAACTTACCGATCTATCTGGTCTTGATGAAGTTGCGCTTGAATTAAGATTAGATGAATCCCAAGAAACAGTATTACGATTTGCAACAGAATCGGAATTTTTACCACCTTCATTAGCGCTTGTAATATCTCTATTTGTTTTTTGACTAGAAGTTAAAGTATTAAAAAATGCTACCCACTGCCCTTCAGTCAATTCATATTTCATTTGATAAAATGCCTTATATCCTTTAGGAAAAGATGTTGGTATAAGAAATACTGACGCTGTACTACTTTCACCAGATGCTCCTGAACTTTGATAATAAAAACCATCAGCTGATGTGCTTGTCGTTGTTATCGCATTCTCATTTTGAATATACCAAGGATCATCATCTGATCCACCTTGTTTAAATTTATATGCAGATGAACTGTTTCCGTCTCCTAAATAGAACGAACCTTCAGGTATATAGACCATTTCAATTCCAAAAATCTTATTTATTGTATTTGCTGCCATAGCTGTTTCATCACTTAATCCATCTTGGCTATAATCCCAAACAAATCTAACACTAGGCGTATTTACATTGCCTGATGCCAAATCTGTTCTTTGTAAGAAAAACCCTTTTTCATCGTTAGGAGCAACTATTTCAAACCCTGTAGGAGAATTAAATCCTGCTGGATTTGTTCCGCTTGAGGACATACTTGCATGAGACCAAGTTGCACCGGCATTTGTAGAATATTTTAGAAATACCCAAACAGCATCATAGTTTGTTACATTACGCCAACTATTTTCCCAAGATATGTCACATGAAAATGTTATAGTATTTGTTGTTGCGTCAGTAGAATAAACTTCGAAATTCTCTATCGATAAATTGTTAGCCATTGCTTGATTGGCCATAAAAGAAAACGCTACCACTGCAATCAAAATAAAAAATAACACCTTAAGTTTTTTATTATTCTCCATCATAAGTCCTTGCTCCTCGACCACCAGCGTTACTATAAGCTGCAGTTGATGTTTCTGCAGCATTGTTTCTATCTGAAGTTCTTAATCTTGTACCTGACGATTGATCTTCCCAGGACCCACCTTTAAAACCAGATCCGCCAGCATTAGTAATTCCTCTTGTTGCAACATCATCTATTCCTGGCCAGTCTGCATTTGTTGCATTGCCTTCATAACTAGAATCAATTGATAAAACTCCATCTCCATGAGAACCAATAAAAGACCTTCCTGCTGCATTACCAATTGTTACGATACGTTCTCTCAAATTTCCTGAAAGCTCCATATTGCCATAATATCCTGCACCTGCATTTGTTCGCGTAGCTGAGCTCACTGCAAATATTCCCACACGTAATGGCCCCTTAGTATAATCTGCACCGCCTGACGTATCTCCGCCACTTAAAATTGTATTATTATAATTAACGTTTGCACTTGAATTAGCTATTGTTTCTGTCCCATCTTCATCTGATCCAGAAATTGTCGTTGCAGCAATTATATCAGTCGCACCCCATGCAAATTCTCCAGATACAGCTAAAGCTGCTCCTCTACTCATTTTTTCATATTCTAATTCTGTGATTGGCCTTAATGCTGCCCAATCAAGAAAAGCTGTTAAATCCATCCAAGTTACATAACTCAAAGCTCTTGAATCTTTTAAAGACGAACAAACCAAAGGAGATCCAAAGCAACTTATAGTATTTCGATACGAAACAGTGTCTGTATTTTTATGGCTGCCATCTGTAATATCCCTATTTGTTCTTGCAGAAGAAGACAAGGAATTGAAAAATTCTACCCATTGCTCTTCTGTAACTTCATACTTCATAGCATAAAAAGATTTATAACCTTTAGGAAAATCTGCTAGAAGCGTAAAACTCGCGCCTGTAGCATCTTCGTTAGTATTTCCTGCAGAAACATAATGATATCCGTCTGAAGTAGGGTTTGAAATAGAAATCGCTGACTCACTTGATATGTTCCATGGATTTGAATCAGAAGATCCTTGATCTAAACAAGCTGTGCTGGTGTCATTATCACCTGCATAAAAGCTTCCTTCTGGAACATAAACCATTTCTATTCCAAAAACGCTTGCATAAACACTACTATCATCACTAAAACCACAACTACTATAATCAATAGTTGCTTCAATACTTTCTGTAACTAAAGAGCTGTTATGTCCATAAGAGGATGGGCGTAAGAATGCTCCTTTTTTATCCGAAGAAACATAAGCTTCCAATACGGAAGCAGAGTCTAAGGATATTCCTTGAGGATTAAGGCCTGCGTAGGTTAGTTGACATAATTTTTTGTTTGTTGGCGTTAAGGAAGGATTATGTAAACGGATTGTGATCCATGTGGCGTCATGATTGATTTTTGTCTTCCAAGAATTGTCCCAAGAAATATCAAAATTGACAACAATTGTGTCTGAAGATGGGTCTCTGTCTCCGAGGGAGACATTACTAATAGATAAATTATTGGCGTAAAGGTGGGAATTGAAAATTAAAGAAGAAAAGATAATAAACGAAGTCAAAATGAATACTTTTAAAGATGTTTTATTGAACATAAATTTAGAGTTTTTCATAGGATAAGAGTTATTTTTATTAATATTTAAAATGTTTTTTCCGAAAAATGGGCGCACAACTCCCCCGTGGACAAATTAAGTATTTTGTCAAAATTTTAAAATATTTTGTTTTTTGTTACTACGCCAACCGTAATGAATCTATTTTAATATCACAAAACTTCATGATCATAAAATCTTTAAAAACAACATGCTTCTATTTATCAAGCTTATCCAAAGGAGAATCAACTAGACTCTTTATTACTAGCTTAGCTTGCAATACTTTTTCTTTTATAAAATTTTTATCTTGAGCGCCTGGATTTAAATATAAATACATCTGATAATGTTTTAGCGCTGTTCTATAATCTTTCAAGTATTCACCACTCACATAAGCAAGATTATAATGAGAATCTGGATCATTTGGCATCAAAGTAACTGCTTGATAATACTCTCTAGCAGCAATTTCATATTCACCTTTTTTAAAATAAATATTTCCCATATTATAATGAGCCTTAGCAGAGTCTCTTCTTAAAACCTCATCTTCTTCAGTAAACGCATCTATTTTAGAAAGCAAATCTAAAGTTTTGCTTTCTCTTGATTTTATTTTATCTATACTTTCAATGACTTCTACTCCAGGCGTACCATCATCATCTTCAATTTCAGCATAATTAGATAATTCTTGCTCTAAATCTTTTAGCTTTCTCTGATTTCTTCTTTTGACGATCTGCAAGTCTGATATACCGCCTTCAAGCCTTCTAATTTCCTTAATATACCTGACATTAGAACTTTGAAGACTTTTGAATTCATCAGATAATCCTTTTTTATCTTCTTTTAATTGATTATACTGTGCTTCTTTTTCTGAATTCTCAGCTTTAAATTTTTCTAATTGCGCTTCCAATTCTTTTATTTGAACAAACAACAGCTGATTTTCTTCAATGACATTCTTCAAACTTGCACTAACTTCAACAGCTTCCTCTGCCCTTGTTATCGCCGTAAAGGTAAAAACAATAGCAAGTGCCACTAAAACGGTCATCAAGAACCTTACCTTGATTACTCTTCCTTCTGTCAAATATTTTTTAAGCATAAGCATAACCTATTTTTTTTACAATTCTTTCTATAATTACTTAGTCTGTACTGTATGATTTAAAAGGTTTTATTTCACCTTTTATTTTTTCCATATCTTCATTTCTTCCAGTAACAATATGAGGAGTTATAAAGATAACAATTTCCTTTTGCTCAAAATCATCGCTTGTTCTGCCAAATAAAAATCCCAAAACTGGAAGATCCATTAAGACTGGAAATCCCTTTTTAGTATGAATTTTGTTATCTTTCTTCAAGCCGCCCATAGCAATGGTATTGCCATCTTTAACCATTACAGTTGTTTCAACCTCTGTTTTATTAACCTGAGGAATTCCTCCTCCTTGAGAGGTTATAGTACCAACAACTGTTGAAATTTCTGGTTTAAGACGCATTGTAACAAAACCTTCGTCATTAATAGTAGGCATTACATGCAATTTAATACCAACATCCACAAACCTAACATCCTCACTAGTTACAGCATTGTCCCCTGTTCCTGATGTAGTTGATATAATATAAGGAACAGTGTCTCCAATATGTATCTTGGCTTCTTGATTATTTGTAACTAAAAGTTGTGGATTTGATAAAATTTTTGTGTCACTAACTTGCTCTAAAGAACGAACCGACATCTCAAAATTATCTACATCAAAATCTCCAACAGCAATTTGTCCAAAATTTGAATACAACTGATCGCTTCCTGACATACTATCTTTATTCAAAAACATATTTTCAAAACTTAATTTCTCCAGCTCATCATTTCCAACATTACGAAAATCTAACTGCCAATCAATTCCAGCATCATATCTTGGTTTCAAAGTAATAGAAAGGATTTTGGCATCAACCAAAACCTCTTTAGTTGATTCATCTAATTCTTTTAAAATAGCTCTTACTTCCTTAATCCTATCCGGAAAAGCTCGTATAACAAGCTTATTAGATCTCTCATCTGGAGTAATTGAACCCACTGCCTTAGCATCAATACGACTTCTTAATTTAATAGCTAAAGCATCAGCTTCTGCATATTGAACTTCGTAAACAAATGTCTTAAGAGGTCTTTCTATTTCAAAAAGAGATTCTTTCATCTTGACAATTGCTTCTGGGGTGTCAATCAAAACAACAGAGCCTGTATCTTCGTCTATTATTATTTTTCCAATGTTACTTTTTATATTATCTAAAGCAGCAAGAACATACGTTGGTTTTGAATAATTTAAACGAATAATCTCAACTTCTCTCTGATCGCTAAACTTCTTTCCAACCAAAGCTTCATATTCTATCTCAGACATAACTTGAACAATGTTCTTATCAACCTTATAAGCAAGATGATTGGAAATAACAATAATGTCTAGAGCATCATGAATGGAAACTCTCTTTAAAAGAACTGTAGACCTGCCTTCTACAGCTGGACTTACTACAATATTAAACTCGCCTTTTAAAGCTAGAAATTTAATAACATCAATAATATTCATATCTCTAACATCAAGGCTTATGGATCTTTCCATACGATCAAGAATAGATTCTTCGCTGTTTAAAATAACGATAGGTTTTGGATCTGCCGCAAAGCTAGAACTACAAAACACCAAAACAACAAAACAAATAAGAAACAAAGAAGTAAAAGATAAAATCCACTTCGTGTGATTACATTTGTGGTTTATCATAGCCAATTATTATCTCCTCATTTTCATAGCCTAGCTCTACACTATCGGCATAAATGGTTTTTACAATTATATCCCCAACTTTTTCACCCTTTTTCAAAAAGTAGGTTATGCCTTTACCGGTGTCTTCAATCATCACCGAAGCTGATTCAACATCATCTAACCAAGAAACCCCAACTAATTTATATCCTTGCGTTATTTGCATTATTCGCTTACTTTCCTCTGAAGCATTCACGACTTTATTTAAAGTGGCCTTTTCGTATGGCTGAAAAATATTTCTGTTTTTGACTCCAAAAAGATAGAAAGCAATATTTTGTGTGGTTGGCAAAACGCTCTCTAAGCTAATAGATTTTACTAATATTTTCTTCACACTAGGAATGATAATATTTCTACTTGTAATCTCTGTTCCAAATTTGACCTCATTAACCAAAAATAAAGTTACTACTATGACAGCAAAATATAAAAATTTGTTAGATAATTTTAATGCAGTTAAAACGTTATATTTCTTTGTAGACTGACTTTCTAATGCAGAGTCAGACTCTCCCTCAAACGAAGAAGTCTCTATCATTTTAAGTAATTTCTGTTCTGCAGTTTCTTTCTTTTCTATAATCATATATTATAATCTTATAATAACTGAAGGAGAGCTCAAGATAAAAGTTACTTTTTTTACTATTTATTCTAACTTTCTTATAATGAATTTTCTCTGGTCGCTGATGCCCACTGTTTTTCTTTCAAAAGAACGTCTTTTACTGTTTCTAAATCAATTATTTTTTCATCTTTCATAATTAATTCTTTTAAACACTTATGACAAAGCATATTTATCTTTCTAGGATATCCTTTTGTCTTTACATATATCTCACTTATTGCCTCGTCCAAAAACAGATCTTCCGCTCCCCGATATCCCGCCCTGGTCATTCGAAATTTTATTAGTGCTTTTGTTTCAACAACATCCAAAGGAT
The DNA here is from genome assembly GCA_030765585.1 of Candidatus Zapsychrus exili. Taxonomy (GTDB): domain Bacteria; phylum Omnitrophota; class Gorgyraeia; order Zapsychrales; family Zapsychraceae; genus Zapsychrus; species Zapsychrus exili. Next base: position 57 of record JAVCCJ010000054.1, on the reverse strand, counting down.
TTAATGTGTATTTAAAACTAATGCGATCCATAAAATTATCCATATGAACAACTTTAT
>JAVCCJ010000088.1 GCA_030765585.1 Candidatus Zapsychrus exili | reverse complement strand
GCTTAACTTAGGTAATTATATTTTTGAATATAATCATCTTCGTAGACATGGGTGCTTGAACTATGAGACCCCTTTTGATAAACTAAAAAGAGTTACCGAATTAGTGAGCTAGTACAACAGGCCCTCGTCTGTCCCCGTTATTTTTGCAAAATCCTTCCAAATATGGCATACTTTAATTAGTTTTAATAATATTAATATAAATATTAATAACAAAAAATATGTTGTTATATATTAAAAATAAAAAAGTTAAGTTATTTTATAAAGCTATTGTATCTATATTAATAATAGCTTTTGCCTCGTCCCAGTTTGTCTTTCCTAGTAATTCTTATGCTCAAAATATTAGCCTTTCTTTAACAGCCACTAGTTTAGCGCAGCCTAGCGAAATGCTTATACAACCAGCTATGTTAAAAGGAATTATTGTTAATCCTCAAAAGCCTTTTGAATTTGATTTTTTATTAGATAAGGGTGATTCTTCATTTCAAGGCGATGATTTAAAGGCTGAAGCAGATAAACTTATTAGATATTTTCTGGCGTCTTTGACAATGCCTGAAAGTGATTTGTGGGTCAATCTAAATCCTAAACAGCCTAATAGAATAGTTTCTGATGAGTTCGGGTCTACTCAAATGGGGAAAGACCTTTTGTTACAAGATTATATCTTAAAACAAATAACCTCATCTTTAATGCACCCAGAGACAGAGGCGGGTAAGAAGTTTTGGGATAAGATATACGCTCAAGCGAAAGAGCAATATGGAACAACAGATATACCAACGGATGCGCTTAGTCGTGTTTGGATTGTGCCAGAAAAGGCTGTTGTGTATGAAAACGGTGATCGAGCGTTTGTGGTTGAAGCCAAATTAAAAGTACTGCTAGAAGAAGAATATCTAGAGGATGTCATTGCGAGCTCTGCAAAGCAGAGCGCGGCAATCTCAGAAGAAGATGAGATTGCTTCGTCGTCTTCGACTCCTCGCAATGACGCAACAAATATAATCAAGTCTGTGATTATTCCCGAACTAGAACGTGAAGTAAATGAGGGTGCGCATTTTGCGCCACTTCGTCAGATATATAATTCTTTGATACTTGCGACTTGGTATAAGAAAAAGCTTAAAAGTAGTATTTTAAATAAAAATTATTCTAATAGAAAAAAGATAGAAGGGCTTTCTGATCCTGTCATTGCGAGGAGCGCAAGCGACGTGGCAATCTCTAGCGATGAGATTGCTTCGCAAAATACGCTCGCAATGATGACCCCAGACAAGATATACGAAAAATACTTACAGGCTTTTAAGGAGGGCGCCTTTAATCAAATAAAAGAAGAATATGATCCTAAGGCTCAAGAAATTGTGCCACGCAAATATTTCTCCGGTGGACTTACTTTAAATGTTCCGCTTGAGATTACAAATGATTACGCAATGATATCTATCAAGCCAGATTCTTTACTGAATATAAAAGGTATTTTTAGTAACACAAATGTTAAAAACAAGAAAGCTTTTAAAGAAAAATATGACGATAGAACCTTTCCTGGAAGAATGATTTCTGGAGATAAGAATTATGAAGCATTCATGAGGCTTGGTTTTAAAATGAATTTATTTCATTATGAAGGTGAGGAGATTATTGAGGATTTTTATTTAGAAAGGGGAGGTGCGAAGCTTATAGTTGAGGAAAAATTTATATATGATGTTAAAGAGTACGAAGGCCTATTTGAGGCTGGAGATAAAGTTCTTGATATGCATATTGACGGAATTAAGCCAAGAAATATCTTGTATCTCTTAGGCCAGTTTTTTTCTGCTGAGACTATTGACGCTATAAAAAATGCTGGCTATACAGGCATTGTTGGCGATACTAATAATCAGGTGTTTATAGAGCGTTTTAGTAGATATGGATTTAAAACTATTGGTTTAACTCCAGAAAAACAAGCTTTATTAGTTAAGAAAAATTATGATATAGCGATAAAAAATAAAGGATATCCAGAAATTGAAGGAGATGTTTTTAGAATAGCACTTAATTTTAATTCAGTCTACGAGAAACATCCAAATTGGTTTAATAGGGATTATTCAAATCTTGATGAAATTTACAATATAACAAAAGATTTAGAAGAAAGAAAAGACTCTAAACAAAAAGTACTTTTTGTAGGTGTAGGCTTTGGGGTAGCTACTGTTGAGATGGCAATTAAGTATCCTAATCTAGAGATACAGGCTGTTAATAAAGAAAACGAGCTGTGGAATTATAGATCTGAGATTTATACGAATTTGAAAAAGAAAGGGTATTCTTCGGGAGAAATTGCAGAGGCAGAAAAAAGAATCAAGGTTGTTATTTTAGATATTGAGAATGAGCAACAAAGATCAGAGAAACTTTCTGGTAAAAAGTTTGATTTAGTTTTGTTCGGAGACAATATCTTTCCTTACATTAAAGACAAAGTAAAGATAATAGCAGACATATATAATGAGTTTGTTTCTATCGATGGTATTTATGCCTTTTGTCTTTGTTATACTAGTATAAATTCTGGTAGTACTAATAGCAGAGGTATGGCTGAGATGTCTGATATTGTAAAAGAATCTTTTTCTGGAACAGCTACACTGGAGCAGCAGTTTGATAAGAATATCAAACACTTCTTTCTCTATTATATGGATATTTTTAGTTATTTAAAGTTTAAGAGAATAGATGGTAGAGATGTAAGTGTTCCTTTGAAACTTGATGATTCAGCACATGATGTTGCCTTTAGCGGAGATTATAAATCGATTCTCGTATCTGTTTACAATAAGGACAAAGCTTACGGTTTTGATAATGCAATGATAACAGAAGAGCAAGGTTATGTTCAGAATAATTTTAGAACTAAAGAATTTCCTTTAGGAATTAAGAATTTATTGAGGCTTTTTTCTTCGGAGCGGGATAAGAGAACTTTTGAGAAATTATATGCAAGCGGTAGGTTGTCTGAGGCAAAAAGTTTTCTTTTGTCGCGCGCTAATTATTATGAGAATTTTCAGTTTCAATCAAGGAAAGCAATTTATCCTGGTGGACTTGACTTAAAGATATTCGATATGTTTCCAAATTTAGAAGAAGTCCATTTTATTAATTTAATGCCATTTCGCGTGCCGTTTGAAATTAAAGATTTAAAATGGATGACTCTTGATGAGCGTAATTTTGGCAATATATCTGGCCAAGAGGCTTTTGATATTATGAAGAAACTTTATATAGGATATATTGAGCATGCTAGATTTATTCCAAGTGTTTTGCAGAGTAATATACTGTATTCTTTCGTAAAACCGCAAATAGGTATGGAGCCTTTTATTAAAATAAATTTGGAATATCGTGGATATACAGAAGTTGATGTTGTGTTGGTTAAAAATTTTCCTTACAAAATGTATAAAATCTCATTTCTTGATAATTTTAAACAACCTAAAACAATTTATTATCATCAGGTGGATATTAATAAAATATCCGAAAGTGACCCTAATATT
>JAVCCJ010000024.1 GCA_030765585.1 Candidatus Zapsychrus exili | reverse complement strand
CTCAATGCAGCTATAGCTCCTGCTTCATTGGCGTTATGCCTAGCTCGTAGTAAATTAGGAATTGCTATTGCAGCTAATAAGCTAACTATAGAAACACATACAGGAACTGTTATTATAAATAAAAAAACAGGCAGGCAACCCGAAGAAGTCTTAATAGCTATTTCACCCTTATTTATCTTATTTGCAACACTATAAGCATCAAAAACCCCATAGATCCAGGGCAATATTAACCAACTAGTAAAAAACACCAAAAAACCTTTTCCAATCTGACCATTGTATATCTGACCTGTACCAGGAATAATAAAACTCAATAAGGCAGCAACAATAGGGTTTCTGTTTGCAAGATTGCCTTTCTTTGCTACTTTGTCTACACATTTTTTGCAATAATTTTTATTATCCATGGAAACTCTGCATTCATCACAAAAACCAAGGCCACATTCTACGCAAGCTCCTATAGCTTCTCTTTCAGAATGAACAGCGCATTTCATATAAATCCCCTTTCTGGTCAATAAACAAAAAGCCAACCTATGCTAACTTAAGATTGGCTTATATTATAAATATACTAAATCTTTTCTCATATGCCACGCCTTTGTGGTTAGTATATATATGATACTCTTCTGGGCTTATATAGTCTATCTCTTTTTCTGTAGGTGATAGCCTCCCCCATGTCTCTTGCGCCAAGCTATGAAATTGCCTATAGCAGCCCTACAAGCCCTTGATATGGGTATATTCAAGTCCTTGGCTATCTTTATAAGCTCAAGCTTCCTCTTTCTTGTTATCTTGAAGGATAGGGTTTCTGTGAGGTTGTCTGGCATATTATGATGATACTACATTGCCTTATAATAGGCCATAGACTGGGGGTCATATAATTATGACTGTGAGGCATTAGGGACACTTTGAAGCGTGATTCTGGGACAAATTGGTGAGGAGTTTCCAATACGTGATGAGCGACAATTATAATTACCGGTAGGAAATAATAGTTGACATCCAGCAAATACGGTACAAGGAACTTTTAGGGTATTATATATAGGTATTTATGGCAAGGGAAATGATGTCGAACAAAATCAGGCTACTATTACTTTGGGGTGGTTTCTTCGGCTACTTCCTCTACTAATGTCTTAGATTTTTTATGATTAAGGCATACAAAAACATACATAAATGAACAATTTAATGGTGTGCCAAGATGCTTACGCATTAAAAGATTTCTCTTTCTCCCTATGAAATATATAAGATTTGCCAAATAGGGCAGATCCTTCTTCTTTAGCCACCTGATAAACCTATTCAGCATTATGGCCTGGCCTAACCCTTTAACCTTTAAAATCTCAAAAGAAGTCAAGCCTAAGAAATCCTTGAAGCTCTTAACACTAAACAGTCCTGGGTATATATAAGGATGCAGACTCTTGGGATTGGGAATGCTTACAATGAAAAGACCGTTTTCTTTTAATACTCTTTTTATCTCAAAAAGCGCATGGCAGGGGTTTTCAAGATGTTCTATTGTTGCAAGTAAAAATACAATATCGAATGTATTGTCATCATAGGGCAAGTCTTCTGTGCTGATGTCTATTAAAGCACATTCAATTCCCTTCTCCTTACAAGCATTTAAGCCTGTTCCAGATAAGTCAACGCCAAAGACTTTATTTTTTCTATCTTTTAGTATCTTTAAAAAACTTCCTTCCCCGCATCCTATGTCCAAAATAACTTTATTTTTTATCTGCCCTATTAGAATGTCGCTATACCAAAAAAACCGCTCAGTGCCTCCGATGGCAGTCTTTAATTCCTTGTAATAATCTTTGTATGCATCTTTAACTTTGCTCATTGAGTATATTATACTCTTTCGAGACGATTTAGGCAAGCGGAAGTGTGGCGGAGAACGGGCGGAGAATTTGCTTTATAATATAATGGATATGAGGTATAAAAAGAGCTTCATAAGGTCCTCCAGAATAATCACCTTTACCTTCAACTAAAAGAATATCCTTGTTTACAGCAAATATGTCATTTATTTTTAGATTTTCCATAGCAAGACTCTTGCAAGACGCAAGCTTATTAAATATATTATTTTTAGACGTTTTTAATCTTTTCAATTCTACAGTTTCAACTTTTACTGGAATGTCATTTTTTGTTTTAATGGTGATATCTATATCATGGAAAACTTTAGCATCGTCAGAAGTGGACTCATAGTAATAAATGTAAGAATCCCTGAACTTATAAACCAATTCATGTCCTGATAAATCTTTGCTATTGCTAAAAGACATTTTAGAATAATCGAAAGATAAAATATAGGATTCATCTTTTAATAATTCTCGTATTACTTTAGCCATTGTTTTCTTCCGTTCTATCTAACTCTGCATCCGCAGGTCTTACACACTTGCCGTCTTTTTTAACATTTTGATTGCTCATGCATTCTCTGCAAATATAGGTATGTGTAATCAAGGCTCCGTCAACCATAACGCCTTCTCCGTGAACCCCTTGCAAAGCATCTTCCCACCATGTTACTTTTGCACGCCTCATCTCTATATTATGAATAGGGCACCATCTTCTCGATTCTTCACTCATCCCAATCCTTTGGCCTTTCTACAAAAAGCCAACCCAGACTAACTCCAGATTAGCTTATTTAAACTGTATCTTTTTTAATAGATAACTCCATTAGCTTCCATAGTTCATCATCATTTAAGCTT
>JAVCCJ010000071.1 GCA_030765585.1 Candidatus Zapsychrus exili | reverse complement strand
TAAAAACTGATAAAGCAATATCAAAAGAATTGTTGTCAGATGCAATGGCAAGAATAAAAAAGCTTAGGATTGAAGAGCCTGTATCGGTTGGTGACATTCTAGAAAAAGGGTTTATGAATACAGATGCTAATTTAGTTATAACGAGAAAGGTTGAGTGAGCTAACAGTTAATTTATTTTAAATATATAGTTACGTAGCGATTGTGTTAAAAGTCAACCACTTTTTGTTTAGTTAGTTAAGGTTTTTGCTCATTGATACTTTAAATAGTTGGTATACTCCAATCTTGATTATTTTTAATCATAGAATTTAGAGCTACAAGTAATTTGCGCATAGCAGCAATAAATGCAACCATTTTTGCTTTGCCTGAAGCAACGAGTTTTTGATAAAACTTTGATAATTTAGGATTGAATTGAATTATCGAAAGCATCGCCATAAATAAACCGGCACGGAGATGCCTACGACCAGAGCCAGTCATGCGTTTACCACGAAATTGACCGCTGTCTCGGTTGATTGGAGCAACACCAACCATTGCAGCAATTTGACGGCAATTTAATGTTCCAAGTTCTGGAAGCTCAGATATTAACAATGCAGCAGTTGTATCACCAATTCCAGGTGTAGTTTTTAATCTTTGTGATTTTTCTTGCATGTCTGAATCTGAATTTATTAGTTCATTTATTAATTTTTCAATTGTTTGTATTTCTTTATCAAAGTTTTTAATTGTAGAATCAATACTTTTACGAATTTCTTTAACAAAAGCCTGTTGTTTGCGATTTTTTTCAGCTGTACGAAAATTAATCAATTGTCGTCTTCTAGAGGTCAAGTCTTTTAGTTTTTGATTATTGTCATTTAGTATTATTGTTGGTTTAGGTTGAATCGCGATTGCATAACGTGCAATAATGGAAGCATCGATTTTATCAGTTTTTGCTAGTTGACCTAATGAGCGGGCAAAGTTGCGAATATTTCTAGGGTTGATCACAGCAGTAGGTATTTTAGCTTTTGTTAATTTTGATACAAGTGTGCGTTGATATCCTCCGGTTGCTTCAAGAACGACGATGTTAGGTGATTGTTTTTTAATAATTTTAATTGCTCTTTGAATATCATCAGATGTCATTTTAAACTGTTGGTGAGTCTGTGTTTCATGAACAACAAGATCAAATACGTTTTTTGAAACATCAATGCCAATATGTGTTTGTGAATTCATTGGGGATACTTCCTTGTAATTCGGGCTTGAAATATTAATTTCAGCCCATGCGATTGTTCGGATTTAACCAATGAGCAACGAAATCGGATCCAGCTACGTACGAACTTAAAAATTCAGTTCGAGGGGAGGACGATCTCGATTTCGCTAGATTAGCAGTCCTAAAAGATCAACTAATCTCAACCTGACTCACTAACGTTTTATCATGATCTGATGATATTTACAACATACAAGGGGAGGGTCTTGCGTCCTCCCTAAAGAATAATGGGCGGAGGTAAACCCCGCCCCTACAAAATTTTATAAGGATTTAGCTATGAAAATTTCAAACAAGATATCATCGTTTATTTTATTTCTTTTAGTTGTGTTGTGCGTAAATACTGTAGTTGGTTTAAGTCAGTTATCCAAAATTGGACAAGAATTAAATAAGGTTGTTAAAAAAGATGTTGCGATAACATCTGCTGTTACATCAGTGGCGCAGCATCAATTTGAAAAAGCATTATTAGTTGAGCGTATTATTCGAATTGCAGAAGAACTTGCCTTTGAAGACATGATACCTGCTCGTCGAGAGTATTTATTGTATCACATAGAACTTATTCAACAGGGATTTGATAAGTTAAACGCTAGTATATCTGGTGATATTTTAAAAGCTCAAGAAGTTATTGAAAAAGGAATCAAAGCAGAGGCTAAGCCTTCTTTAAAGAAAACTGAACTTGTTGAGGCTAGTAAATTCTTAAAGGATATTGAAGATAGTCATAATTATTACAAGGCTTTAAATAAAAAATTTATTAAACTCGTAAGTTCTGAGAATTATCAGGTGTCTTTAGGGGAAATAGATCAAATTAATCAGGCAGAAAAGAAAGTTACAAGAAAAGCAAAAGATTTAGTTGAGAGTATGAAGCAATTTATTGCCAATTCTCTAAGTCGTGCAAAATATGAAGAAAAAGCAGCTCGAGAAATATTGTGGCTTAGCTTTTATATAAGTATGTTTGTGAGTATAATTATTGCTTATTCAATAATACGAAGCATTTTAAAACCTTTGAAAGTTTTAGTTAATGCTGCTCAACAAATTGGAGAAGGCGATTTTGTTGTGAGTTTAAATGATGGTTCAAAAGATGAAATAGGAGATGTAAGTAAGGCTTTTAATAAAATGGCGAAGCGACTTGGCGAGCTTAACGCAGAGCTAGAGAATAAAAATAAAGCACTATCAGAACATCTTAAGACGACAAAAGAGCAGAAAATGGATTTAGAGAAGGTTAATAAAGAGTTAGATCGTTTTGTTCATACAGTAAGTCATGACATAAGGGCTCCTTTGACAGGTATTATTGGATATGGAACTTTTTTAAATAATCAACATAAGGACAAACTTGATCCAAAGGCTCAGAGATGTATAGAGGGAATATTTAAGGGAGCAGACAGGTTAAAAAAATTAATAGAGGATTTGCTTGAGCTTACTAGAATATCTAGAATAAAGAATCCTTATAGGTCTGTTGATATAAGTGAAATAATAAAATCTGTTGCAGAGAGGTTAGATTTTATGATGTTAGAAAATAATGTTAAGCTTCAGGTTCAGGAAGATATGCCAGACATTACTTGTGACCATATTAAGATGGAGGAAGTTTTCTTTAATCTTATAAGTAATGCAATAAAGTTCTCGTCTAAAATCGAAGGTAGTATTCCTGAAATTAATATTGGTTGTAAAGAAAAACGAGATTATTATGAGTTCTTTGTAAAAGATAATGGCATAGGAATTAAGGCTGAAGATCAAGATAAGATATTTGAAATTTTTACAAAGCTTCATAATTCTATAGAATATGAAGGCACGGGAACTGGGCTTGCGATAGTAAAAGGTGTAATTTTAGATCATAATGGAGAGATACGGGTCGAGTCTAAAGAGGGTGAAGGCTCAACATTTTACTTTACTATATCAAAAAATCTTTTGGTTAAATAAGTAATATGCGAATATGGGATATTACTCCTCAAAAACTTTGCAGAAGTCATCTTTTAGGAGAACATAGAGAGCTGCATGCGATTTGGTCTATTTTAACTAATAATAAAAAAGGTTATTCAAAGCATCCTGAAACTTTAAGGTGGGGTGGAAAACTCAATGCTCTATTCTTAAGGCATGAGGATTTGGTAAAAGAAATAGAAAGAAGAGGATATAACTACAGAAGTCCTCTTGATAAAAGAAAAGCAAGTGGTTTATCAAAACAAGATATTTTTGTTAATTCTGTTAAGGAACAAAAAGAAATACTTAAAGCCAAAGCTTGTAAATGTAAAATTTAATATTAATATAAGTAATTTATATTTTATTTTAAAAAAGTATCATTTTTAATACTTTTTTGTTTCTACAAATTTACTTGCTTTTTAAATAATTTTTGGCTAAAATAGCAAATTCATTGCATCGGAATAAATGTTTCGTTATTCCTCTGCTGATTTCAATGATTCATAATGATTACAGTGATTAAATCACTGTAATCTTTCTTTAAATTTCTGTAATCGTAAAGTCTCGAACGAAGTGAGAGCAAATTAATGAAAAACGACTTAATGGACAAAATAGTATCTCTGTGTAAGCGCAGAGGCTTTATTTTTCAATCTTCAGAAATATACGGCGGTTTAGGAAGCTCTTGGGATTATGGACCTCTAGGTTCAGAACTTAAAAGCAATGTAAAGGCTGCGTGGTGGAAAGCAGTTGTACATAATCGTGATGATATTGTTGGGCTTGATGCTGCAATATTGATGCATCCAAAAACTTGGGAGGCATCAGGACATACTTCTAATTTTTCTGATACATTGGTCGATTGTAAAGAATGTAAGAATCGTTTTCGCGTAGATCATATTGGAGATACATGTCCTACTTGTGGTGCTAAAAATTTTACTGAGGGGCGTGCGTTTAATCTTATGTTTAAAACCAATATAGGCGCGCTACAAGACGATAAAAATATATCCTACCTAAGACCTGAAACAGCTCAAGGCATATTTGTAAATTTTAAAAATGTAATAAACTCAACTAGTCGTAAACTTCCATTTGGTATAGCTCAAATAGGAAAATCTTTCAGAAATGAAGTGACGTCGGGAAACTTTACTTTTCGTATGCGAGAGTTTGAACAAATGGAGCTTGAGTATTTTGTAAATCCAAAAGATGCTGATGAGTGTCATGAAAAATGGATACAAGAGCGTTTTAATTGGTATTTAGGATTAGGTATAAAAAAAGAGAACTTACAATTACGCAAACATGCGGATGATGAGCTTGCTCATTATGCAAAAGGTTGTAGTGATGTTGAGTATAAATTTCCGTTTGGATGGTCTGAGCTCGAGGGAATTGCACATCGTGCAGATTTTGATTTAAAACAACATTCAGAATTCTCAGGAGTCGACCTTCGATATCAAGATCCTTTCACAAACGAGAAATATTTTCCGTTTGTAATTGAGCCTTCAGGTGGAGTTGATCGCTCACTTCTTGCATTTTTAGTTGATGCATATTGCGAAGAAGAAGTAAATGGAAAACTACGTGTTGTTTTAAAGCTAGATAAGAAGCTAGCACCAATTAAGGTGGCTATATTACCGCTTTTAAAGAAAAACAATGATATTGTAACTATGGCTCATAAAATCAAAGAAGATTTGCAAAGTGATTTAGTCTGTACTTATAATGATACAGCTGCAATTGGCAAACTTTATCGACGACAAGATGAGGTAGGAACACCATTTTGTGTAACGGTCGATGTAGATTCTATAGAAGATAAACAAGTTACTGTAAGGGATAGAGACACTATGAAACAGGAGCGTGTTTCTGTTGATAATTTAAAGAATTATTTAAAGGAAAAGATGTAATTTATAACTGCAAACCAACACCAAGTGTTGGTTTATGATTAAAACGAAAGGAAGTTAAGATGTCAAAGAAATACGTTTACTTTTTCGGGGGTGGAAAAGCCGAAGGTAAGTCAACAATGAAGGAATTATTAGGTGGTAAGGGTGCAAATTTAGCTGAAATGTCTAATATTGGAGTGCCGGTGCCTGCAGGTTTCACTATTTCAACCGATGTTTGTGAACATTACTATTCGCATGGGAAAAAGAAACCAGCAATGCTAGATAAGAAATTGATGCGAATATTATAAGGATTGAAAAAGCTATGGGCGCTAAGTTTTGCGACCAAGAAAATCCTCTTTTAGTGTCTGTTCGTAGTGGTGCTGCTGTTTCAATGCCAGGTATGATGGATACAGTTCTAAATCTTGGTATTAATGACGATGTTGTAATTGGATTAGCTAAAAAGACAAAGAATGAGCGTATGGCATGGGATTCTTATCGTCGTTTTATAAATATGTTTGGTGATGTTTGTATGGAAGTTCCTCACGAAGATTTCGAAGAAGAGCTAACTCGTATTAAGAAAAAATACGAAAGAGCATTAGATACAGACTTAACAACTGAAGAATTGAAGGAAGTTGTTTTTGCTTATAAAAAAGTTTACAAAAAGAATGTTGGAAAACATTTTCCTACTTGTGGACGTGAGCAATTAGGCCTAGCAATTAATGCTGTTATTGGTTCTTGGAATATCCCTCGTGCTATAGCTTATAGAAATATTAACAAGATGCATGGCTTAAAAGGAACAGCTGTAAATGTTCAGGCAATGGTTTTTGGTAATATGGGTCAAAATTCAGGTACAGGTGTTGCGTTTACTCGTAATCCTGCAACCGGAGAAAATAAATTCTTTGGTGAGTATTTAATTGATGCTCAAGGCGAAGATGTTGTTGCTGGTATTCGTACTCCAGATCCAATTTCAATGTTAAAGAAGAGAATGCCTAAAATATACAAAGAACTTGACGCTATAAGATTAAAATTAGAGAAGCATTACAAAGATATGCAAGATGTTGAATTTACTATTCAAGAAGGTAAACTTTTTATGCTTCAAACAAGAAATGGTAAAAGAACCGGTCTTGCAGCTGTTAAAATGGCAGTTGATATGGTAAAGGAGAAACTAATCTCAGAAGAGGTTGGATTATCTCGAATTGAAGGCGATCATTTAAATCAATTACTTTTCCCTATTTTAGATCCAAAGGCAAAATCTGCTGCAATTGCTGCAAAACGTGTTGTTGCAAAGGGTCTTCCAGCAGGTCCTGGCGCTGCAAACGGTAAGATTGTATTTAATGCTGAAGATGCAGTAGCTTGGGTTAAAAAAGGAAATAAAGTAATTCTAGTTAGAAAAGAAACCTCTCCTGAAGATGTCAGTGGTATGTGGGCAGCTGAAGCTGTTTTAACATCAACTGGTGGTATGACATCGCACGCTGCAGTTGTTGCTCGTGGATGGGGAAAATGTTGTGTTGTTGGTTGTGGCGCTTTAGACATTAATTACAAAACAAAGACAATTTCTGTTTCAGGTAAAACAATTAAAGAAGGTGATGATGTATCAATTGATGGCTCAACAGGTGAGATAATCATCGGAGCTGTTGCAACATCTTCGTCTCCTGTAATTGCTGGAATAGTTGAAGGAAACAAAAAAGCTCGTCAGCATCCAATTTGTAAAATATTCTTAGAAGTTATGAAATGGGCTGATAATGTTCGTCGTATAAATGTTCGTACTAATGCTGATTCTCCAAAAGATTCTGAAGTTGCACGTAAATTAGGTGCTGAAGGAATTGGCCTTTGTAGAACAGAGCATATGTTTTTTGAAGGAGATAGAATCTGGGCTATTCGTGAAATGATACTAGCAAATGATGTTGAAGGTCGCGAAAAAGCACTTGCCAAGTTGCTTCCTTACCAAAGAAAAGACTTTGAAGGAATCTTTAAGGCAATGGATGGACTTCCTGTAACAGTTCGTTTATTAGATCCTCCACTTCACGAGTTTTTACCTCACGAAGCTAAAGGACAAGCTGAGATGGCAAAAAGATTAAAGATAACTCCTGCGAAGGTAAAGGCAAAAGTTGAAGCTCTTCATGAGATGAATCCTATGCTTGGACACCGCGGTTGCCGTCTATCAATTACTTATCCTGAAATTTGTAAAATGCAAGTAACAGCGATAATTGAAGCAGCTTGTAATATGCAAAAGAAGAAAATCAAAGTATTGCCTGAAATTATGATTCCTCTTATTGGAACAAAGGCAGAATTTGATATATTAGAAGAAATAACAAGAGAAACTGCTGATGCAATTATTAAGAAAAAAGGCGTTAAAGTAAAGTATTTAGTAGGAACTATGATGGAAATTCCTCGTGCTACTTTAGTCGCTGATAAAGTTGCTGAAAAAGCAGAGTTTTTCTCTTTTGGTACAAATGATCTTACTCAAATGACTCTTGGTTATAGTCGTGATGATATTGGAAACTTTTTGCCAGACTATATGGATAAAAAGATTTTTATTGAAGATCCTTTTGCATCAATTGACCAAGAAGGTGTTGGGCAATTAGTTAAAATAGGTGTAATGAGAGGTCGTAAAACACGTAAAAAATTAAAATGTGGTGTTTGTGGCGAACATGGTGGAGATCCTGCATCAGTTAAGTTTTTCGCAGGAGTTGGCTTAGATTATGTAAGCTGTTCTCCTTATAGAGTTCCGATTGCACGTCTTGCAGCAGCACAAGCAGTACTTGAGAATAAAAAATATTAACAATAGAGGTAAAGAGGTATAGAGATAGAGTGGTAAGTAGCAAAATTGAAATAATATAATAAGAAAATTATTGCATTGCTATTATTTGGTTTTTGTTTTTTACCACTCTATCACTCTACCTCTCGACCACTTTTAGAGACAAGTCAATGGATCCAATTAAAGCATATTTAAGAGATGTAAGGCCTATTCCGCTTCTTAAACCAGAAGAAGAAGTAGACCTGGCTAAGAAAATTGCAAAAGGGGATAAGGACGCTCGAGACAAGATGATTCGATCTAATTTGCGATTGGTAATTAGCATCGCGAAACGATATGTTAATCTTGGTGTGCCTTTAAGCGATTTAATAGAAGAAGGAAACATAGGTTTGATGAAAAGCGTTGAGAAATTTGACCATAAGAGAGGCTTTCGTTTCTCAACCTATGCAGCTTGGTGGATTAAGCAAGGCATATCACGCGCCATTATAGATCAGGGAAAAATGATACGTGTACCTGTCTATATGAACGAAGAAATTTTTAAGTATAAAAAGGTAATGGAGAAATTAACGCATAAGTTAAATAGAAAACCTCGAGTAGGTGAGATTGCAAAAAAGATGAAAATCTCTGTTGATAAAGTAAGAAATCTAGAGGGTTCTATAACAAAAATGTCTTCTTTGGAGGCTCCTGTTGGAGATCAGGGAGATGGACAAGTAAAAGATTTTATTGCTGATGAAAATATCACTGCGCCTGATGATCATTTAGAAGGACTTTTTAATAAAGAAAGAACTAAAGGTTTCTTGGAGATGTTAAATGATCGCGAACAAAAGATACTAGAGCTTCGTTATGGTTTAGTCGACGGAGAAAAGCGTACGTTGGCTGAGGTTGCAAGAATTCTTGGGGTATCGCGCGAAAGAATTAGACAAATTGAAGCAGCAACAATTGCCAAGATAAGAGAAATAATAAAACAAAGGGAAGCAAACGCTAAGAATAAAAGCGAATAGGAAAGCGAGGAATATATGGCTAATAAGATGAGAAAAGGGGAATTAAAAGAATATATTCGTGATATTCCTGATTTTCCAAAAGAAGGAATAATTTTTAAAGATATTACAACGTTGCTTAAGGATAAGGTTGCATTTAAGAAATCAGTTGATCTATTGGCTAAGAAGTTTAAGAAAGAAAATATTGATTTAATTGTTGGGGTTGAGGCAAGAGGGTTTATATTTGGAGCAGCGCTTGCATATAAATTAGGCGTTGGTTTTGTTCCAGTTCGCAAAAAAGGGAAGCTTCCATATAAAACAAAAGGCATTACTTATGATCTTGAATATGGTACAGATACTCTTGAAATTCATGAAGATGCGATTGATGAGAATTCTCGTGTATTGATAGTAGATGATTTGCTCGCAACTGGCGGAACTATTAAGGCTGTGTCTGATCTGATTAAAGAGCAGAAAGCAAATATTGT
Source organism: Candidatus Zapsychrus exili (assembly GCA_030765585.1). GTDB lineage: Bacteria > Omnitrophota > Gorgyraeia > Zapsychrales > Zapsychraceae > Zapsychrus > Zapsychrus exili. The sequence goes on along the minus strand of JAVCCJ010000071.1, from coordinate 730 downwards.
TGGCATTGCTTTTGTAGTTGAATTAAGATTTTTAAAAGGAAAAGATAGGTTAAAGGATTTTGATATTTATTCTGTTATAAAATATTAGCCGAACGCAACTTGCGCGACTAAAAGAAGCGCAAGTTGCTTGTTCGGGCTTATATCCCTGCGAATGCAGGGATCTCATTTTGAGATTTTATTTGTGAATGCAGGGATCTACATTAGGAGATTCCGGTATTGCTTCGCAAGCCGGAATGACAGTAATTTAAGAAGCGTAAAAGGTAAAGGGTAAAAGGTTGATTTGTTAGAGTTTCACAAGCTCTGCTGTTTTGCCTTTTAACTTTTACCTTTTTCCTTATAATATTAGTATTATATAAAGATTATTTATTGAATGGCTCGTTTCCCTATATATAATAATAGTGATAGCGCCTGTAGCTCAGATGGATAGAGCGACTGCCTCCTAAGCAGTAGGCCACACGTTCGACTCGTGTCAGGCGCATTTTAAAAAGTTAGTTTTGATTTAGGTCTCAAGATGGATACCTGCCTGCCGTGTAGTACTTCATAATAATGGTAACAAATTAGTAGAAGAAATGATTAATTTCAAAAAGAGATTTTCCTTCTCCCCTTTGGGGAGAGGGTTAGGGTGAGGGGCTTTTATTCTTACCCCTCATCTCTGTCTTCCTAAAGAAAGACAGGTCTTCTCCCCAAAGGGGAGAAGGAAAAAAGAATTATTAAATAATTTTAAAGTGTT
>JAVCCJ010000095.1 GCA_030765585.1 Candidatus Zapsychrus exili | reverse complement strand
TGCATCAGTATTTGCCAGACTTTCTGGGGTGAGATCTTGTAGGGTTTTATTTTTTTTGTTTACTAGAAATAGCTTTTGTACCTTAAAGCCATTTTTAATTAAATTATTCTTATTACTTATCTTATCACTTACTAGTGCTAGCCTTAGCTTTTTTATCCAGTTGAAGTTGTCAGTTTTATTGCTTGTTAAATTTTGGATTCCAATCATTGTTACAGGCGGTTCTTTTTTGGGGATTGGTTTGTTTGTGCTTTTGAACCATACAAAACGTGGAACAAAGATGGCTAGATATACGATACAAACTAATTTTATGATCGGTACTACTTTATACTTCATTATTCCTGTCCCCTTAACCCAACTTCCCCATAGGTTTCGAATTTACTCCCCTGGCCTTCGAAGCAATTTCAATTGCGTAGTAGGCTAATCAAATAGTAACCTAACAGAGGGGGCTCTTTCAAGAAATATAATATCTAGTCTTCAATTTTATGCTTGCCTGATCAAGACCTTCTTGCCCTTGAATGCAATTACCAAAGATCTGATCTTTTTAATTCCCAGATCTTTTAATTCTTGGGCGTACTTTTTATCTTTGATTTGTTTGAGGGCATCTTTTGTTGCACGAACTAAATTGCCATTTTCGTCAACTTTTTTAAATTCGATAATCACACCCCATTTGCTCGTATCTTGTGGTATGAGCATTAAATCATATCGTCCGTAGCCAGATTCCCTATTTGATTTAACATGATAATTTTTATCAAGACCAACAATTAACCCCAAAACAAAGGCGTGATAGACTTTCTCCGGTTCTTTTCCTGAAACATCAAAGTAGCTAAAACTTTTAAGTACAAATTCTTTAAAAAGATTCTCAAAATCTTCTATATCGTCAGAAACCAGGCTTGTAAGCATTCGGTTATATTTATTGTCTCCAATGCTTTCTTCAAACCAATCCATTATCATATTGCTATAAAGACTAGAAATCTCTTCATTGGGAACTTTTAGTTTGCCAAGTACGACTTTTCTTTCTTTGTTGTATGTAAAGTTAGATACTGTCAGATAACCACTAAAAAGCAGCAAATTTAAAACAGCATTATTGCTTTTGTGCATATTTGTGAAGGCAACATTATCATTTATAACAAAGTTTTTCTGTGTGCCTTTAATGATTTTTCCTATATCTTCTTTTAAATCTTGGTCACCATGAGCTATTAGCTTTTTTATGAGTTCATTATCGCTTGTGTTAATCCAATAGGGAGAAAATTTTCCCTTACTTTCTCTGAGATTAACAATAGACCAAGGGTTATAAATTTTATGGTTGCCAAAATTATAGCCATCATACCATTCTTTAACTTGTGAGATTTTGCTTTTTAGTTCAAAGTATTTTAATGCATCTTTTACTTCCTGTTCCAGGAATCCAAAGTAGTCTGAGTAGGTCTCATCTAAAATAGAATAAACTTTTAAATTATTTAACCCACTAAAGATTGATTCTCTTGCTACTCTAAGGATTCCGGTGATAATAGAAAATTCAAGGTCAGAATTATCTTTCAGGCAACCGCATAAAAGTCCACGCATGAATTCAATAACTTCTTCATAATAATCTTTAATATAGCCAGCGTTTACTGGGGTATCATATTCATCTATAAGAATTATAGTTTTTTTATTGTGATATTTTGATAACCACATAGATAAATTTTTAAGACTATCTTCGTATTCATGTTGATCTGCTGTTTTGTTAATTATATTATTAAAAGTATTTTTATGACTTTTTGACATTAGGTCAGTTTCTAATAAATATTTATGTTTAAAAAATTCGTTAGAAATAATACCATTTATTTTTTTAAAACAAGTTTCCCAGCTAGATTCTTTTATATCTTTGAAAGTTATAAATATTACAGGATATTGCCCTTGGTGTTTCATGCAATCAGATTCTTGAGCGATTTTTAAGTCTTTAAAGAGATGTTTATGGCTATCTGTAGTTTTCTCAAAAAAATATTTGAGCGTAGAAAGATTTAGGGTTTTTCCAAATCGGCGAGGTCTAGGGATTAAAATAACTTCTATTCCTGAATTTGTGATTATATCTTTTATAAAAAGACTTTTATCCACAAAATAGTAATTTTTTTCTATAAATTTCTTAAAATTACTTGGACCTACTGGTACATTTTTCATATCACATCTCCGGTAAATACATATTAACGATAACAGGCTTAGTATATCATATTTTTTGCTGGCTAAGTACAAGGTTCGTTGGCCCAATAAGTAAAAAAACGAAAAATTGTTTACAAATTATACGGGTAGGAGCTACCCTGAAATCCAGTGTTTTTAGAGTGTTTGAGATGAAGTTTTTTTTTAGGAGAAAGGGAGAGATTATGAATTTTTCACGTATTAGTAAGCTGTTTCTGCTTACGCTCGTTTTTGCAGGTGTTGCTTTTGGGTTGCAGGCTAAGTTGCCCAAAGAATATAAAACCAATGTTGTTACGTACGCCATTGCAGTTTTGGATGGACTTGAAGCAAAAAACGACCAGATCACAGACGTCAACACTTTTAGAGGCCAATTTGACGAAGCTTTAAAAGCTCAAACTGATAAGATTCCAGACTTCGCTAAATTATCTCCTGCATTCCAATTCCTCTACAAATCAACGGCAACATGCATTTTCGACCTCGCCGCAGCATATGCTGGCGGTGTGCAAAACCAGGAACAAAAACTTTTTTTTGATGGCATGGAAAAATATGTGCAGGATGCACTTACAAAGCTTGCCGGAGAATCGGGTCCCTTTAATGGAGTTATAGGTGGAAACGGCGCTGGCGAGTTGTTCCGTGAAAAAATTTATGACAAAGATGAAAAAAACTTGACCGAACTCGGCACAAAATTTATGGCTTGGTATGGATTTCTTTGGGACCAAACAAGTCTTAATGATAAAACTACATGGAAACTCGGGTATGCCAAAGATGCAATTTTGTGGGGGCCATTTGACGAGAAGTTGAGAGCGATGGCTGCTACAACTATTCAAAAGTTTGTAAAAGGGAGCCGGGCAAAAGCAAAATTGCATAAGAGTGTAAAAACAGAACTGGATAAATTGGGGCCACGGATTAAAGCTAGCCAAAAAGAACTAGAAACTTTAGTTAAAGAACTTGAAGCCGCTGAAAAGTTTATTAAAGATAACGAAGCAGAACTAACGAAAATTGAAAAAGAAGCTCCTAAAAAAGATGTAAAAGAATTTTTCCAGGAAGTGAGTGAAAAAGAAGATATATATGATATCTCTGATGATGATATAGCAAAAATTCAAAAGTTTATTGAGGCTCGTACTAAGTTTAAAGCTGTGACAGCAAAGACGGCAGAACTTGAGGTCCTTAAGAGTAAAAAAGTACCTAAAGAAGAATTATATGAAAAAACTGTGGCTCGCAAAGCTCAACTGAAAAAGGCTTATCAGGCTAGAGAGGTGGTTTCTGAGCGAGTTAAAAAGGAAAGAGACGCTCGTCTAGAAGAAGCTAAAAAGCAAAAAGAAGCAGCTGATTTAGCTAGAAAACAGGCTGAGCCAGAGAACCCGAAATTAGTAGCAGCAAAGGAAGAATTAGAAAAAGAGTTAGGTAAGATAAATGAATTAAAGACAGGTCGAGAAAGTTGGAAAGAGGAACTTAAGATTGATTTAAGTGATTATAATTTGAAGTTGTATGATAAGCAAGTGAGACTCCTGGGACTTAAAATAGGTGATCCAGAGGCGGAAAAAATTAGATTCGATTTAGGGATTTGGGGATTAAAGGACAAGGATGTTAAGGAAAATGCTGTAGTTAATGAATTAAAAGAAAAGATTCGTGAAAAATTACGCTTAGGTAAATTTGATGACTTGGTCCTTACTACCGAACTTAGGACGGAAAAGGCTGATATATTAAAGTTGGTAGACAATAATCAATTTCAAAGTGCTTTTGAGCGTTTTGAGGAATTTGAAAAAGAAGTAGATACAAAAGGAAAGCCATTAAGAGATTCAAAGGTTAAATCTAATATTATCCGAAGTATGAATCAGTTGGCTAAATATTTTATGGCAAGGCAAGTTGATAACAAGGAATATTTTCAAGAAGATCAAATAGGCGCTCAAATGGTAAATACTGGTGTTGAGGATGCTCTAGAGGGTTTACACGGTAAAGCCATTTATGAACTGAATACTCCAACGGATGATACCTTTGGTCGTATAAAAGATTTAGGTGAGGTTATAAAGTATAAGGGATCAGACGACTTAGTGGAAAAGGGAGTGACGGCTGAAAGACTATATTCAGAATTAGTAAAAAGACTTGAATTTGGTACAGGTCCTGAAGATCAAAAATTTAAGACTGTTGTTAAGGGAATAGTTGGTGCTATTGCTGTTATTAAAGATAAATTTGAAGAACGTAAAGAAGATGTTAAAAAGGAAAATCTAGGAGAGATAGACAAGATAGTGGACAGTATTGGACGAGTTGCAAGTAAGTTTGGATTAAGTTCTAAAGTTAATTCAAATGAAATTAAGGAAAAGTTATCCAATAATATATCGCTTGCGCAAGCTTTAGAGAAGTTTCCTGCAAAACAAGATAAGATTAATAAGCCTGTAATGAATAGTATTATTACGAAAATAAAGTCAGGTGATGTGGCAGGAATAAACAGAATGCTAAGTAAATATTAGGAGAGTTTATATTTAGAATAGAATTTGTTCTTTGGGTAGGTGAATAAGAAATTTCTGCCCAAAGAACATTTTATTTTTATAAATTATTTAGTTTATTATTGACGGTTTTGGTTGAATTGTTTTACATTATATTCTGTGAGATAGAGTAGCGTTATGTTGTTGGAGTTTTTATAAGGAGTTAGGAATGAAGATAAAATCTCTGAATTTTATTTTGTTTTTCTCGTTGGTTATATTTTCTTGTGTATCTATTTTTGCTACACCAAAATATTCAGACAGAACATTTATGACCTATAGACATATGGATGCTAATATGCCTATGGAGTATTCTACATGGCATAATCAAATTTATCTAAAACTTGATAAAACCAAATTATGGGGAGCAAATTTACAAGTTGTTGGCTTCTATAACAAGTCAGACAACCAAGCTCCTACTGGTAGATATTTTGGACATCTTGTTGAGCAAGATAATGATTATAGGGATTTTATAAAGGTTGATAACAAAACTGCTGCAAATACAACGGTAGGAGATATTCCTGCTGAATTCATATTCCACAATTATGATGATTTTGCGGACCATCAAATAGCAGACAAAATAAAATTTGGACCAGAACAAACAACCTATGATGCAAGTTTTTATTACTATCAGAACTTAGATAAATTTTTAAATAAATTATATTTTAAAGCAAAACTCCCTATTGTTGGGGTTAAAGATAACTTTAATCCTAAGAGTGTTGGTGTAAATACAAAAGCTACAAGAGATTCCCAGACTGTTTCTTTGTATGATGTATTAACTGGCAACTTTGCAGAAAGCACTACTGATAGTGAAAATCTTCAAGAAAAGTTAAACTATGCAAAAATTAATGTTAGCAAAACCAAAACAGGTGTTGCAGACATTGATTTGACATTGGGTTATGATCTTTTAAGAGATAAATACAGACACTTTGGCGTTAATATCGGTTTTATAATACCTACAAGTAATAAACCAAAGGGTGAATACCTCTTTGAACCAATTTATGGCAATGCTGGTCACTGGGCAATTAGAGCTGGTTTAGATTCAAAGATGAATCTTTATAAAGAAGGTAATTGGAAATTAGATCTTTTGATGGTTGGTGATTTTAAATACTTCTTTAGAGATAATGAAAAAAGAACCCTTAGTTTGAAGCTTGGTAAATCAAATTTTGTAGATGAAGCACATGATCCATCTTTCCTCCCATATTATCTTGTTGGCCAACAGAGTGATGACGCAAATAAAGCTCTCTTTCCTTTGGCAAATATTTCTACAAGGGATATTCGTGTAACACCGGGTGCAATATTTGAGGCTATGGCTGATTTAGCTTTTAGTTATAAGAGCTTTGTGATTGACTTAGGATATAACCTTTATGTCAGAGGTCGTGAAAGTGTTTCATTAAGAGGTAGTTGGACTGATAATGCCTATGCAATAGCAGCACCTGGTTTTGATACAACAAATGCTTTTACTAATTTGGATGATGTTGGTACAGCTGTAGCCACAATCAATACGGGCGATTTGGACTTTGATTCAGTCCGTACCCCAACCCAAATAACAAACAAAGCATTCCTAGCCTTAGGCTACGGCTTCAATAAATGCAAATACCCAGTAATGTTAGGTGCAGGTACATCATACGAATATTCAGCACGTAACAGTGCATTAAGCAACTACGCCTTCTGGGGTAAATTAGGAGTCTCTTTCTAATCCGTCTACGCTAACGCTACGACGCGATGTATCCGCCCAGGATGAATAATAACAGGGTTTCGCCTCACCAGTTTGG
>JAVCCJ010000015.1 GCA_030765585.1 Candidatus Zapsychrus exili | reverse complement strand
TATAAAATATCAATTTCACTCTCCATTTTAAATTTCAGCCCAACTACTAGGAGTATCTGAATAGCCAGACGAACTAGTATTTATCAATCCTTGAAATCCAGGAGGCACAAGTCCATTCTCGTCAACAGGATTTTCGTAATCAAACATTTTCCATACAAAAATAAGATCCAAATGAACACCTCCATTTGCTATCAAATTCCCTGTAGTGTGTGACAAAGATATAATGGATCCATAATTTGCATCTTCATGCGTATATGTAGACCCGCTATGTGTGCTTAAGAGAATGGCTGCCTCATTATAGTCATCCCATGATATTGTGTTTAACTGAGAATTCGCTGCAGGACTCTGCAACGGTTGAACATAATCAACAGAACCTGTTGATATAATTGTTATATTTTGATCGCTTCTCCATGTTGCATCAAACCAAATTCTTGCATCTCCTTGACCAGCAGAAGAGCCTTCAATAAATACAACTTTTTTTCCCACAAGCTGTTCATTTGGCCAAATATCTACCGCACCATTTGTCTGAATGTGTAATACCTCGTCTTCCGAGTATTCGCCAGTATAGTCTGGGTCTTCAGGATCAACAAATCTTCTGTTGTAGCTTACAAAATCATCAAAATCCTCTTGTCCATTTTCATTTAAATCAGGATAAGTTAAAGTAGTCAACCCATTATCAACCCCTTCTACTTTGTCCTCAAAGTTTGCTGTTGTCCAAAATCCCTGATCATCATATTCTCCGCTAAGCCTTGTTTTGCCATCAACTGACATACCTGAAATGAAACCATCTAATATAATATTTGCGCCAGAAGATATTGTATTATCAAATAATGAAGGTGGATTTGCAGGAAATTCTATTTGAATAGAACGACTTATATCATTATAAGTGCCTGTTGCTGTTACAATCCTTAAAGCAGGATTTGAATCGTCTTTTTCTAAAGAAACAAAACCTAGCCCAATAGCCTCTGTAACATTTTCAATATCTAGCATGGATGTATTATGAATAAATTTGTTGACTCCAGCTTCAGCAGCCCAAAAAGCTGCAGTAGAATACTGATATCTTTTAGAATTATTTAATTCTGAAGAGCTAAGTATAGCAAAACTTGCAATAAGGCCAATTAGAATAATAACAACAAAAATGGAAGTTAAAAACATAATGCCTTTATTATTACCCAAATGACCATAACCTTGTATCTTTGTTTTGTTATAATTTTTTCTTAACATATTCACCTTCATTTTTTTACAAATTAATATCTACCGTTTTGCTACTTTTCTTACAATCCTAATATCAGACGAATCAGAACCCCGCATATCTTCTAACTTATCAACGCTTATCATTAAATCTATTAAAACTTCGTCATTATCTTCAACAATACTTAAAGAAAAAACATCTCTTGCTACAATTCTCGAATTCTCCGAAGTCGTACGAATAAGTTGATCATTATGTTCCCCAAATTTATCCCAACTGTATGCTACATTATCCGCACCTGGAACCGAAAAAGATAAATTAACACTATTTTCATCCTGAATAATCAATATGGCTTCAGCTGTTCTTAGTTCACGCGCCAAGAAATCAGCAGTTAATCTTGCCTGCCCTTGAGCATCAATATTAGCAACATGTGTATGCCAAGAATTGTTACTTACCATAAGTATCGAATAAAGTCCGGACGCAATAAAAGAAAAGATTGCTAAAGATATCATCATCTCTATTAAACTGAACCCTTTGTTAGACTCCATTCTCATCTATTTGTTGCCTCCGTCATAATGCTTGTACTGCAATCTCTTAAACTAGTCTCCCAATTTACCAAAACTATAACATTCAAAGGATCTGCGTCTATATCTTTATAAATAACAGATACTGTTTCGCTATCTAACGACTCTACAATATTGCCTTCAACGAGTGAATCCCAAAAAACAACCCAATCAGTATCGACTATCTCCTGAAGTCCTTCCTTTGTTTGCATGTCTTCTAAAATATACTCGGCATGCGTTGTGGCTAATGTAGTATCTCTTGCTGTTTTAGTTGCTGCTATTGCGCTTACAAAAAATGCCATGGAGCCAATTATGCCCACTACAACAATAAAGAGCGAAACCATAACCTCAACAAGAGTAAAACCACCCTTGCTAAGCTTTCTTCTTATTTTCTTCTTTAATATTGCATTCACTTATTTTCTCCACAAAAGTAAGGGGGCTTTGTCAAGCCCCCTTTATATAAACAATAATTAAAACTTACACACAAAACTTCAGTGTCATTATGATGATGACGCTGCTGAAGTTAAAACACCTCCAGTTGAAATTGTATGAGTCTTATTTCCTGTTGTTCCTACAGTAATAGGAGTAGCAACAAAACTATATCCGCCAGAACCTACTGTTGGACAAGTATATGCATATCCAGCGAATTCATTATCACCTGATGCACAATAATCATTTTCAATATAAGAAGGAGTAGCTCCTGTTAGATCTGACATAGCAGAAGGATAGCTTCCGTTATTGTCTGAACTATATGTTTCAGCTGCTGTTGACATAGCACGAAGTGTGCTTTGTGCTAAAGCTTCATTTGCAGAAAGCCTTGCTCTTAGCAAATTCGGGATAGCAATAGCTGCCAGCAATGCTATGATCGCAACAACGATCATAATTTCAACGAGTGTAAAACCTTTTCTGTTTCTCATTTCTTTCTCCTTTTCCCTAATATTAGGGGATTTTGAGCTTTTAGGAAAACTGACTAACTAATTTAAGGGAAAACAAGAAATGATAAAAGAATTAAGAATAATGACGTTTTACTGCCTTCTTTGCTCTACCTTATCTCTTTAATCAATTAAATCCCTAAGCTCAGGTTAAAATTTATCTTCCTCTACTCTAGAATCTTAGCACTCACCTCCTTTATATGTCAAACATTTTAAGTTAAATTTACCCTTCCTCCGCTAAAACCTTTAAATTCAATAATTTACAATAAAAAAACCTACTCTTACATTGTAAGAATAGGTCACATTTTGCTTAATCTAAGCGGTAACTAGCTACCCACATTATTTCCGTTTGGGCCCTTTAGTTTTGTGTCCCACTCTTACGAATGGTTTACCTTTTTCACTTCAATTGCTATCTACATATAAAGTGTAGCATATAAAATATCGATTTGCCAAAAAAACTAGAAATAAACATATTCCCAAATTGTCTCATATCAAACTTAATCATAAGACTAGATCAAAATAACAAAACCCAAACAAAACACTCTTCATCTATTTATTATTTATCGTCTATTCTCCTCCAAGATTCCCTGTATTCTGAGATTTCACCCAGCATCCTTTTCCTCAATACATCATATTCTTTACCCAACAACTCATTATTATCTTTATCATATAATACTGTCTTTTTATACCATGGATTATGTACAATTCTAAAATCATCTTCTAGATACATATACCACTTTTTAAGAACTAGATCATAATAATCATCTTTCTTAATAAAAAGACACCCATTTTCTGAGTCAACAGCAAAACTTTTAAGACTATCTTGTATACCAACTTCTTGCTCTTTAAAATAATCACTATAGATATATTTATATGAATAGCCTGTCTCAGCAATTAAAGTACGAGTCTTATCTTCTTCTTTGCCTTCCATGAGCCCAATTAAACTTTTCCCATCAATATTCTCAGGAATATCAATTCCTAAAAGCTCTAAAACAGTTGGATAAATATCAAAATTTCGAACCAAATTATCAATCTTTTTATGCTGATTTAATTTATTTTTATGAAGCGACAAAACAACACGATTGGCCCACAAAAAATTAAAATCTGTTCCATGAGAAAGTTGACGTCTTTTCTTATCCCAACCACTGCCATGATCTGAAAAAACAAAAATTAATGAATTATCATACAAACCACTTTTCTTTATATAGTTTAATAACATCGCAAACTGGTCATCTGCCATTTTAATACATTCCTCAGAGACAGTTGTATACTTTGGATTTCGACCATATATAAAAGGAGACGTATACGGATGATGCGTCGCACAAAAATGAAAAACCATAAATTTAGGCTTATCAGCAGGAAGTTTATTAAGACGTGAAATAACATTTTTTACAAAAGTTTTTGGATTATACAGCGGATGTGCTCTATTGTTAACAACATCCTTAAATGCCCATTTAAAAATATCGTGATACAATAAAATATTAGAGAATGCATAATCATAAAAAGAAGCGATAAGCACTCCTGCAACATCTTTTCGTGGATGAAAAAGTTCATCAAAGCCATGAAATTTTCGAATATTACTAAACCTGGTATCATCAGTTGCGTGGAAAGTATAATATCCGTGCTCTTGTAAGGTCTTCCCTAAATAAATATTGTCTAGGTTATAAAAACGTTCTGGCAAAAGATTTGCCCTTACTCCATTATGAACAGGATAACGGCCTGTTAACATCGTCATATAAGATGTATTAGTCCTTGCAAAAGATGTCCATGCGTTTGTAAAACAAATTGACTCATTTAAAAAATCAGAAACTGAAGGAGAAATATCCTTTTCATAGCCCCAGTCCTTTGATAAAAGATTGTATTGCAAAGAATCTAATCCAATAAAAATAACATTCTTCTTGCCTGTGGATTGAAATATTTTTGTTTCAGACTTGCTTCTTGCAAACAAAAATAATGCGCAAACAACTACAACTATACTCATATTTCTTATGTATTTCTTACCAAGAAAATAAAGCGCCAAACAAATTTGAATAATCCAATAAAATAAAAATATCACACAAAGAGTTACCAACCAAATAGGAAGCAGCTCTTTAAAATGTCCTTGGGGAAAGATATAGCCATAAAACAAAAAATGACGCACTTGAGATTGTGGACCTAAAAACGCATTATAAGTGTAGAGCAAATAAGACGAAGTATATATTTATTCCGTGAAATAAAACATTCTGCCATCTCTTAAGCTTAAATCTTAAATTCAAACGTTCTTCTAATACAACAGAAACAAAAAGAAATAGAAATAAAGTAATAATATAGAGAGTGGAGGTAAAAATAAGCAGTTTTAAGACAGGAAGGAATACAAACTTTAATGCACTAAAATCAAAAATAACCGAAAAGGAATTTCCTCAAGGAAGATAATGCTGCAATGATGTAACAATTTCTATGCTCTCAAGATAAAGATAAACAATAGCAACTACCAATGCAATCTTAAACGCTTTGATTATTACCTTCTTAGTAGCACTATTCATAAAAACAATATAACGCTTCAAAGAAATAGAAATAGAAAACTTTCTTTTGGCTTTTTATTCTACACTCTCCAAGGCTTCTCTTAATATAGTAAACTTTTTCTTCAACGCTTCATTCTCGTCTTTAATAGTCTTTAACCTAGAACTGAGATCTTTTAAGCCTTGTCTTTGTTCGGATAAATCCAGCCTCAAATTCTTAGACTTTAATCTATTGTTTGCTTCCTCTAAAATATCTTCTAACTTTTCTTTTTGTGACGTTAACTTAATAATTTTATTATCCGCACCTTTAGATCTGTTCTTATTTACACCAGACAAATTGCTATATTCATTAAAATAAATTCTTTCTTTCTCCAAAAGAACGTTTAAGCTATTTTGATTAACTATTAATTTTTGCTTTAAAGCAAAATTATCGCTCTTTAGATTGTTCACCTCATTCAAAGGTTTTTTATGTTTTTTATTAATTTGCTTAAACTTTCTTTTTGCAATCTTAAGATTCTTTTCAGATTTTCTTATCTCCCTTAAAATCATTTCTTTTTGTCTATTGTCTTCATCTCCTAAAGACGCTACCTTATTACGCAAATCATCTATCTGCTTATTAATGTCACTCATATTAGACTCAAATTCTTCGCTCTGCTTTTGACGAATATTAAGTTCTTGTTCAAGCCTTACCAATTCTTTGCTCACCTGCAAAGAATCTTGTCTCAATCTTGCTTCTTGTTCCTTTAATAAAAGTACCTCAGATGCTGATTTTTCTGACAAACGCTTTTGTTCTTTTCTTTTTGCTACAATCTCATTTTTCGTTTTATATAATTCTTTCTTTAATTTATCTAATTCTTTATGTAACGACTCAACATTTTCTTTTAATAACTTAGTTTCTCCTGTAAGCAATATGTTTCTTTCGGAAAGTTTTCTAATCTTCTCTCTTATAATATCTACCTCATAATCAAAACTACCAGCAAATACAAAAGTAGAAGCTAAAAAAGTGTATACAAAAATTATTATTAGAATATTTTTTTTCATATAAAAAGTTTAAATTAAATAAGTTGAGTAATAGATAAAATAGGCAAAAACAAAGCAACAACAATAAAACCTATAACAATACCAAGAACCCCTATAATAAGCGGCTCAATAATACTCGTCAATCCCTCTACCGCAGCATCCACCTGATCATCATAAAATTCAGATATCTTAAGCAACATGCTCTCCATTTTACCTGCCTTTTCTCCAACTTCGATCATTCTAGTAACCATTGGAGGAAAAACTCCGCTTCTCCCTAAAGGAGCAGCTATGCTTTCGCCTTCCTTTACATGAGTTTTAACATCTTCTATAACATCTTCTAAAACCTTATTACCAATCGTCTTTTGAACAACATTTAAAGACTCTAAAATAGGAACTCCGCTTTGAACTAAAGTAGCTAATGTTCTGCTAAATCTACTTATAATAAATTTACGTATAAGATCTCCGAACACAGGCATTTTTAAAATAAAACTATCAATTATCTTCCCACCTTTTTCTGTTTTATATATTTTCTTAACTGCAAAAATAATAGCAATAATGCCAACAACCATAAACGGTAAACCTTTTTTAAGGACATCGCTCGTAGCTATAAGAATCTTTGTCATAAAAGGAAGTTCTTTATTAAACGAATCATATATTTTAGAAAAAGTAGGAACAACCTTAACCAAAAGACCTATGGTAATAACTGTTGCCATAGAAACTATAACAGCCGGATAAACGAGCGCGGATTTTACTTTTCTCTTTAATTTAAGACTCTTCTCCATATAATTTGAGACGCGATCCAATACTTTGCTCAAAACACCACCTGTTTCACCTACCTTTATCATATTAACAAAAAGCGTATCAAAAACTTTTGGATGTTTAGAAAAAGCTACAGATAAACTACTACCATGCTGAATATCTAGCCCAATAGTTGTTACAGTCTTTTTAAATACAGGATGAGTTATCTGCTCTGCCAAAGCGTCCAATGCTTGCAAAACAGGAAGACCCGCATCAACCATAGTTGCCAACTGACGAGCAAATATAACTATATCTTCTGGCTTTATCTTTTTGCTTAAAAATGAAGATTGTTTCTCTGCAGCCTCTTTTACTTCTGTAATAGATATAATAATTAAATTATGCTTCCTCAACTGTTCTATTACAGCATCTTTATTATCTGCTACTATTTTTCCAGTGCGACTTTGTGAGTTTTGATCTTTAGCAGTATATTTAAATGTAGACATAATATTTTGTCTCCTATCTTAATAAGATTTCTCTATTGCTTTATTAATTTCATTTCTTGTTGCAATAAAAGGAGCTATCTTTAACTTAGTTACTTTTTCCAAATTCTTTCTTAAAACAAGGTCTAAAGGATTTGCCATAACAACGCTTAACACATCTCCTACTTGTTCAAGCGCAATAATATTAGATCCTATGGCAACATCTTTTGGAATAATATTAACAATATTTTTATCTATATCATATTGATCAATTGCTATGTACGGCAAATTACATTGTACAACTAAAGCTACAACAATATCTTTTTCTTCTACAAACCCATGTTGGACTAGAACATCTCCTATATAGCGACTTTCTTCTTTTTGTATTTCAAGAGCCTTGTCTAATTGCTCACGCGAAACCAAATCTCTCTTTACTAATATTTCCCCCAAAAGCTCTTTCTTGGGTATAGTTTGTTTTTTCTCAAAACACATATTTTTAAAGCTTTTAATTTTATTATTTAAATTATATTTTATTCTACCATTAAAACAATTGTTTAAAACAAGAAAATGACCTTTAAATAAAAATCTAACTTATAAAACACATACACAACATAAAATTATTCTGACGTAACTCTTAATACTTCTTCTAATGTTATCGTACCAGAAACACACTTATCCATAGCATCTGACCATAATGTTGTCATATTTTTCTCTTTCATCGCATATTCTTTAATCTGATCTGATGAATCTCCATTTATAAGCATCTCACGAATAGTGTCGTCAATTTCCAATATCTCTGTTATTCCAACTCTACCCATATATCCAGTATCATTACAAGCGCTGCATCCTTTTCCTCTATATAAAACTGCCTTAGTTTTAAATTTATATTTAAACTGTTTTCGGATCTTGTCGTCAACATCAAAAGATTCTTTGCAGTTAGAACATATTTTTCTGCAAAGCCTTTGAGCAGTAACCAAAACCAAACTAGAGCCTACTAAAAAAGGTTCTACTCCCATATCAACAAGTCTAGTTAAAGCTCCTGCAGCATCATTTGTATGTAGTGTTGATAAAACCAACTGTCCAGTTAAAGACGCCTTGATAGCAATGTCTGCAGTCTCATTGTCGCGAATCTCACCTACCATAACAACATCAGGACTTTGACGCAAAATAGAACGCAAACCCTCTGCAAATGTTAATCCTATCTCTGGCCTTGCCTGAATTTGTGTAAGGCCTTCTATTAAATACTCAACAGGGTCTTCTACAGTAATAATATTTCTCTCTACCGTATTTAACTCGCTTATAATAGAATAAAGAGTCGTTGATTTTCCAGATCCTGTTGGTCCTGTAACCAAAATCATACCAAATGGTTTATATATTGAGCTTTCAAAAGTTTTTAAATCTTTTTTACCGAAACCTAATCCATTTAATCCAACCGATAAATTTCTTTTATCTAAAATACGCATAACAACTTTTTGACCAAATGTAGTAGGAAGAAGTGATACACGGAAATCTATTTCCTTACCAGAAATCTTTAACTTAAACCTTCCATCCTGAGGAATTTGGCTCATTGTTATATCTAAACGTGACATAATCTTAATTCTTACAACTATTGCATTCTGATTTTCTTTAGGAACCTCTAAAATATCTCTTAAAGCTCCATCAATACGATAACGAACACGCACACCCTCTGCTGTAGGTTCAATATGAATATCCGACGCCCTTTGTTTAAGAGCCTCCTCTATTATCAAATTAACCATTCTGATAATAGGAGCCTTTTCACTTTCATTAACAGCGCCGCTTCCTACAGCTTCTTCATCGTCTTGCGAAATAACAATTTCAAAATCTTCACTATCAATATCTTTGCTGATATCTGTTACACTTGTCTCTGATTTAAATTCATAATAATTCTCAACAGCTTTTAGAATTTCTGACTCTGTCGTCATTACTAATTCTACTTGCTTTCCTGTAATATTCTTTAAATCATCAATAACAAAAACATTTAAAGGATTTGATATTGCTATTGTTAAAGTATCTCCAAGACATGAAACAGGAACTATCTTATATTGTCTAGCAACTTTCTGAGAAACCAAATCCTTAAGATCTGGATCTATTTTATACTTATTAAGATTAATAAAAGGAACATTGAGTTCTTTCACAAGAGACATCAACACGTCCTCTTCTTTTATCAACCCCTCTTCTATTAAAGCCTTATCTAAGCTAATACCTTTTTTCTTTTGCAAAGCTACAGCTCTATTAAAGTCTTCTTTCTTTATTTTCTGAGCCTTAATTAAATTTTGTATAGCTTCTTCTTTTAGATTTCTTGATCGCATAGTAAATTGTAAGACTTCATTCTTGTTATTATTTTAATTCCTCATCAGGAGCTGTTACTCTCATTACTTCTTCTGGAGTCGTTAAGTCTTCTAACGTCTTTGCCAAGCCATCTTCTCTCATTGTCTTCATTCCTTCTTTTCTTGCAGTCTGCTTTATTCTTGCCTCACTTGCTCCAGACAAAATTAATTCTTTTATTCTGTTTGTAAGAATAAGTACTTCTGTAATTCCCACTCTACCTTTGTATCCTATATCAAAACAATGTTTACATCCTTTTCCTCTATATAATTTGTGTGTCTTCTTTTTCGATATTTTTGTTAAACCTATTTTTTTCGCAACATCTTCTGATAAAGTATATTCTTCTTTGCACTTAGGACAAATTTTACGAAGAAGCCTTTGCGCGACTATGACAAGCACAGATGAGCAGATTAAAAATGGTTCTATACCCATATTTGTCATACGTACAATTGATCCTGCTGCAGTTGTAGTATGCAAAGAACTTAAAACCAAATGTCCTGTCAAAGCTGCTTTAACAGCTATATCTAAAGTTTCTTTATCGCGAATTTCACCTATCATAATAACATCAGGATCTTGACGCAAAATAGAACGAAGACTAGCCGAAAAAGTCAAACCCATAGATGGTTTAATGTTTACCTGATTTGCTCCTTTAAATTGATACTCAACAGGATCCTCAACAGTTACAATATTTTTATCTGGAGAATCTATATATTTTAATATTGAATAAAGTGTTGTTGTTTTACCAGACCCTGTTGGTCCACAAGCCAGAATCAAACCATGAGGTTTAATAGCACAGGCTTTAAGTCTTTTTAATGATTCGGGTTCAAATCCCAATTTATCAACATCTAAAACAGTTCCTTGCTGATCTAAAACCCTTAAAACAATTTTTTCCCCAAACACTGTAGGTAAAACAGAAACACGAAAATCAACCGCAGATTTACCAGAAGTCACTGTTTTAAATCTTCCATCTTGTGGAAGACGATGTTCGGATATATCTAAATTAGATATGACCTTTATTCTTGAGACAATTGGAGCATGCAAGAATTTTTGCATTTTATCAATTTCTCGAATAAGACCATCAATTCTATATCGAATACGAAGCGTTTTTTCTAGAGGTTCTATAAAAACATCACTAGCCTTAGCTAATACTGCCTGCTGTATTATTGTGTCTGTTAATCTAATGATAGGAGCTTCTTCTAAAATTTCGCCAACAACTTCTGTAGACCCTCCCAAACCAGATTCAGACACCAGTTCTAAATCTTCAACGCTTTTGATGTCTTGAATAATTTCATTAAATTTCTCATCTGAATCACCATCATCTGCACCTTCTTCATAATATTTTCTAATAGCCTCTTCTAAATCTTTTGTACGACCTATGATTGGAACTATCGTAAAACCAGTCAATGCTTTAACATTGTCTATTACAAAAATATTAAGCGGATCAGCCATAGCTAATGTAAGTTGATCACCTAATAAAGAGATTGGCATAATCTTATACTTCTGAGCAATTTCATAAGGAATG
This sequence comes from Candidatus Zapsychrus exili, assembly GCA_030765585.1. Taxonomy (GTDB): domain Bacteria; phylum Omnitrophota; class Gorgyraeia; order Zapsychrales; family Zapsychraceae; genus Zapsychrus; species Zapsychrus exili. Next base: position 25,981 of record JAVCCJ010000015.1, on the reverse strand, counting down.
ATACCAATAACTTTTGGATCAACAGAAAGACGGGAAATATTTATTGGGGGTAAGCCTAGGCCCTCACTTAAAGCCTGAGACAATGTATCTTGATCAATAAGATTAAGCTGGGAAAGTATTTTGCTAAGTTCTCCACCTGTTTCTTTTTGAGCAGCAAGAGCGATATCAAGATCCTCAGGAGAAATTAACTTATCACGAAGAAGTATATTTTGTAGGCGTTCTTTAAGGGAAGACATATTTGGAATAAAATCCTAAACACTAAACAAAATCAAAACAATAAAACTTTAAATAATTTTAATTTTATACTTTGTGTTTATTTAGGATTTCGCGTTTAGGGTTTAGGGTTTATTATTTATAATACTTATCTATTGCCTGCTGCACTTCTGTTGCTGTACTAACAAAAATTTGTACAATACAACCTGTAACCAATTCAACATCTTCTGAAGCTTGTACATTAAGAGGGTTAGCCATAGCAAGCGTGAGACTTTTTCCAATTTTATCGATTGGAATTAAACAATGTTTTTGACAAACGTTTTCTGGAACAGAACTAATCACTTCCTGATCAATATCATAATTAGACAAAGGAAGATACGGAAATCCATACTGACAGGTAAGAACCTGAGCAATATCCTTTTCTGTAGCAAAATTCAAATTAACAAGAATTTCACCAATAAGACCTCCTTTTTGTTGCTTTTGTTTATCAATAGCAACCTTCAATTGTTCGCGAGTAATAACGCCGCGCTCAATAAGGAGTTCTCCCAATTGTTTGTTAGATGTTCTTTTAAATCTTTCCATAATTTCACTCTAATAATACTATAAATATTATTTAATATAAGTAATATACTATACTTATATTAACTTAACAAACACTAATTTCTTAAAGCTCAGCTATGTCCTATAAACCTGCCCTAAAATATTGTCCTTCTTTTGCTTAAATTCAGCAAAAATCCTATCATAATTATAAAAACTAAAAACGAAGAACGACCATAGCTTATAAACGGAAGTGTTAAGCCAACAATCGGGAATAACCCCATAACCATACCAACATTAATAACAACCTGTAATGTAAGAATTGAGGCCATTCCAACTGCAACTATTGTTCCGAATCTATCTTTAACCTGACTTGCTATATTAAGACAATGCATAATTAAAAAGAAATACAAACAAACTGTTAAGATCGCTCCTAAAAGCCCCCACTCTTCGCCTATTACAGAAAATATAAAATCTGTATGCCTTTCTGGTAAGAAATTCAATTGGTTTTGTGTACCAGCAAGCCAACCTTTACCAAATATTTGACCTGATCCAATTGCTATTTTAGATTGGATAATAGTATACCCTGCACCCAATGGATCAATGTTGGGATTAAGAAATACTAGCAATCTGTCTTTTTGATACTGTTTTAATACATTCCACGCAAAAGGAAGTACGCCTAAACATATTCCTAAAAATGAAAAAATGTATCTATATTCTAAACCGCTAACAAAAAGCATAGCAAGAAATATGCCAAACAATAGCAAAGCTGTCCCCAAGTCAGGCTGTTTAAAAATAATAAACATTGGCACAATTGTAATAAAAAATGGTATTAAAATATCTCTACACAAAAGTTGTGTCTTATTTAATAGTCCAAAAGAAATGTTCGCTCTTCTTTTGCTAAAATAACGCCCTAAAGTTAATATTAAAGACAATTTCATAAATTCTGATGGTTGAAAATTTAAAGCACCTATTTGAATCCATCTTTTAGCTCCAAGAGTATACTTTCCGGCAATAAGAACCCATATAAGAAGCAAGACATTAAAAATATAAAGTAAATACGCTACATCATAAAACTTTCTATAATCTATATTTTGCAAAATATACATAACAAAAAGACAAAAGACAGCAAATATAAATTGATTATAAAAAATATTTTGCGCAACACGAACATTATCGCAAGACGCACTATATAAAGCAACCAATCCTACAAATATAATTGCAACAAGAAAGAACCAAATTTTATCCCCCAAATCTCGACGCATAATTATATTATTCCCTCTCTATTCATTTTTAATAAAATCTGCCTTGCAGTTAAGCATGCATTCTGGCTTGATCCTCCATGTTCAAGAAACACACAAAAAGCTATTTTTTTCTTAGAAGTTTCAACGTATCCTACAAACCAAGCATGATCTTCCTTATTTCCAGAAGTTTGCGCAGTGCCTGTTTTTCCTGCAATATATATGCCTTCGATATCTAATATGTGAGCTGTTCCAGAAAATGATCTCACTGTTTCTCTTAAACCTTTTTTAACAATATCAAAAGTTTGTTTTTGTATTTTTAATTTTCTTTTAGAATTATAGTCATCTACCAACTTACCGCCAATCTTTCTTATGATATGCGGTTGTACTTCTATCCCATCAGACGCAATTGTTGCCATCATACGAGTAAGCTGAATAGGAGTGGTCGATAAGTCTCCCTGTCCTATCGAAAAGTTTAATGTATGACCTGCATACCATTTCTTTCCCTGCAATACTTTATGTCGACGGCTAGACACAAAACCTTTCTCTTCATAAGGCAAATCAATATGCGTCAGTTTTCCCAAAGAAAAAAGTCTAGCATATTTACTTATAATATCAGCTCCCAAAATCATACCTAAACGATAATAATAAACATTACAAGAATGAGCCAATGACTGAATTAAATTTTGATAATTGTGGATATGTGTACAACGAAATTTTATTCCTGCGAGCTCATAAAACCCAAGGCAATTAAAAGAGCTATGCTGTGTAATTTTCTTTGTATCTAGACCAGCTATCGCAATTGGAACTTTAAATACAGACCCCGGCGGAAACAACCCCTTAATTACACGATTTAAGAATGGTGAGAACTTACTAGAAGACAAACCCTTTAAACTGTTTTTAGATATTGCTTTCTTAAAAACGTTTGGATCGAAACTTGGGCTACTAACCATACTTAAGACTTCTCCGCTATCTGCATCAAGAGCAATAAAAGCGCCTGGCCTTTCGTCTAGAGATTCTGCTGCCATTCTTTGCATTCTACTATCTATAGTAAGCTCTAAGTCTTGACCCTTAACAGGCTCTTTAAAGCTTAATAATCTAACCTGCTCTCCACGACTATTAACCTCTACCTGCAGGCCTCCATAGCCTCCCTTTAAATAACTATCATAATATTCTTCAATTCCAGAATAACCAATAATGCTCTGCGGCGAATACCCATACTCTTTAAATCTCTCTATCTTCTGTTTATTCATTTTTCCAACATAACCAACAACATGAGAAGTGTCTGCCCCTCTAGGATATACTCTTCTAAAACTTTCCTGTATAAAAAGACTTGGAAACCTATATTTTTCTTCTTCTAAAATTATTGCTTTTTCTCGTCCTATATTTTCTACTAAAACAATCGGAGCAAAAGGAGTTGACCTTTTCTTTTTATATAACTCTTCAATCTTTTTATAAGTTATACCAAGCGTATCTGCTAAAAAAGAAAAAAGTTCCTGTTTGCTCTTAATCTCCTGAGGAGTTATCATTACATTAAAGGAGACTATATTATCTGCAAGCACCTCTCCTGTGCTATCAAAAATCCTTCCGCGCCACCCTTCAAGAGGCACAATTCTAACTCTATTATTTTTGCTTAAATTATAATAATATCGTCCACGAATCGCTTGAACATAGAACAAGTCAAGGATGACTATTAAAAACAAGATAATTGTTATTATACGTATAATTTTAAGACGCATTTTTTTAATCTTTCAAAAATATATGTTGCAATAATAAGTGTTGTGAGAGTTTCTGGAATTAAAACATACTGAAAGGTCTGTCTGATATCTACAATACCTAACATAACATGCAAAAAACATTGCACTATTATACTGATAATACAAACAATAGATAAAAGAAGAAAACGAGCAGTAGACGATCCTACATGATAAATGTATTGTTTTAAGAAAGTAGTAGCATAAACACAAACAACAAGTGTAAACAAATTAACTCCAAAAGGATTAGTACTAAAACTATCTTGTAATGTTCCGGCCAAAACAGCAGTGAATAATCCATACCTTATCCCCCAATAAAGATTAAAGAATACTACAAGAAGCAAAGCAAAATTTGGAACTATCCACCTACCAATAAAATTGAATAAGAAGAATTCAATTAAAAAGAATACAAAGATAGCACCGGTTATTATAATTATTTTGCGCATGATATAAATAAGTTCTGAGGATTAGTTCTTAAATTTACAATACAATAAAACTCTAGACGCTAGAATCTAGTACCTGCTATTTAACTATTACTAAAACTTCTTCAATTTGAGAAAAAGAAACGGCTGGCTGAACTATACATTCTAACGATGAATCACGAAGGCTTTGATTTACCGAAATAACTTTTCCAATCAACAATCCTTCAGGAAAAGATGAGCTTAGCTTAGACGTTATTACCTTGTCCCCTTCTAGTATCTCTACGTCTTCGCTTAAATAACGCATACGACACATACCTTGCAGTGTCCCTGAAATAAGCCCACTTTCTCTAGGGCGTTGAACAAGCGCGGCAACACTAAACTGCGGATCAACAATAAGCATTACTTTACTTATATTTTCTGACACCTCTAAAACCTTACCAACAATTCCTAAAGAATTTACAACAGAAAAACCTTGTTTTATGCCATTTCGGCTCCCTTTATCAATAATTATAGAAGAATTCCAATGAGATGGGTTTCTTCCAACAACGTTTGCCGCAACCGATGAATATATAGATCTTCTCTTAAATTCAAGTAATCTTTCTAGTCGAGAATTTTCTTTTGATACTTCTTCAAACCCAATAAGTCTTGCGCTAAGAACATCTGCCTGAGCTTTCACTTTTTTATATTCGTCAAACGTACGATGATAATAAAGTATTTTCTTAGCTTCTTTTATCGGTATTGATATAAGTCTAATTGGAGAAGCTGTTATCTCTACTAATTTTAATTTAAAAGAATTTAAAAAATTTGGGCGGACAAAAAATAGAAAGAATGGCAACACAAGTATTAATAGATAAACGAAATTTTTAATTTTATTATGAGAAATCATATCAAGGTAAAATAGAAGTAGGGAACGGCGTAAAGCCGTTCCCTACAAAATAAAAATCACTTTAAAACATTGCCTATCAAAACTAAAAATCTAATTTTGTAGGAACAATTATTCTTCTTCTTAATCGAGAAGGCATATTTAACATTTGGCCTGTCCCTAAAACAACTGCTGTTAAAGGATCATCAGCAATATGAACTGGTAAGCCTGTCTCCTCTGAAATTCTTTTGTCTAATCCTCTTAAAAGAGAACCACCGCCTGCCATAACAATACCACGATCAATTAAATCTGCAGATAATTCTGGTGGGGTTTGTTCTAGAGTAGACTTAGATGCATCAACAATGGCTTGAACTGGATCTTGTAAAGCTTCTCGTATTTCAACAGATGTTATCGCAATAGTTTTAGGCAATCCTGATATAAGATCGCGACCACGAACATCCATATTAATTTCTTCTTCCAAAGGATAAGCAGAACCAATTCTTATTTTTATCTCTTCTGCTGTTCTTTCTCCAATCATCAAATTATATGTTTTTCTTAAGTATTCAATTATAGCAGCATCCATTTCGTCTCCTGCTATACGAATAGATTTTGCATAAACAAGCCCACCTAAAGAAATAACTGCAAACTCTGTTGTACCACCACCTATATCAATTATCATGTTTCCAGCAGGTTCTTCAACGGGAAGACCAACACCAACTGCAGCAGCTTTCGGCTCTTCAATAAGTTCAACTGAACGAGCTCCTGCACGTTCTGCTGAATCCCTAACTGCTCTTTTTTCAACTGCCGTAATACCTGATGGAATAGCAATTATCATAGCAGGTCGTACCAAAACTTTTCTTTTGTGAACCTTCTTTATAAAATACTTAAGCATAGCCTCTGTTATCTCAAAATCAGAAATAACACCATCTTTCATAGGTCTTATTGCTATAATATTTCCTGGCGTCCTTCCAAGCATTTTCTTCGCATCTTCTCCAACTGCGATAACTCTGTTTGTTTCTTTTTCTATAGCAACAACAGACGGCTCGCACAGAACAACACCTTCTCCTTTAACAAATACTAAAGTAGTAGCAGTTCCTAAATCAATACCCATATCATTTGAAAAGAGTCCAAGAACATAATTTAAGAATTTTAAAATAATTTTAAAGATTTTCTGTAACATTAATAGTTCCTTTGGGATACAATCCTGAAAGAATTGTGGAAAGATTAAAGATGTTTAAGTTTACCCAGCACCTTTATTTAAAAAATTGAATAAAGGTGCTGAATTTATATAATACTAATTAATATAAATAATGATATATTAAAAGGAAATTGCTGTCAAATGGTTTATTTATGATAGCAAGTTACTTGCTTTTTGTTTTTGCCCCAATAGCTTTAAAATCACGTACAAATCCAGGATATGATTTACTAGAGCATTCTATATTTTCAACTCTTGACCCTAATTTTAAACCTAAAACAGCAAAAGACATAGCAAGACGATGATCATTATGAGGATTAAACACGCAATCTTCTTTGTACTCTTTTTGCGGATAAATCACTAATTCATTCTTTTTCTCAGATACCTTTGCACCTACCTTAAGAAGTTCTTTTCTTAAATCGCTTATTCTGTCAGATTCTTTTGCTCGAACATGCCCTATGTCATAAAGACGAGTTTTGCCACTAGCAAATAATGCTAACACAGACACAATAGGTACAAGATCAGGACAATCTTTAAGAGAAAACTCTCCACCTTTTAATTTAAATGGACCTTTTATCTTGATGCTTTGGGAGGTCTTAGTAAACTTTACTCCCATTTTCTTTAATATCCTAAGGATATGTCCATCAGCTTGAATCAACTTATCATTAAAACGTCCTTCTAAAATTATATCTGATTTAATAAGCGTTGCCGCTGCCATCAAAAATGCAGCTAAGCCATAATCAGAAGGAACAACAAAATTCTTTAAGCCATTAAACTTTTGATTTCCTTGAACATAATAATTCCTACTATTTCTTTTTGTAATTTTTATTCCCGATAACTTTAAAACCTGAAGCGTCATTGCAATATAATCAGAAGATACTAGTTTTTTACCTGTTAAAAATATATTTGTATTTTCTTTTAACTTAGGCGCTACTATAAGAAGAGCTGAAATAAACTGAGAACTCAACGTTCCGTCAATACTTATCTTACCTCCCTTCAACTCTCCGCCATTTAAAGAAATCGGCACACTATCTTTTTTGCCTGCACCTTTTATATTGATTCCCATCTTTCTTAAAACATTGGTCAAATGCAAATTAGGTCGACCACAAAGCGTTCCCTTACCTACAATAGATATTTTTTGACTAGATAAAGACGCAATAGGCAATAAAAACCTCAAAACTGTTCCAGACTCTCCTACATCAATTTTACAAGAAATATTTTTGACCCTAGAAGCATCTACTTTCCAAACATTATTCTTTTGCTTAATAACCTTAGATCCCAGTAAAGAGGCTACTTTAATTGACACGATAGCATCGTCACAATTGGAAGTATTTTTAATAATAGATCTTCCACCAGATGATGCGATTATAAATGCACGTATAGAATATGATTTTGATGCAGGAAGGGCTACTTTTCCTTTTAAAGAAGTTGCGGATTTAACATGGAGAGTCATTATTTGGTTCTTTCTTTTTAATTTTGAACAAAGAACCTGATTACTCTGATCAAAAAAAAAGATTACACAGATAACAAATTTTTATATTTTAATCGGTGTAATCCCTGCCTACCAGCAGGTAGGTGCGTTTAATCTGTGCAATCATGAGTCATCATTCTTTTAAACAAAATGACCCAATTATTTACTTACAACCTGGTCATTTTTACGTACAAGCTTGCTTGAAAACGGCGGAAGCAAATCAGCAGCTGACATTTCTGATTGAAGACGAGTTATTTCAACATCTCCTAAATAATCTTTTCCTCGATATACAGAAAGAAGGTCACCCATTTTAACACCATCTTTCTCTCCGAGATTTATAATTACAAACTCTGTTTCAGTATCAACGCTTAGTATACGACCTTCTGGGGTTTCAACGTTAGCAACAACTATCTTGTCTAGTTCTACTTGTTTTTCTTCGGCAGCTGCTACTTCCACTTCTTTGATTTCTAATTCTTTTTGTTTTGCAGTTGCAACTGAAATACCTTCTTCTAAATCAGCAATCTTTCCCTTAAGAACAACATTCTCCTCTTCAAAGCGTCTGTAACTTGTTTCTAATTCTTGGCTTTTTTGTTCACTAGCCTGAATCTTAGCTCCTAATTGGTCAACCTTATCAATCGATTCTTTTAATTGAGATTCTAAACTATCTTTAATTTGTTTTTTTGCTTGTATTTCATTTTCTAACTGTTCTTTTAGAGAAGCATTTTCTAGTTTCATCTCTTCCCTTAAGCCTTTTTCAAGCTCTATTTCATCAGACAAATCATTAATTCTCTCATCTGCTTCTTTATTTTTTTCCTCAAGAACAAAGTTTTCTTTCTTCGATACTTCAAGACTACTTGCAAGGCTTGTGATATTAACTTGAGCCTCTTCTAGTCCTTTTTCAGCTGCTCTCCGTGACCCAAGTTCCTTTTGAAAAAAGAACATAGAAATAGCTGTCAAAGAAATCAAAAGAAGCGCAAAGATTACAAGAAATATAGTTACAATTTTTCCAGAAGAATTCATCTTCATATCAATCCTCCCTAACTCCTTATATTAAAATAAGTTTGGTTTGATGATTATACTACTAGTATTATAGTCAACAATTTTTTCAAGAAAAGACCGTAATCTCTAGCAATTTAACTAAAATATAAAGAAACAATTTATTAAACTGCTAGATATTTATATTATACACAAAATTTTATTAATAAAAACTTCTTATTGAACTATTTTAAAAAGTGCTAAAAATCTACTTTTCAAGGTAAGCTTGATTTTCATGGGGCCAATCAGATTAAATCACAAACCTACACGTGATAAAAATTCTTTAGGAATAATGGATGAAAACTCTATATAATTTTTATAAATTGGATGAGTAAATCCTATTGACTGAGCGTGCAAAGCTAACCTTGTAAATGTGCTTTTTCTGCCATATTTATCATCGCCCAATATTACATGACCTATATGCTTCATATGAAGACGTAGCTGATGCGTTCTTCCTGTCTTTGGAAAGAGCGCAACCAATGTAGCTCCATCTAAACTTTTAATAACCCTATAATGTGTCAAAGCCTCTTTTGAATCTGTTCCATAAGAAATAGCTTTCTTTTCATGTGCAGATCTGTGTTTTCCTATAGGAGCATCTATTTTGCCTTCATCAAAAGTAACTTCTCCTTCGACAAGCGCAATGTAACATTTCTTAACTTCATGACGCTGAAATTGTTTAGCAATCCTAGTATGCGTTATATTGTCTTTGGCTACTAATATCAAACCTGATGTTTCTTTATCAAGTCTATGAATAATTCCTGGACGAATATCATCATCATTAACGCTCGATAATTGATTTGAATAATGCAACAAAGCGTTAACTAACGTATTAGAATAATTGCCATTTGCGGGATGGACTATCATACCATTTGCTTTATTCACAACAATAAGATAGTCGTCTTCATAAAAGATATTAAGAGGTATATCTTCTGGAGCAATATATTTGTTAGACAAGAAATCTTTTGGTATCTCGACAACAATATCTTCACCCTCTATCACTTTATAATGTGCCTTTGCTTTTATTTCATTTACGCGCACATGACCATGGTCTATTAACTTCTTAGCAAAACTACGCGAAGGAACGCAATCTAAATTTTCTGCTAAGAAAATATCTAAACGCTTATGATGATTTTCTTGATTTATTTTTAATGAGTGTGTAGACATAAGTTGAAATTAAAAAAAGTGATAAACAAACAAGTTGATAGATACTTAAACCAAATAAAAATTCATAATGATCTGCTCTTAAAAATTCTATAAAAAAACGAAACGTAAGAGCAAAGATAAGGTATAACACAAAAACTTCTCCGTCACGACTAGAATATTTTTTATAAAACTTTAAAATTAAAAAGATTAAAAATAACCCTAAAGAAGAATAAAGCTGTGTAGGGATAAGAGTCTCTTGATGTACGGGGTAATAAATACCAACATTAGAAAGCTTTCCATAACAACATCCGTTTAAGAAACATCCAATCCGACCGATTGCCTGTCCCAAAGCAATATACGGGGCAGTCAAATCAAGCACCTTTAAAATACTTAAGCCTTTTCTTTTTATAAACCATATCCCTCCAAACACACCAAATACTAAACTACCTTGCCATGCCAAGCCGCCATGATGAATCATTATTATCTCTAATGGATTTTGTATAAAAAATTAATATTTAACGTAATAAAAAATAAGCGTGCACCCACTATACCGCTTACAACAGAAAAGAAAATTAGATCCATAATAAAATCTTTGTTTATACCATTCTTTTTTGCTTCTCTAGTCAATAAAAAAGAACAGACAATAATGGCGAGTGCCAACATCATTCCATAAGAATAAACTGTTAGTGATCCAATTTTGCAAATCGTAGGAAACATTTTTTTGACTGATGACAAGTGACTATTGACAGCTGACTAAAAACTAAACTTCTTTCTTAACAGCTTCAATAAGACCAAACAATGCCTTTGATATATTTTCTTTAATTTGATTTAAATGCTCAAACTCACCATTTTTTAAATAACCCAATCTATTTGATAAATTCAATAAACATTCCGTCTCAGATAAAGAGCCTCTAGATATGAAAAGAAAATTTAAATAATCTTTCTTATGCTGACGACTAGCTCCCTCGGCTATATTTGTTGCGATTGATACAACTGCTCTTCTTAACTAAGATGTTATTCCATAGATTTCATCTTGAGGAAAATGTTTCGTTGTTTTATAAACCTCTATCATAAAATTATCTGCATATTTATACGCATTAATATTTTTATAATTTCTCATTTTTTTGTCACTTGTCAATGGTCTTTTGTCACTTGTCAGGATGAAAACACTTGATAGCTATTATTATTGCACCTATTGTTATTGCACTGTCTGCAATATTGAAAACAGGCCAAATACGAAAATCAATAAAATCAATTACATAACCATAATTAATTCTATCAATCAAGTTCCCCATTGCTCCACCTAATATCAAAGAAAAAGCAAAAATATAAGAACGACTTAATACTTCATTATTTTGTTTATAATAAAAGATATTGTAGGCCAAAAGCGCAACTGCAATAATAGGAACTATCAGAAAAACGACTCCATTATCTTTTAAGAGTCCAAAAGCTATACCTGTATTATAAACCAATGTTACATGAAAGAAATTGCGAATAACTGGAAGAGATTCTCCATAGGAAAGCAAATCTATAAAGAAAATTTTGGTAAGACGATCAACTAGCACAACAATAACTGTTGTAAGAATAGATAGTAAAGTATCAAATTGAGATCGAGACAGATCCCTCATTTTAACCTTGGCTTTCGATTTCTTCTTGGTGTTTTAAACAATGTTCTGTATAAGGAATCGCTTTAAGGCGAGCTTGTGAAATTTTCTTTCCAGTACCCAAACAAATTCCATAGGTACCTTTTTCAATACGTATAAGAGCATCATCTATTTTTTGAAGGATTTCTCTGTCCTTTGAAGCTAATCCTAAATTAAACTCTTTATCATACATATCTGTTGCAACATCAGCCATATGCAAAACATGGCCTGACACATCACCTTCATTTCCTGCTGAATCAGAGTTATGTGCCATATTTTTAACATCATGAAGAAGATCTTCTTTTATTTTAAGAAGCATCTTTTTATAAAATTCTAATTTTTTCTTATCCATTTCTTTCGATTCCATTGATTTATTCCTTTACCATAGTAGCGCAATGAGCGCAAATAGTGTTATGTTTAGGGTCTTTACCTATGTCAACTTTATAATTCCAGCATCTAGGACATTTGTCTCCATCAGCCTTTTCTATAATAATTTCTGTCTTGTTAAATTCTTCGCTTAAACCTTCTGTCACATCTTCGACTTTGTTGATCTCAGCCTGAGAAACAATAAAGGCGGCTGGCAACATATCTTTAAATTCAGCCAGATAATCAAAGTCTCTTTTACTCGCAGTATTAAATATTACCTTTGCTTCAAGAGAACTTCCTATCGCGCCGTCTCTTCTTTTATCTTCTAAAGATTTTAATATATATGGCCTTAAAAGCACTAGAAGCTCAAATTTCTTGATTATATCTTCATTGCCCCATTCTTTTGGCGTATCTTGCCATTCAAGCAAATGAACGCTTTTTACATTCTTGTTTAAAGAGCTCTTTGGCATAAGATTAAACACCTCTTCAGAAGTAAAGCTAAGAACAGGAGCTAAAACTCTTACTAAATAATCCAATATATGGTAAAGAACTGTCTGCGCTGAACGTCTTGCTTGCTGATTGGTTGCCGAAGTATACAATCTATCTTTTAAAATGTCAAGATAAAAACTGGACAAATCTTCATTACAAAAGCTATATATACGTTTATAAACCTTAGAGAAATCATAGTCATTGTAGCTTGCGTAAGTCTTGTTAATTTCTTCTGATAATCTACCAAGCGCCCATTTATCAATATCAAAAAGCTCATCATATTGCAAAGAATGCTCTTCTACTTCAAATCCATTTAAATTACCTAAAAGAAAACGTATAGTATTTCTTATCTTTCTGTATGCATCGCTTATTCTAGTTAAATTCTCAGTTGATATCCTTATATCATCATGATATGAGCTTGCTGCAACCCATAACCTTAAGATATCAGCACCACTATTCTTCATAATATTCAAAGGAGATATTACATTTCCTAATGATTTAGACATTTTTCGCCCTTGGGCATCTACAACAAAACCGTGGGTTAAGATAGCTTTATAAGGGGCCTCTCCTTCAATTGCGACAGAAGGAATCAACGAAGATTGAAACCATCCTCTGTGCTGATCAGAGCCCTCCAGATATAAATCAACTGGAAGTTCTTTGCCAAGCGTACCTTTTACAACAGCTTGATGACTTACCCCTGAATCGAACCAAACATCCAGTATATCATTTGTCTTCTCAAATTCAGACCCACCGCAATCAGGGCAACTAAACCCTTTTGGCAACAAGTCTTTTACCTCTAATTCAAACCAGGCATTAGTGCCTTTTTCTTTTACAATATCTGCAAAGTTGTTAATAACATCAACAAATAGCTTGCTTTCATCTGCGCATCCCTTGCATTTAAGCGCAGGAATTGGAACACCCCAATAACGTTGGCGAGATAAACACCAATCTGGACGCGACCTTACCATTCCTAGCATTCTTTCTTGTCCTGCTTCTGGTATAAACTCAACATCTTTTTTAACAATATCCATCAACTTAGATCTTAAATCATTATGATCAATCTTTAAAAACCATTGTTTTGTCGCTCTAAAAATAATAGGCTTTTTGCATCTCCAACAATGTGGATAAGAATGTGCAATATTTTCAGATGCAAAAAGCATAGTCTTAGCTTTTAAATCTTCTATAATCTCACTATTAGCTTTAAGAACATGCTTGCCTTCATACGAAAGAGCTTTTTCGTTATAAACTCCTCTGCTATTAACTGGCATTAAAACAGGTAAATCATATTTTAATCCTGTTTGATAATCGTCCTGTCCGTGACCTGGAGCGGTATGAACCAAACCTGTGCCATCTTCCTTTGTAACATAGTCAGCAACCACAACGCGACATTCATCCAATATACCAAACGGATGTTTATAATTTAATTTAGTAAGTTCATCTCCACTTACTTTCTTTAAAACTTTAAAATCTTGAACATATGCTTTGGCCAAAACCGAATCAGCAAGAGTGCTTTCAATAATTATTATTTCATCACCTATATCAACAAAAGAATATTCAAAATTACTAGCTACCGCAACCGCAACATTTGCCATAAGCGTCCAAGGAGTTGTCGTCCAAATAAGCAAAGATAACTGTTTATCAGGTAAGTCTTTTATAACTTCTTTATTATTAGTTTCAAATTTAACATAAACAGACGGTGATGTGTGATCTTCATATTCAACCTCTGCTTCAGCCAAAGCTGTTTCACAATCAAAGCACCAATTAACTGGTTTAAGTCCGTGATAAATATAATCCTGACTTACCAGCTCACCTAATGATTTTAAAATCCAATATTCATATTCAGTATTAAGGGTAAGATACGGTTTATCCCACTCACCAAATATACCAAGACGTTTAAATTGTTCTTTTTGTATATCAACATATTTTAAAGCATAATCGTGAGCCTTTTTTCTAAAATCAACACAATCTACTTCAGACTTATTTTTCTTCATCTCTTTAAGCAGCTTATGCTCGATAGGAAGCCCGTGACAATCCCATCCAGGAACATACAAAGCGTCACGACCTTGCATAGTTCTAAATTTAATTATTACATCTTTTAATATCTTGTTTAATGCATGTCCAATGTGAATATCACCATTAGCATACGGTGGTCCGTCGTGGAGAAAAAAGATAGGCTTGCCTTCTGATTTCTTTCTTATAGCATCATAAAGACCTTCATTTATCCATTTCTCAAGCATTGCAGGCTCTTTATTTACAAGCCCTGCTCTCATAGAAAATTCTGTCTTTGGTAAATTTAGCGTTTCTTGATAATCAATCACTTTATATATTTCTCTATTAAAACTTTATATTTTCTTTTAATTTCTTCTGATATAACATATACATCTGTCGCAATTGCACATTTTAATGCATCACTTGCATCAAATTTATCTATTTTTCCAGCTTCTGGAATTGCTAATTTTAGAATTTCTTTTGCCTTTGAAACATTTTTATTTAAATTATCTAAAATCATATCAATAGTAACGGAATCATGATCAGGATGCCAACAATCATAATCAGTAACTGCAGCAAGTGTTGCATAAGCTATCTCAGCTTCGCGAGCTAATTTTGCTTCTGTCATATTTGTCATACCGATTATATCCATACCCCAACTTCTGTAAAGATTCGATTCTGCTTTTGTGGAGAACTGAGGTCCTTCCATATTCACATATGTTCCGCCAGTATGCACAATCGCACCTGATTTCTTTGCGCTATTAACAAGTATCTTTGATAACTTATTATCAATTGGATGTGCAAAAGGAGCGTGTGCAACAATTGTTTCATTAAAAAAACTTGCTTGTCTGCATCTATTTGTTCTATCTATGAATTGATCTGGAACAACAAAATCAAGCGGCTTTATTTCTTCCTTTAAACTTCCTACAGCTGAAACAGAAAGAATAGCATCTACACCAAACTTTTTCATTTCAAAAATATTAGCTCTATAATTAATACAACTTGGCGATATTTTATGACCTTTTCCATGGCGAGATAAAAATACAACATCAACACCAGCAAAAGTACCAGTCACAAAATGTCCTGAAGGCTGACCAAAAGGAGTATCTATAATCGTTATATCTTCTATGTTTTCCAAGCCTTCAATTTCATATAGCCCACTTCCACCAATTATTCCAATTTTAGCCATTGTTCCTCCTACATTGATAATTCTTTTGCTCTTGATTTTGCCTTTTTTATAGCTTTTTCAAATGTCTTATTTATTTTCGCTTTAAATAATATGCGAAGAGCAGCCTCTGTTGTGCCTCCCTTTGATGTTACTTTCTTTCGTAACACTTCTGGCTTTTCTTTTGTTTCATCTAAAAGCTTTACGCTTCCTTTTAAAGTTTGATAAGCTAAGTCCCTTGCCTGATTTTCTTTAAAACCTAAAGATTTTGCGGAAGATATTAGCCATTCAACAAATAAAAATACATACGCAGGTCCTGAGCCAGATACAGCAGTTACAGAATCAATCCACTTCTCATCAACGACAATTGTCTTCCCAATTAAATTAAATATCTTGGTCGCAATCTTTACATCTGAAACTTTTGCGAATTTGCCCTTAGATATAGCTGTAATCGCCTCACCCACCTTTGCAGGCAAATTAGGCATTGTACGAACAACTCTTGCATTGCCTAATCTTTGTTCGATAAACTTAGCTGTAACACCAGCTGCTATTGAAATAACCAATTTATCTTTTGTTATGTATTCTTTTATATTTTTTAATACCTCATTAAAATTCTGCGGCTTAACAGCTAAGATAATAATATCCGCTTCCATAACTGTTATTTTTAAATCAGGAACTTTGACCGGATACCTTCTTTTTAGAAATCGCAATCTTTGCTTATCTTTCTCAAAAACAGACACACGAAAATCTTTAACAACCTTGGAGAGAATCGCCTCTCCCATATTTCCAGCACCTATAAAAGCTATATTTATTTTCATTGAAATAATGCCCCTCCAATTCGTATCATATTTGCTCCTTCTTCAATGGCTATTTTAAAATCTGAACTCATTCCCATTGAAAGATATCTCATCTCAATATTTCTATTTCCTTGAAATTTCTGATTGATTTGATTCCTAAAAAGCCTTAAACCCTTAAAACAATTGCGAATTATTGCTACATCTTCTGTAAAAGGCGCCATAGTCATAAGACCTAACACTCTAACATTCTCGAGTTTCAAAATATGATCAATTAATTCAAGACCAACTTCTTTATCTGTCCCAAACTTTTGCTCTTCTCCAGAAATGTTTATCTGAATTAAGATATCAACTCGCCTGTTTACTGCACGAGCACATTTATCTATTTCTAAAGCTAATTTTAAACTATCAACAGACTGTATAAGATCAAATATCTCAACTGCAGACTTAACTTTATTGGTTTGAAGATGTCCTATCATATGCTTAATAACTTCAAAGCCTGAAGAATCTAATTCTTCAAATTTTTCCCTAGCATCCTGAACCCTGTTTTCTCCAATATGTTCTATGCCATATTCAATGGCTTCTTTTACCTTGTTTAACTCAACATACTTCGTAACGCCAACAAGTGTAATATCTTTTGGGTCTCTGCTAGAAGCCTCGCAGACAGATGCTATCTCTTTTCTTATATTAATAATATTATTTATTATCATAGATTGATAAACTTATCATAAAAACAATAATGAGTCAATTTATTAAAAACAAACCATTTAAGGTTTTAGGTAGGCCATGTCTTTAGAAGCCAATTCCTGCTTAGGAAGTTTTTCTTTATTGTTCAAACCTAAAAACATAGGAAGGTTTGTTATTGGAGTAATATTTATAATTACAGGTACAAATCCTGTTGCATTTTCTAGAGCTTTGATATCAATATTAACATCAAATTCTATTTTCTCTCCCATCTCTTTTATCTCTAATTCTGAAGTATTAAAGTCAATACCACCTACTTCTTCTGCCATAAGCGCATTGTCAGATTGAACAGCCTTTTGTTTTATAGTCTCATAAATATCTCTACCTTCGCGAACAATATGATTTAAACTTCTTGAAAAAAGATTTGGAGTTTTATCTGTCATTTCTTCAAAGACTTTAAATGGCAATAACCAAAATTCATCAATTTCATTTATATTGTAATTTTTTTCTAAACTTTTAAGCTCGCTATCATTTAATTCATAAATAAAAATGGTAGAGAATTCACGATTAAATCCATCTTCCAATTTATATTCTCTCCTAATAGCATTAATATCTGATACTTGAATCAAACGTTTTTCGTCTAGCTTTATCCCCGACTCTTCAGACCCTTCTCTTTGTGCGGCATCTTTTAAGCTTTTATCTTCAAAATCCACATGTCCGCCAAATGATACTTGAAGCTTATTCTTTGATGTATCCTTCTTATTACTGCGTTTATGAATAAGCAACTTTCCTTTATAAAATGCATAGACATGTGCTGTCTGATGCCAAAATCCACGCTGATGCGCATGTTTCTTGGAAATGTACACATTCTTATATACACTTCCTTTTTTATCAACCACACGTAAAGCCTCAATTTCTTCTTCCTCAGGAGTGATACCTTCTTTCCCTCCTTCTATAATATTAATTTCAGAATGATTTCGCCAGTAGTCTAAAGTTCTAGTGTTCCCTATATCCTCCTCGCTATCCGCCATAAGCGCGAAATCAGAATCCTTAACTGCTGTTTCTACTGTCTCACCTTTAATGTCTTCGTCAGCCCACGGGCCTGACGAAACCTCCCATATATCATCTCTATTTGTTTCAAGCAAAATATAATATTCAGGCTCTTTCTTACTATCTAAGTGCAATGTAAAAAGAAGTTGATTAAACAGTTGTCCTTTATTTTCGACAGAAGCATGCACCTTATATTCTTTATAAACTGGCATTAATTTTTCAATAATATTCTCTAATTTACTTATCTTCTTTTTACCTAAATATGAAACTTTGTCGTATGTTCTACCATAAAATTTCCTATCATAAGATTTATGATATCTGCGATTAATCTCAGCAATTGCTTCATTGATAATTTTCCCAACATCTGCGCTAAATAAAAACGGACTAAAATCAACAACTTCTCGATACTCAAATTCATTATATGAAGTAGGCTGCTCATCCACTCCTGCAATAAAACTTTTAAAATTCTCTAAATTTCTTACAAGCTTAACCCCTCTGCTTAACGGACTATTTTCTACAAACATCTTTGAAACTTTTCCATCAATATTTTTGCCCAATCTTATAGCGAAAGATTTCGAATTTTCCTCCAACATAATTTTATGCCAAGCTCCATTACCTATCATTTCAGTAGCACCATAATTATTTTTATAATAATCTATTTTCTTAGATGTAGGAAGAATGCGAAATTCTTCTTTAACTCCCTCGTCTTTAGAAATAGAAAAAGCTATTTCCATAAGCAATTTATCCAAATTCCAAATATTTTTATTCTCACTAGCCTCTACCTTTGGATTATTCCTATATTCTTCTTTAATAAAAAATCCAACAGCACGAGATTTGCCGTTATCTTTTGTCCGAATAGACATCATATCCTTAATGCCAACTCCATAATATTTTATATAATTAGGCAATCCATAATCACCTGATATCCAATTAAGATTTGCATTTGAATCTGCCCCGGCTATTAACTCTTCTGTATTAATACTAAAATCAAGATAACCAATTGCTTGCCTTGTATTTAAATCAATAACATTAATAGAATAAATTTCTAGCTCTGACAATTTATCATATTTGTTCCTAAGCAGTGTAAATAAGAGCCTACTACCTCCTGCTACATATTCTGTGTAACCATCATCCACAAATTTTCTATAATCAAATATATTATATCCTTCTGCTATCATCGCCTGATCTTTTGAAGAACCCAATAAATCCTCGAACGTTTTCTTTGATTGCCCCACAGATAAAATATTATCTTTTGAAAATGTTTTTCTAATTCTACGCTTAGAAATATTATTAAATATTGACCAATTATTATTTAAAAAATATCCTTCTATAACTGTTCCATGTTTAGCAGCTTCTTTACCAGACACAAGCGGCATAAAATTCTCCCTATTATTCTTATTTGAACCCTCAAGTATTACCCATTCTTTTGAGCCTGTAATAGATATATAATCAACTCCTGAGTTAAATACTTGTGTAAAGCCTGTGCCAAGATCGCCGCCGTCACCAAAAGAATTTCCACGCTTAATAGCGTCTAAAATCAGAACATACTGATCCTTCTTATCCTTAAACCCTTCTCCATTATCAACAATAGTTATCTTGTTGTAATTTGCATATCTCTCTTTTATTACAAACACCAAGCTTGACCTAACGTGTTGATATAAAATATTATCAAATATATGCTTTAAAAATACAGATTCTGCACTACCTAAAATCACTTTAAAACCATCAGACTCCAGCGCATCTACATATGATCCATAAGGATGCACCTGATCAACAATCCTGTAAATTAGAGGGTTTTCACTAACACTAAAATCTACTCCGCCGATTACAGCTACTTCCGTATCTTTTCTTTTGCGTAAAATTTCTATTATTTTATTAAAATGAGTCCAATTCTTCTCTTTACTGTTAACAGATGGCATTGCTTTTTTAGCTTCTTCAATTAAATATTTTCTATCAGAACTCTTTATAAGATATGGGTTTGCTTCAAATACAGCAGCTTGCAAATTACGAGTTGGATCATTTTTATCTAACTTAATACCAGCCACTCCTAAACCTCTGGTTGTAGGAGAGCCTTTAACTCCAGCGTCAAGCTGATAATGACTAATGCTTTTCAATCCATGTAAACGCAACATTGCATTAACTATATTCATATATAAAGAATTATTGCCATTCTTAAATAACCACAAATCTTTATGAAAACTTTCAAAAACCCTATTTACAGCTTCAACAACTTCAAGAGGATAGGCGCTACCTGGATCAAACTCCATAAAAAAGATTATATCTTTCTGAATATTTTTAACTTTCTTATCAATTGCCTCTATAGAAATAATTTTATCAAATTTTCCAGCCTGTTCTATAGCCTCCTCTTCTGACATTATATTAGGAGTGTAGATACTATTTCCATCTTTACCCATTATCAAAGTTTTGTGCCATCTTAACAAATGCTCTTTAAGAACATCAAAATCCTTATACTTTTCGTTCATTAAAAATTCTAAGAACATTTCTCTTATATCTATATTATTAGCAAAATAATTCTTTTGATTTTGAGTTTCTAAAATAGACTCGTCTTCAATATTTCTAACAATTTCTCTCCGTTCTACCTCTTTCGCGGCAACCCAATCTAGCTTATCTACATTCTTAATAAAAACACTATCGATTTTATCTGCTATCATTGCTTTATCAGAAGCTTTCTTTAAAAATGGCTCTAAATCAACAAAAAGTGTTGTAGTTATTTTGCCTAATTCACCTCTTTCATACCCTATTGCTATTCTTGTATTTTTCGCAAGATTAGCAACACTTCTAAAACCTCTTCCTTTACCTACAAAATCTATTCCTTCTTTTCTTATATCTGTATACTCCTCACCTGCCAATTTAAATGATTCATGCTCTCTTGATTTTTCAACATTGCCCTTGATCATATCCCAAAATCGAGGCTCAGCGACCCCATATTGTTCAAAAGTAATTTCTACAAAATATCTATCTTTTTTGTCTTTATAAAAACTTGCGCTCTTAAATCTACCCCCAGATCCTCTGCGCATTGTATTGTTGTTAAGCTCTGAAAAACATTTCTCGATAACTTTCGCCTTTTGACGATTGTAATCTCTTTTTAATGCCTGAGAAATAAAATAAAAAGGCTCCCCGATAAAACTCGCTGTTGTAATATTCCCAAATTTAGTTAGATTGCTTTTGCTTACATCAGACCCTTTTCGTTTCTTATAAAAATTAGAGAATATAAACTCTTCTTTAGTAACAGCTAATAAATCATCAAATCCAAATGTTAGAAGTTCATCCCTCAGTCTTTCTGCTTTTCTATTAAGCCTAGGCACTCTATCTTCATCTTCGCTAAACATAGAAAAAGTATAATCAAGGTCAATGGCTTTTATATATAGTGAGTATGCTCTCTTATAGTGTTTTCTAGCTTTTTCTGTTTTATTGTCTACAAGGGCTTTCTTAGCTTTCGACAAATACATATCTGCGCCTTTTTCAGCAAGTTCTGGAGTTAAATTAAAAATAAAAGGTATTTTTAGTTTTTCATCCGCTATCATTGCCTCATCATCTACTTTTGAAAAACCATTTAAAAAAGCCTGCACAAGCTTTTCATGTTTCTGATTCTTCTCGTTACCAACTTCAATAAAATTTTTAGGTTTTTTCGGAGTAAAAATAGGGAAGTCATAAACGCTTATTACACTAAAAAACAGTTCAAGTCGTTCTGCAGTCATATCTGGATGCCTTTTTATCAATCTCTCCCAAGTAATATCATCAGGTGAATCCATTTTTATCAAAAGCGTATTTTTTCTTCTCCTAAGCCATCTAGGAATTTTATTGCTAATAACTTCAAAAATATGTAGACCTTGCTTTTCTTTAGCTGTCGTCCAGTCACATTTAGGCTTTGGCGGCCAATTGTCATAAGGATCGTCAGCAAATTTCTCATTTTGATAATAAATACCTCTCTCTTCAAGCTCGGACTGTAAAGCTTCAAATCCATTTATTCTATTTAAAGTATGCTGCCAAGGGTCATAATCAACGCCTTGAGATTTTAAAAACGCCTTGGAAATTGCTTTAACAAGCGTTGACTTTCCGCCTGCTGGCCTACCAGTTAGCACAATAACAACAGGCTTCTTGTCGATTACATCTTTTCTTTGACTAAGCCACTCGCCTATTTTCTCAAGTCCTATTTCAGATCCTGTTTCATATTTTATTTCAAAATCACCTACTGTTTGATCTTTATTGTTCGTTATCATTGCTTCATCAATATTTATTTCATTTTCACTTAAAACATGAAGTCTTTTAACAGCAAATAATAAATGCTCAGAAATCAATCCATATTTGTTATCCCCAAAATATCTATTATAAACAAACTGCCTACCATTAATTTGGAACGCTTCTCTTAAGTGCCCAGCAACTGCCTTATATCTTCCATTAGAACTAGTAATTATCTCATAAAATTTTAATACTGTTTCAGCAACGATGTCTTGCTTATTTTCTAAATCAAACATTATTTTTATAGCTGCATCGCTATACCCAGCATCATCTGCGACAACTGCCAAAACAAATCTAGCCTCATCAGCCGTTAAATTACGATCTTCCTCACTAAACCTTCTTGTAATATAATAATTATATTGTTGCTGTTCGCCTATTTTATGCTCTTCTGATTCATAGTAATAACCTTCATTTAACAAGATCTCAGGAATAAAGCTTTTATTTACTGGCACCTGGGGAAAAACTACAATTGAAGGATTAGATTGCGCCCTATATTGTAAAAGAAATTCTGGAGAGGACATATCCATATGTCTTATTGAAGCATACTCTTTGCCTGAGAATTCCAAAACATACTTGTCATCTTCTGTCTCTTGTCTTGATAAATAATTTAACTCATCTAAAATCTCGTTTGCAACTATATGAAAATCTTCACCTGCTAACATTGCTTTATCGTCTTGTGACTTAAAATAAACGGTGGCATCTTCGCGTAAAGATGATCCTACAGATTGTTCATCAAAATAAAATTTATCAACAATAAGACCAGATTCTTTTAAATGCCTATGAATTATATCTCGTGTTTCTTGATCCAGCATTTGATCAAACTTATAAAAAATAAAGAAAAGATTGTTATCAGGATCTTTGCCTTTTTCTTTTATCTCTGCTTCTTTTTGCTCAATTGACTTACCCATAAAATTTGTAATATAAAATGCATAATAATACGCTAAGAGTTCAGATCCTACCTGAAACTGCGAAGGCTGTTTATATGCAGAAGCAAGAACATCGGTCATTCTTAATAAAAAGTCTTTTGCTAGCTTTTTATCAGAACTATTTCTTACAAAAGATATTGAAATATCATCAAGAATATTAGCTATGTTTTCCTGAGAATATGCGTAGGAATGAACAGCGTGAACTGTTTCATGGGATGTTAAGAAATATTTTAAATTTTTATGCCCTTTAAATGTTTCTATGAATATCGGAGATACGGGCATTATCGTATCCCAACTAGAAAAATATATTTCTTCAACAAAAGAAGCAAAAGAGCCTTTGCGTATTTTTCCCCACGCAATTGAATCATTTATATATTTAAAACCATTAAGCCCTATTTTTTCTAAAACATTCTCATAATAATTGATAGAAGGATACAACGGCATATCCTGATGCGTATACTCAACTGAATCTTTAGCACTTTTTATTCTGTCTCTTATAATATCGAATCTTTCATTCCTCTCGAAAAATTCCCCTTTTATTTGATTAAGCCAAATGTAGCGCAAAGATTGATCTTGGTCGTATTCTTTATCAACAATAAAGCCCAAAGTCTTATAATGATCTAATATTAATTCTTTAGTCTCTGAACTTAATTTACTCTGAAATTCTCTAAATATATTAAGTATCTTTTTGTTTGGATTGGCATCTTCACCCAAACTTTCATCTGGCGCTTCTTCAAGCAATCCATTTATATAATAACTATAATATCGTGCATAAAATTCCTCTCTCAAATATATTTCATCTGCTGCAAGATGATTTTGATAATGCTCTTTTAAAGATTTAATCATTTTCCTAAAGAACAAACGTCGCTCTTTTGATGTATTTCTATTGTCCCCTATAAAATGTTTTTTAATCTGTTTGTAATCAGCATTTTAGAAATACGAAGGATACACCGAAACGTACATCATCTTAAGAGATTCTCTGGCATAAATAACGCTATCGGAGGTCTCTGGCGCACTTGCTTTGGCTTCCGTTTCATTTATAAAAACAGATGAGACAAATTTTTCATCAATAAAGTCTTCAGCAAGAAATCCATCTAAATATTCAGGCAAATTGCCATAGCGGGATATAATTTCATTCCACTGATCTTTACTTTGTATGTGCTTAATACTACCAGCGCCTAGCTGATCAAATATTTTTCGATAATACTCCTTAAACGAGTACCTTTGTCCTAAAGTATCCTGTCCAACATAAAACATATCTGGATAAAATTTACTTTTTTGCTCTTCGCTTAAAGATATGCCTAAGCTAGATTCGAACATAGTGTTTTCCTGTGATAAAGACAATGTGGGAGATAATAATACACTTAAAAAAGTAATAATCTTGAGTGGGGTTATTTTTGCGTAGCTGCCATAAGCCCATCTTGCTTTTTTTGCAGCCATCATTGCTTGGTCTCTAATGACCCGAGTAGATTCTTCATTTGGTTTTCGTAAAATATAAAGTTCTTTCAAATGCAGATCTTGTCCTTGATACCAAAAGAAATGTTGCGGTATACTTTTATTTATTACATTGAAACTTATCGCTTTATAATCATTGGAATTTAAAAAAGTCCTCGTTAACCCAGAGACCACAAAATACCCCTCATAAGAAAGAAGCTCATAAACCATCTCAACTATTTTAATGGCGTCTTCTTTAGATTCTAAAGGATTAATAGTAAGACCGCCTATAGCTATTACTATTTGTGGCCTATATTGAAATAAACTATCAAATCTCTCAAGTGACAGTATATCTCGTGAGGACAAGACATTAACATCGTCTTTATCTTCAAATTTTTGCTTTGCTTTCAAAGATGCTTGCTTGCTACCATCTAGGAGAGAATAACTAATTTTTTTATTTTCTGATAATTCATTTCTTAATTTCTCTACAAAACTTCCATCAGCCGAAAAGATATCAAATATATTTACATATTTATTATTAAATTTCGTCTTAACAATATTAACAACCGTATTAACAGCTGTTGGGTGAATTTCTTGTTGATACCTTTGATAAGATTTATGTTCTAAATCCCAATCATCCCAAAAATTTCTATCAAACGCTTGGGCAGTTTTAATATTATTATGAACTTCAAATTCATTACCTTTCAATAATTGAATTAAACCCTGTGTTTCCCATATAATTTGACTGCTAAAATTATTTTCTGATTTTGTTGAGAAATAATTTACAAAATGCTCTTTTCCCGACACTTCATAAATTACTTTCACCCAAAATCCAATATCTCTATCACTTTCGCCATGTACGAAGATTCTAAAATCAAACAAACCTAAATCATAATCTGACAAATCTAATACATAATTAATACCTTGCTTCTTTATGTATAAAGACTCTCCTGAATCTGCTTCATCAAAACTTTCAAGTTTACCTAATATAGAGCTTATTTTATCTTTAACTAATTGTTTTCTTTCTTGTTCACTACCATCATAAACAGGACCAATAACAAGACTTTCTTTATCTAGCGTAAAATCAGAACTTACCATCGCTCGATCTTTGATAGGAAACAGGGCTTTAGAAGATTCAACAAAATTAAAAGGATTTTCCTTATTAACTTGAAAAATATGTACGCCAGGACCTTTCTCAAAAGATGTTGCATTGATTATTAATGTTTTAAGACTGGACAAAGTATGAACATTCTTAATAAACGAAGTTTGTTTATCTAAACTATCCCAAAACCGCAAAATGTTAGAAAC